>JANNOU010000098.1:0-72657 GCA_031399305.1 Leptolyngbya sp. SOY_34_metabat_272
GCTTCTGTTGGGGCATGGGTCTGGAGCCAGGTGGTCAAATCTTCGGGCTCTGAGAAGTCCAGCAGTGCTTCTGCGAGATCTTCGAGCTGCTTGAGGGATAGCCGCTGAATGTACGCTTGCTGCTCTGGTGCGACCCAGCCGAGGCGACGGCTGAGCTGGCGCAGAATTAGGGTCACGCCCTCCTCCTGCTTGCCTTCCTGAAGTCCTTGTTGGAGCCCTTGCTGAAGTCCCTGTTGCAGGATGTCCTGGTAAATGACAGACTCTCGCATGATGTCCTCTCGAAAGATGGTGCGGATCAAGGCTTTGTCGAAGCGTAAGCCCGCCAGGACCTGAGCGCAGGCCGCGATCTGCTGCCGCTGAGCACTTGCTTCGATTTTAGCGACTTGAGTGGCCACCTGTTCCAGTAAGGACTGAGGGGAGTCAGTCTGCGCCAAGACGGCCAACGGTAACAGGGCGGGGTTGGCCAGCAAGGGGGCGGCGTCTTGTTCCCACAGACGTACCACCCGATAGCGGAACTGAATCGGTTCGTCGGTGAAGGTTTCGATCAACACCTGCTCAGAGGTCGTTGGCTTGAGGAACAGCACCACCTGGATGATGGGACAGGCATACTGGCGGCGGAGTCTCAGCCAGTAATCGACCATGCGCAACGGCAGCTCTGGTTCGGGCCGGGTCTGGAATTCCAGGTGCAGGATTCGGTTCTGGGTTTGCAGCAGGGTGAGTGCATCGGCGCGGATCGGCTCTGTACTCAACTCTGTCCTGAGCACCTGAATATCGGCATCATCAGTTGCTAAAAGCCAGTGGGCAAATGGAGCGGGGTACTGCTCAGCGAGGTACTTGCAGAGGTTGTCGTAGGCCAAGGCAGAGAGTTGGGAGCGTCTGACTGCTTGACCGTATCAGGTTTCGGGGGGCGGCGTTTGCACCGGTAGCCAAGCCACGAGAGCTTCTGGGCTGGAGAAGTCTAGCAGGGCCTCTGCGAGGTCCTCCAACTGAGCCAGGGCAAGCTGCCGCAGACGCGTTTGCAGTTGCAGCGGCACGGAACCCAGGCGACGCTTGAGTTGGCGCAGGATTATTGTCAGTTCTGCTTCTTGCAGGATGTCTTGGTAAATGACAGACTCTCGCAGGGTGCTTTCCCGAAAGATGGCGCGGAAAAATCTGACCTTTCATCATCCCTCAGCGTCGGGCATGTAGCGCAGCAAATCACCGGGCTGGCAGTTGAGTACCCGGCAGAGTTTTTCGAGGGTGTTTCGGTCCACAGGTGCGGGGGAATCTTGTAGATGAAGCATGGGTATTCTCGGTGTTTTTAACCGCAAGAAACCAGAGAAAATTTTACTTGGAGCCGATCTGACCGATGAAAAATCTTCGATTCTATGTTGAGAAGTTTTCCAGACTTAATGTAAACCGTCATTACAAACGAGGAACAGCTCCCTACAAACCAGTTTTGCTTCTAACTATTATTGATCTAATTGAACACGGGTTGCTGACCAAGAATCAGATTTTTATCTCTGCTGACCTACTAGCAACATTCATCAAATATCGTGACCTTTTGGGACCAGAAGCTTATCAGGCGGATTTAGCCCAGCCCTTCTTCTACATGAAGAGTGATGGTTTCTGGCATCTTAAAGCACAACCTGGTCTGGAGGCAGTTGTCTCCAAAGGAGTGTTGACGACACTTGAAAAATTAAAAGATACGATCCAGTACGCATACTTCGATGACGAACTTTTTAATCTATTGACGAATTTAGATTCTAGAAATGCTTTGATTCAGAGTCTTGTAACAAGCTGGTTTCCTGGTAGAAATCGAGAAATTTCAGAACTCTTTCAAATCAATTCATTTCAAGACTTTCAGGATCGCTTGCGAGAGAAGGGTGGAAGAATCTATACGACTGAAGAGTTGGTTGATGAGAACAAAGCAGTTGTCAGGGATGCTGCTTTTCGCAAAGTAGTTGTCAATATGTATGATTATCAGTGTGCCTTCTGCAGATTACGAATCATTAACTCTCTCAATCAAAACATCGTAGATGGAGCGCACATCAAGCCATTCTCCGAATTCCGAGATGATCGAATGGATAACGGACTGTCTCTGTGCAAAAATCATCACTGGGCGTTTGACCGAGGCTGGTTCGGCATCCAAGATGACTATACGGTACTGGTTTCAAACGATTTGGGAGAAGAGTCGCCCAACGCAAAGTCGATGGGAGAATTTCAGGGTGAGCGTATCCTCTTGCCAGCTCAGGAGCGATATACTCCCCGACTGGAAGCCCTCCGTTGGCATCGAGAAAACGTATTCAATCGTGGCGATCAGTTGGTCTTATATTGACTGACTGTTTGCATTAAGCAGCTTCATAAACTCCCCAGCCACCTCCTGATTTTCTTCGATACATCTACAATTTGGGCGACGTTCAGCATTCTTAGCCGTTGGATTTCGGTCCTCATTTACCCAATAAGGATTATTCTATTCTTTGACCTTTCTTTGACCTTGGCTCCTGAAAGAGATAAACTTGGACCATCTACATTGATGTGCTATGGCTAATTGGAAGTTCCCATTTGGCGGTCATCCATCTTCCCAAAACCCGCAACCTGCACTACAGCCAAAGATTAAATCCTTGGCGGAGCTGGAAGCAGAGATGGAGGCAGAGGCAAAACAGGTCCATGCCCGCCCACTTCAATCGCCTCAGCCAGCACCAATACAACACCAACCCTGGTCAGGACCGATACAACGACGTGTGCTGAACAGATTTGCCTGGGCAGCGTTGCTGATTGGTATCCCAGCAGGCATGGTCTGGATCGCTAACCTGCCTTACCCTGTGATTCGTCGTCCGGTCGCTCAAAATGCGCCTATTCTGCTGCTGCCCAGCTATGTCAGTGTTGACAAGCACTTTCGGCAGGCGATTGCTTCCGTTCAAGAAGCCAAACAACTGATTGATAATGCCACTAGTCCTGCTGATCTGGAGCGAGGAAGACAGAAAGTTGAGGAAGCACAAAAGCACCTTGATGCCCTACCGCTTGATTTTCTAAACATCCGGCCCGAGTATAGATATTGGTGGTACGACTGGCGGTTTAGCCGTATTCAGTTCAGCCAGGCACGGGCTGAGGTCGCACGGCTCAACGCTAAAGTCTTCCAAGAGGGAAATGCTCAAACTCTGCTTGCTGATGGAGAACAATCCCTTAACACAGCTAAGCAGCAGTACAACCAGGCCAAAACACCCACAGACAAACGAATAGCAATTGAAGCCTGGCGCTCAGCTCTTGATAAACTTACACAGATCCCTGGCGAAACTCTAGCTGGAAAAGTAGCTCGACAGAAGCTCGACATTGATCAACGCGATTTTCGAGAAGTCGTTGGTCTTGCTGCTGGGAATGAGCATATTAGCACTTTGATTAAGGCGGCACAGGAATTCTCTTGGCAAGCTGCTAAGGCAGGTCAGCACCCTCCACATACCGTGACAGAGTGGCAGCAGGTGAAAGTCTTGTGGCAGCAGGCGATTGAATCATTGAAACAGATTCCTTCGGATGATCTAGCTGGTTATGCAGAGGCTCAGAGGTTACTGGCGCAGTACGAAGCTAATTTGGGACAGATAGAGATTCGCCTTCAGGCCGAAGCTGAATCAGCTCAGGCTTTGCAAGAAGCAAAAAGAAATATTGAGAGTCTGCTGGCAAATACTCCGACAGATCCCAACTCCTTGAATCGCAATCTCGTAATCAGCCGCTTGCAACGAATCATAAATGATCTGGAGAGGGTATCTAGTGGAACGATCGCTTATCTAGAAGCCCAAGAGATTTTATTGTCGGCAAAAAATAAGCTCAATCAGCTGCAGTCTCAACAATGAGTAGGGGAATCCACAATTGTGAGGGGAAGTTTCCTCATCCGCACGCAAATTGTATTCTGAGTGAGGTACAGCAGCGCCCTTGAACCTGTGGTGACAAGCAAGCCTAATTACTCACTGGGAAGACATGTTTAATCGTGGCGATCAGTTGGTCTTGTACTGATTGTGATAGGGCATTCAAGACTGATCCTCGCCCTGGCCTGAGTCACCCAAGTAAAGCCTGATAAACCCCTCAGCCGCCTCTGGGCTGATTTTCCGCAGCACATCCACGATCTGGGCAACGTTCTCAGCGGTGGGATCCCGGTCCTCATTAACCCAACGACCAACGTTAGAGCGAGGGAGGCCCATTGCGACTGCTAGCTTGTTCTGACTGATGCCGTGCACCTCTAACACCTGCTTGAGGGCTTTACCTGCTTTTCCCATGCCCCTGATCGTGTCAGAGGACAATGAACGAGTAAATGTCACCATTTAAGGTGACATTGATATAGAATTCTGAGTGTCACCCTGAAAGGTGACATCATTCCGTCACCGAGAGTTCGCTCAGATGTACGCAGCCTTCCTGCCGGGCGCTGGCGATGCGCCCACCGTTTCCGTGCGCTCAGATTCTGCTGAACCCTCGCCCAGCAGAGAACCGCTGAGAATCCTGCTGATTGGCTCTCGCAAAGGTATCACTCAGATCATCCAAAGGCTTCACATTCTCAGGTTCGCCGAAGTTGGCGAGTGGAGTCCAATACTACCAACTGGCAACCCAGGCGAACTGATGAGTATTCTCATTCGCCATGTGCTGAGCGAGAGTCAGACCAGAGCCAATAGAAATCCACTCATTCCATCCTTCCTCAGCGCTCCGTCTGTGCCAATTCCAGGCTACGAGCTTGTCAAACTGATTCTGATTGGCTCTCGCAAAGCAGTAACAGACACCATTGAGCACCTGAATCGCGTCGATTTTGCTCATTCCGGAGCTTGGAGTCCCTTATTACCCACTGAGAATCCAGGTGAAGTGATCGCTATCTTGACACAGCTCATTCCTTTGAATTGAGCACTCTAGGAATAACTAAAATGATTACGTGACTAAGTGCGACGTCCCAAACTCAAAGCTCTCGGCCCAGCGGTTCAGCAAGATATCAAAATCTTCTGCGTCACCTACCGTCAGGCCTGCGTTGCTGCCGACCAAATGCTATTTAGCCTGGGCGAGTCGGGCTTCGTCGCCCGCCTGTGTAAGCAGAGCAAAATCGGCAAGCGTCTGCCCAACGCCCTCTATATTCACGTGTCCGCACTGGAAGCCCTAGATCCCCTGCTCAGACTTTACGAAGGCTGCGCCAGCCGCACCATCGGTCGCATGGATGGCGCAACTCTGATCAAATTCAGCACCGACCAACCCAAAATTTCCTATTTGTTCTATCCCAATTTTGACAGCGACCCCCATCCCGTTTTGCAGACCAGCATGCAGGTCGATCTGCGCAACCTGCACGTCAGCTATCGGGACTATGATGCCGCCGACAACCCTCCCTTGCTCCACCGCAAAGAAACCTTTGTCAGCCCCGCCTATCCTCACCATGAGAAATTCGCAAGGCTGACTCACCAGGAAGAAGCCTGGGGACTGCTAGATCACCCCAGTTCGATTGGCACACGCAAAGGCTGGTTCAGGCGATTGGAGGAACACTGTGCCCAACTTCAAGGACATCGGGTTGTCTGGCGCAAAGATGCTGACCCCTACCGCATCAGATTGCTGCGAGCTGCCCAACGTCAGAGAAGTCGGTAAAACACCCGTCAGATGGCTGGATTGAACGGCAGTTCCGACCCGTCGAGAGTGCTGCCAAGCGGTTCAGGGTCTCTAACCGCAACAGGTTCGACCAGAAGCGTAATATCCTGAACGCCAAGCACATGGACTGTCTCACCAGGCTGCAGCGAAACAGACTGGTCGCAGCGAGCGGGCCACCAAGAACCGCTGTAAAAGACTCGCCCGATTTTACCAGGCAGAATCACCTCATCTACGACCGCCTCGCTAGCTGGCAGTGGCGAGTTGGAGCTAAGCTCATGCAGCGTAGATCCCGAAGAATCCCCGACCATTTTTTTACCCTCAGAATATAAAGATCATCGTTGGAATCCAGCCAACAATCGTGAGATTTCAACCTTACCCCGGCTAAGATCATGGTCGGGTGCAAGCCTAGCAAAGTAATAGTTTGGCTAAACTAACTCCTAGCCTAGAACCTATCACGGCTGCAGAAAATCACCCAATAGGTTGAAATTCAAACCTTTCAAAGTCTGAATACAGAATTGTGTTTTGATCGCTACTGTAGATAGGGCAACACAGAACCAAGCTTGACTTGAACGCGGCCAAAAAGCGTTCAAGGCTCTCAGAATAAACCGGTCAGATTGTTTTCCCCTGCGATTACCGAGCCAATTCGGTGAGCTGGTAATCCCTGAGCCAGGAACCAATCCAGCGTCGCCTGGCACTGGTCCTCGGGCACGACTAGTGCCAGGCCAACGCCCATATTGAACGTGCGGTACATTTCGGCGTCTGGAACCGAGCCCGCTTGCGCCAGCCAGCGGAACACCGGCGGCACTGGCCAAGAACCCGGCACTACCTGCACCGCTTGCCCTAGTCCCAGGCAGCGAGGCAAATTCTCGGGTAGACCACCGCCTGTAATGTGGGCTATGCCATGGATTTCCAGGCCAGACTTGAGGGCGGCCAGCAGCGGTTTGACGTAGATCCGCGTAGGCGTCAGCAGAACCTCACCGAGCGGACGGTTCGGGTCAAGTTCTACCAGCGGCTGGGTCCAGTCCAGTCCAGCCGTGGCCACAATTTGGCGCACCAAGCTGAAACCATTACTGTGCACACCGCTACTAGTCAGACCTAAAACCGCGTCGCCCAGACGCACCTGCGAACCATCGAGCGCCCGCTCCTTCTCGACAATGCCCACGCAGAAACCGGCCAGATCGTACTCGCCTGGAGTATAGAATCCGGGCATCTCGGCAGTCTCACCGCCCAGTAACGCACAGCCCGACTCGCGGCAGCCAGCGGCAATCCCCGCTACCACCGCGGCCAATTGTTCGGGCTCTAGTTTTCCAGTTGCTAGGTAATCCAGAAAAAATAGCGGCTCCGCGCCAACTGTGAGCACATCATTGACGCACATGGCCACCAAATCGATCCCAACCGTGCTATGACAGTTCAGGATTTGGGCAAGCTTTAGCTTGGTGCCAACCCCGTCCGCCCCCGAGACCAGCACCGGCTGTCGGTACCCGCCGGGAATCTCAAACAGACCGCTGAACCCCCCCAGACCGCCCAAAACTCCAGGTCTCCGAGTGCTTTCGACCAGCCCTCGAATGCGCTCCACAAAGGTGCGACCCGCTTCGATGTTGACCCCTGCCTGTCGATACTCCATGTTGTCTCCCCCCAAGGCCTGAATCCTAGGGTACGTCGTGATCCGGCTCACAAACAATGTTAAGTTCTCATGAAGCCTGCGCTACGCTTAGAACCTCAGACAAGCTACAGACGAGCTATGAAAACCTCACCCGGACTTCGATTTCCCAGCTTGAGCTTCTTAAAGGTTTGATAAAGTTGCCGGGTCAGTCTGCCACCCGCTGATCCCCGTTACAGAAACTTCATGCTAGTCTAATGCAGTTCAAAAACAGAGAACAAAAACGGAACGAGTCCGAGTTACAGACTGGTTACGTGTTAGCTCCGAGTGCCAACGCGACCAGTGGTTCAAACCCTTGAATCTCTGTCGCTTGGGCTCCCTGATGACGTTGTTCCTCACGGAAGTATGAACCAACAATTTTGGGGTAGCTTAGTCACTGCTCTGCTGATTTCAACAGCCACGGGAACGCTGAATGGCGCGCCCGCTCGGGCAGATGACCAAGGCAGCACCTCAGATGAAAAAGTGGGTGCCATTGATGCGGGGGGACCCATTGCTCCTGCCGAACCAGCTCCTGAGCACGACAGCGTTCGTCGAGCCAGCGTGACCCTGCAATCTGCAGCCACCTCTGCGGCTGGGGCAACGGCTCCAGCGCAAGCTCTCAAACTCTCAAGCAGCGAGGTTCTGGCGACGCTCGCCAGACCAGCGGATCCTGCCAGCACTGGATTCTCCAGCGCCAACCCAGCGGCGGCTCAAGTTGCCCAAGTCACCGAAGTGACCAAGATCGGGACACGCCAGTCCCAACCAACCTCCGCACGACCTGCCGTTGCTGGCTCAGCAGTGGGACAGGATTTACTCGCTCGCACCCAGCCTCACAGCTGGCAGGGTCGCGCCGCCGCGACCCTATATGTCCGCGGCATTCCAATTGCTACTTTCTTGGCAGCCAACGGTGCCTCAGATCCGGAGATCGGCAATCCTGATCCGCTTCGACAGGCCACCGAAGCGGCAGACCGTCTCAACGCCCTCCAGCGCGCTGCCTTCGATGCGGGTGACATCACGCCAGTTTGGTCTGATCAGCAGAACCGCTATCAGATCCGGCTAGGCGATCAGGTTTTGCTGAGCTTTGGGGACAACGTGAGGTTGCCCGATGCAACCCGCACCTCCGCTGACAATGTTCTGTCCGCAACCAATCGTCTGCGGCGGCTGTTGGGAAACGCTCCACCAATCGATCGAGAAGCTCTGCCTGCGGCTGAGGGTCTAAACTTGGCTCAGCGGTCGATCCGACTGATCGCCAGCGGTCTAGCTTCCTGGTACGGACCAGGTTTCCACGGCAATCGCAGTGCCAATGGAGAGGTGTTCAACCAAAATGCGATGACAGCGGCACATCGCCACTTGCCCTTTGGGACACGCGTACGGGTGGTCAACCGCAACAACGGTCGGTCGGTGGTAGTTCGCATCACCGACCGCGGTCCTTACGCCCACGGGCGAGTCATCGATCTGTCAGCGGCAGCAGCTCGGGTCATTGGTTTGATCCAGTCTGGGGTTGCTCCAGTCCGGCTTGAGGTGATTGGTCGCTGAGCAGGCATGGTCCAGGTCTAGCTCAAGGCTGCTGATAGAGCGATTCAGGGGCGCTTGTAGCACTATGCGAATAGACCGTCAGAACTCATTCAGGGTTCTGGCGGTTTTTTGCACTCAGGCGCTGGTTTCAATGATCACTGGCTCTAGTTGCTGGATCAGCTGCTTTAGCTCCGCAGCCAGTTGGGCCTGTTGATCCAGCGAGTCCGTCTCTAGGTAGACCCGCATGAGCGGCTCGGTGCCAGAGGGGCGCAGCAGAATCCAGGAGCCGCCTTCGAGGTGCAGCTTGACGCCATCTTTACGGCCTACGGCCTGGACTGGTGTGCCCGCAACGGCGCTGGGGGGAGTTTGGCTGAAGGCGCTCATCACCGCCGCTTTGTGCGCATGGCTCAAGCGCAGATCCAGACGCTGGTTGTAGCGGGGGCCGCCCGCCTCTGCGGTGACTTCGGCGGCGAGCTGAGAGAGCGGCTTGCCCTCATAGGCTAGCGCTTCCGCCATCAGCAGATTGGCCAGGATGCCGTCCTTTTCCGGGATGTGACCGAGGATGCTCAGGCCACCCGACTCCTCGCCACCGATCAACACCGGCACTTCGCGCATCTTTGCACCGATGTATTTGAACCCAACGGCGGTTTCGTGGAGGTCTAGGCCGTACCGGGCTGCCAGATTGTCAAGCAGGTGTGTGGTCGCGACCGTGCGCACAATCGCGCCCGATTGGCCCCGGTTCTTCACCAAGTGCCGCGCCAGGATCATCAGCACGGTATTAGGTTCAAGGATCTGACCCCGCTCATCGACGATGCCGAAGCGGTCGCTGTCGCCATCGGTGGCCAAGCCGAGATCGGCGCTGGAGGCTTTGACAGCTGAGACCAGTGCGTCTAGCTGCCTGCCTTTGGGGTCGGGCATGCCGCCGCCAAACAGGACATCGCGGTAGGTATGGTCGCTGGCAGTCTCACAGCCGCAGTGGGTCAGCGCGGTGTCAAGATAGCCTCGAGAAGTCGAATAGAGGGCGTCGTAGCCAACCCTCAGGCGAGCGGCGCGAATGCGCTCTAAGTCCAGCAGCGTGTACAGAAACCGCAGGTAATCTGGTTGGGGATCAAAGGTAATGATGTTGTTCAAGGGCACAGACCGGGGGCCAGCGTCGGCAGCCCCTGCCAGATTGGCCACAATTGTGTCTGTAATTTCCGGGGTTGCAGGTCCCGCGTAGTCGGGGATGTACTTGATGCCGCAATAGGCGGCAGGGTTGTGGCTGGCCGTGAACATCAGCGCGCCAGCCGAGTTGAGCTGTCGCGCGCTGTAGGCGATTGCGGGCGTGGGGCAGTCGCGCTCGGCGAGCAGCACGCGCCAGCCCAGAGATGCCAGCACCTCTGCTGAAGCCCAGGCAAACTGATCAGCCAGAAAGCGAGTGTCGTAGCCGACTAGGACAGGGCGCTCTCGGCTGTAGGTCTGCTCTAAGTAACAGGCCACTGCCCGTGTAACCTTTCGAACATTGGGGAAGGTAAAGTCGTCTGCGATGATCCCCCGCCAGCCATCGGTGCCGAACTGAATCGTGGCGGGACGGGGGAATGCTGCCTCCCTAACACTCATGAGTCCTCGCTTCTAAGTCTGAGAGTCGCTGCCTTGCCAACTTCACAATAGTGGCTCCTCTCACAGCTCACCAAAGCCAGGAGGTACGGGAATTTTTTGGGGACACTCTGATGATTAAGTTAATTTACATATCTGGTGAGCAATCACACTCACATATTGTAAAGATATGTATCCGGGTTCCTATCAATTTATTTCGGTTCGGAGGCGGCATGTCCAGTGACACCGGGTTCTCTGATACAACAAACGATGTGTAGAGACCGTGGGTAGGACACCAAGATTTGCGAGTTGCGCACCTTCTGAGGTGGGCGTCGCTCGCTCTGCGCTTCTTATCATTAATCCGTCAGAACCTCTGTAAAGACTGTAAAGGAGTTCGACTTGACTATGCTCACCCATGCCTTCACATCAGTAGCCCGGCGGCTGGCTCCAGAAGATCTGGGCAATCGGGTTCTGATGAAGGTGGTTTATGTCGTCCTAGAGCCGCAGTACCAGAGCGCCCTCTCGGCGGCTGTTGAAAGCATCAATCGCCGCCATCGGGATCTGGCAGTCGAAGTCAGCGGCTATCTGGTCGAGGAGCTTAGAAATCCTGAGGTTTACGAATCTTTCAAGCAAGATCTGGCGCAGGCCAATGTCTTTTTCGCTTCGCTGATTTTTATTGAGGATCTGGCCAACAAGATTGTTGAAGCGGTCGAACCGCAGCGCTCTCACTTGGACGTGTGTTTGGTGTTCCCGTCCATGCCGCAGGTGATGCGCCTGAACAAGTTGGGCTCCTTCAGCATGGCCAATTTAGGCCAGTCGAAGAGTGCGATTGCCCAGTTCATGAAGAAGCGCAAGGAAAAATCTGGCGCGTCCTTCCAGGACGGCATGCTCAAGCTGGTGCAAACGCTGCCCAAGATCCTCAAGTACATGCCGATTGAAAAAGCGCAGGATGTGCGCAATTTCATGCTGAGCTTGCAATACTGGCTGGGTGGCTCTCAAGATAATCTAGAGAATTTCCTGCTGATGCTGGCAGACAAATATCTGCCTAGCCTCCAGATCAAAGTGGCGTTCAAAGCGCCGATTGAGTATCCCGATTTGGGCATCTGGCATCCACTAGCCCCCAAGATGTTTGAAGGCATCCAGGACTATCTCGCCTGGTACAACGCCCGCACCGACATTGCCAATGACCTGAAAGATCCTCTAGCCCCTTGCGTCGGGCTGGTTCTGCAGCGCACCCATCTGGTGACCGGCGATGATGCGCATTATGTGGCCACGGTGTCGGAATTCGAGAGCCGGGGCGTGCGCGTCATTCCAGTGTTTGCTGGAGGGTTAGATTTCTCCAAGCCGGTCGAGGCCTTCTTCTATGAGTCCGGCAAGGGCAAGGCCGAAGAGCGTAGGGCAATTGTAGATAGCGTGGTCTCGCTCACCGGGTTTGCGCTGGTGGGCGGCCCCGCGCGTCAAGACCACCCTAAGGCTATCGACGCGCTCAAGCGGCTCAACCGGCCCTACATGGTGGCGCTGCCGCTAGTCTTCCAGACTACCGAGGAATGGCAGGACAGCGACCTAGGCCTGCATCCGGTGCAGGTGGCGCTGCAAGTTGCGCTGCCGGAGCTAGACGGCGCAATTGATCCGCTGATCTTCTCGGGGCGCGACGGCGTGACCGGCAAGGCCATCCCACTCAAGGACCGGGTTGAGCTGTTGGCACAGCGGGCGATCAAGTGGGCTAGGCTGCGTCGCAAGCCCAAAGTCCAGAAGAAAATCGCGATCACCGTGTTCAGCTTCCCGCCCGATAAAGGCAATGTCGGTACGGCAGCCTACCTGGATGTTTTTGCCTCGGTGCACCGGGTGATCGCCGCGCTCAAGGGCAACGGCTACGACGTACAGGATTTACCCCAGACTGCGGCACAGCTGATGGAAGATGTGCTGCACGATGCCCAAGCCCAGGTCGGCAGCCCGAGTTTGAACGTCGCTGCCAAGCTCTCAGTGCGCGAGTACGAAGCGAAGACGCCCTACTGTGAGAGCATCACCGCGCAATGGGGACCCGCGCCGGGCCATTTGAATTCGGACGGCAAAGACCTACTGGTCTACGGTAAGCACTATGGCAATGTGTTTGTCGGGGTGCAGCCCACCTTCGGCTATGAGGGTGACCCGATGCGGCTGCTGTTCTCCAAGTCCTGCTCGCCGCACCATGGCTTCGCCGCCTACTACACCTACCTCAATGAGATCTGGCAGGCTGACGCCGTGTTGCACTTCGGCACCCACGGTTCGCTGGAGTTCATGCCCGGCAAGCAGATTGGCCTGTCTGGCGAGTGCTACCCCGACCAGCTGATCGGCACGATGCCGAATCTCTACTACTACGCGGTGAACAACCCCTCCGAAGCCACGATTGCCAAGCGGCGGGGTTACGCTACCACGATCAGCTACCTCACGCCTGCGCCCGAGAAGGCTGGCTTGTATCGAGGCCTGCAGGAGCTGAGCGAGCTGATCGGCTCTTACAAAGAGTTACGCGAAGGCGGACGCGGCGTCTCGATTGTTAACACGATCTTGGATAAAGCCCGGCTGGTCAACCTGGACCAGGACGTCGAACTGCCCGAGCAAGACGCTGGCAGCCTGAGCTTGGAGGAGCGTGATGCCATCGTCGGGCGGGTCTACGTCAAGCTGATGGAGATCGAGTCGCGCGTGCTGCCCTGCGGCCTACACGTGGTCGGCCAAGCACCCACCGCTGAGGAAGCCGTCGATGTGCTGGCCAGCATCGCCAGCTTTGACCGTCCAGAAGAAGGATTGATCGGGCTGCCACGCCTACTGTGCGAGAGCCTTGGCCGCGACCTCGACCAGGTCTACCAAAACAACGACCGGGGCCTGCTCACCGACGTAGATCTGCTGCAGAATATGCGCGACGCGGTCACGGCGGCAGTGGCTGCCCTGGTACGCGAGCAGACCGATGCCGATGGGCGGGTGGCCAAAGTGTCGCGGCTGAACTTCTTCAACATGGGCAAGAAGGAGCCCTGGCTGGAGGCCCTGCACACGGCAGGCTACGCCAAGGTCGAGGCCGAAGCAGTCAAACCCCTGTTTGAGTTCCTCGAAGGCTGTCTCAAGCAGATTGTGGCCGACAACGAGCTGGGCGGTCTGCTCAAAGCGCTCGAAGGCGATTACATCATCCCCGGCCCTGGCGGCGACCCGGTGCGCAATCCCGGCGTGCTGCCCACCGGCAAGAACATGCACGCGCTCGATCCGCAGTCGATTCCCACTAGTGCGGCGGTGCAGTCGGCCAAGTGGGTGGTCGAGCGCCTGTTGGCTCGCCAGAAAGACGAGAATGGCGGCCAGTATCCAGAGACGATTTCCTGCGTGCTCTGGGGCACCGACAACATCAAGACCTACGGTGAGTCGCTGGCGCAAGTGCTGTGGATGATTGGCGTGCGCCCGCTGCCCGACGCGCTGGGACGGATGAACCGGCTGGAGCTGATCCCGCTCGCGGAGCTGGGCCGTCCACGCATCGACGTGGTAGTCAACTGCTCGGGCGTGTTCCGCGACCTGTTCATCAACCAGATGGACCTACTGGACAAGGCGGTCAAGCTGGCGGCAGCAGCCGAAGAGCCGTTGGAGCTGAACTTTGTGCGCAAGCACACCCTGGCCCAAGCGCAGGAGCTGGGCATTACGCCCCGACAGGCCGCAACCCGAGTGTTTTCCAACTCCTCGGGCTCCTACGCGGCCAATGTCAACCTGGCGGTTGAGAACAGCAGCTGGGAGAACGAGCAGGAACTGCAGGAGATGTTTCTGGCCCGCAAGTCCTTTGCCTTCGGCGCTGAGGTGAACAACAGCCAGCAGCGGCAGATCTTTGAGTCGGCGCTCAAGACGGTGGAGGTTACCTTCCAGAACTTGGACTCTTCGGAGATCAGCCTGACCGACGTGAGCCACTACTTCGACTCCGACCCGACCAAAGTGGTCGCCGCTCTGCGCCAGGACGGCAAAACGCCCCTCTCTTACATGGCCGACACGACCACGGCCAACGCCCAGGTGCGCACCCTCTCAGAAACCGTACGCCTGGACTCGCGCACCAAACTGCTCAACCCCAAGTGGTATGAGGGTCTGCTCAGCCACGGCTACGAGGGCGTGCGCGAGATCTCCAAGCGGCTGGTGAACACCATGGGCTGGTCAGCCACAGCAGGCGCAGTGGATAACTGGGTCTACGAGGAGTCCAACGAGGTCTACATCAAAGACGATGACATGCGCGAGCGTCTGAAAAACCTCAACCCGCACTCGTTCCGCAAGATCGTAGCCACGCTGCTCGAAGCCAATGGCCGGGGCTACTGGGAGACCTCCGAGAGCAACCTACAGCAGCTGCGCGACCTCTACCAGGAGATTGAAGACCGCATCGAAGGCATTGATGAGCCGGTGCCAGCGCTGACGCGCTAGAGGCTGCCGAGCCACAACGATCGGTTGTTCTTTGAAGGAGCCTGAATGGAGGGGGAATTGGTGCAGAATCACTCGGTTCACGAGGCTAGGTCTGCTGAGGCCTCGGCAGGCCTAGCCTCAGAGCGCGGGGCTGATTACGCGCCCCTGCAGCTGCTGCTTGCCCGGCAGGACTTTCAGGCTGCCGACCAACTGACTCTGCAGCAGATGTGTGAGGTGGCTGGGCCGCTGAGCGCCAAGCGTGGCTGGCTCTACTTCACCGATGTGGAACAGTTCCCCGCGACCGATCTGCGCACACTCAATCGCCTGTGGCTAGAAGCCACAGGCGGCAGGTTCGGGTTCTCGGTGCAGCGTGAGATCTGGCTGAGCCTAGGCAGAGATTGGGAGAGATTTTGGCCCCAGATTGGCTGGAAACAGGGCAGGCAGTGGACGCGCTATCCTCAGGGCTTTACCTGGGATCTCAGCGCTCCCAAGGGACACCTGCCTCTGTCCAATCAGCTACGGGGCTCTCAGGTGCTGGCCTCGCTACTTTCCCACGCTGCCTGGCAAACCTGAGTTCTGAATGGGGGACCGCTTACGCCTCTTCGCCTTTGTCAGGCACCTCTGGGGCCTGACCCACCGCCCGCGTCACTTCGACACCCACTTCCTCCAAGACCACACTGGGGGAAGGGCCGTAGAGATCGATCCGCTTGACCAGGATCTGGTTATTGGAGAGCCGCTGTCCCACGCTCACATAGCGCGTCGTCCGCTCCTGGGGAGCCTTGACCACCGCGTAGAGGCCATCAGAGAGCTGAATCACCCCCGTCACGGCTACTTGCCGAGCCAGGGTCGGTTCTGGCGGCGGTGGCGGTGGCTCAGACTCCCCAGGCTCGACATCCCGAGAGACGGCTCTTTCGCCGCCGTTGGTGGGGGGACCGGGCGCGGCAATCGGCGCGGCAGGGGGCTGCTCGGTCGGCTTGTTGACCGCTATTGTCTCAAAGGGATCGGCGCGGCCGGTCGTAACCCCAGGCTGTAATCGCAAAATGCGCGCCTGCGGGTTGGTGGCCGGGATCAAGTCGCCACCCGCAGGCGCGGGCAGCGGCGCTTCAGGGCTGCTGGTTGGCGTAGCGGCAGGCGCAACAGCCACTGGCACCGGCGATGATTCGGGCGTGGGCTCGGGCTCCGAGCTACCCAAAAAAGTGGCACAGCCACTGGTCATCAAAGCTGTCATCGTCATCAACGCCAACCAGCGATGCTTCTGCATGCTCCCTCGCCGCAAACCTTCCATATACAGTCGCCCCTATCTATCAGAATCTAAGCTCAAAATCGAACCGGCATGCACCCCTGTGAGGCTGATTATCTAGCCTTTTCTCTTCACTTATTAAGACCGATCACCGAACCAATGTCGATCAAGAGGCTGTGTGAATGGCTCAGCATACCGCCAAATGTAGCGTTCTAGAGGCTAAGCGGAACCAGTTCCCAGCGCAAGGCGACGCCGGTCTGGTCGGTTGGTCGGGGACGGGCCAGACGCCAACTTTTGCCCTCCTGCTGCTGTTGCAGATAAAGTTCAAAGGCTGTATCGCGAACCTGAACGCGTTGCCCCGGTACCTTTAAGCTCAGATTACAAGTGCCGCTCACGCGATAGCCGGGCAACCCAGCGATCTCCAAGGGCTCCTGTTGTTGGACGCGCACGGCGTTGACCTCCACGGGGCCGCTACCTGCGGGGGGCAACTGCAACTGCTGATTGAGCTGGCGGGTAGCCGTCTGCAGTTGAACCATCAGCGCCCGCTGGACCACCCGGCTGCTCAGGCCAGGACCGCTGCAAGCCACCAACAGTACCGCCAGCAGAACTAACACAATCGAACGCAGCATGAGGACTTGAACTCGCATCCCTCACAGCCTATCGTCTCAGACCCAGTCCTGATCACCAGTCCTGGTCACCGAATCAGTGGTCCACAAAACTCGGCGGCCCGAGCTTCGGACTCCGCAGCCCGAGCCCAAAACTCGAAGCCCCGAGCGGCCTGCTCGCAGATGCGAGTGTTTGGCTTGAAACCCTGAGCTGGGATCCTGAGGCTCGGAGCCTTGGGCTCAAAATCCCGAACGGTTTGCTGGAGCGCTCCAGCAACTAGCCGCAGGCTTGGGGTTCTGAACACCCCAAGCCGAGTTCAGAGGTCGGACTGAGCCGTTGAGCACAGCTCGGGATCAAGCCTTCCAGTCAGAGGGCTGGGGCTTGGCCGGCCCATCTGCCTGCCCTGGCTCAGAATCGAGCGTCTGGCTGTCTAGGCTGGTGTGCAGCCACAGGGAACGGCCCGGGTTGGGAATGCTGATACCTTCGCGGTCAAAGGCGTTCTTGAGGCGGCGGCGGAATTCGCGGGCCACACTCCACTGCTGCAGAGGCCAGGTCTTGATCCAGATGCGGATCGTGATGCTGTCATCACCGAAGCCATCGACCCCCAGAACTTCCGGCTCCTCTAGCATTTGTTTAGACCAGGGCCGCTCGTGCCACATCTGCTGGCCTAGTTCTTTGAGCAGGGCCAGGACCCGATCTACATCTGAGTCATAGGCCACTTGGATCGACAAATCTACCCGCGCCCAACCGTTCGAGAGATTGGCGACGGCTTTGATTTCGCTGTTGGGCACGGTGATCAGTCGGCCTTCGCTGTCGCGCAGCTGGGTGATGCGCAGGTTCATGTTCTCGACCTGCCCGCCCATGCCGTTGACGGCAATCACATCGCCCACGCCGTACTGATCCTCGACCAGGATGAAAAAACCGTTGATGTAGTCCTTAATCAGACTCTGCGAGCCCAGTGAGAGGGCCACGCCGACGATCCCTGCCCCCGCCAGAACTGGGGCCACGTTCACCCCAAAGGTTGAAAGCACCACCAGGACGCCCACCGACGAAATGATCACCGCCAGCACCCCCTTGACCGCCCTGGAAAAGGTGTTGGCGCGCAGGATCATGCGCGGGGACGCGGCTTGGCTAAACAGCCGCCCCTCGCGAACCGCATCGAAGGTGCTGTCGACCACGCTTGAGGCGGCGCGGGCGCTCAGGTAAGTCAGGGTCACAATGCCCACCAGTCGCAGGCCCTGGACTCGGGCAAACTCCAAGACAATCACCTGCACGGCGCGGGTGTAAGGAAATAAGCCGAAGCTGAGCAAAAACCAGCTGGTCCAGACCCCCGCCTGGGTCAAGCGCAGACTCCAATAAGCCAGATCCAGCACCAGACGCTGCTGACGCCGCTGGCTAAGCGCGGTGCTCACCTGAGCCACCTGCACCTCTGCCAGTGTCAGATCGCTGACCGGATCAGCCACCCCGGCAGACGGACGTAGCTGCGACGTGGACTGCGCGATTTCCGCCTCGCAGATCTCGATGCGGACTTTCACCTGCCGCCGCCAGCGTTCTAGGCCGAGACTGGCTAGCATCGCCAGCAGCGTCACCCCGCCCGCAATCAAGCCTCGCTGGATCAGAACCTGCGGCTGTCGCTCCTGAATAGCCATCTCCAGGGCTGTTTTGACACTACTGGCGATCTGCGCGGCCCGAGCTTCCAGGCTCTCGTTGCCAAATTCTGCGTCCGATGGCGTGATCGTCAGCAGTTCTTGCCCGTTGACGCTGACCACCGCGTGGTTGTCTGGGTCGTCCACTTGGTAGCGAACCTGCAGCTTGGCTGGGTCCAGGTCCCCATTGGCAAACCGCTGCAATCTTTGCTCGATCTGCTCGCGACGGTTCTCTTGGGTTGCCCGCACCACAAACACTTCTTGACCATCCAGACGGATCGTCTGCCACTGGGGGTCGGTGCCTTGAGCGATCACCGGCAGGGCGAGCACCAGGAATAGAGAAGTCAGAGGCAGGTAAATAAATCGGGTCATCACCACCGGTTAGAACAAAGTCAAACCAGGGACTATACTAGTGCGACCTTCTTGCTCCTTGCTTGCTTTTCCTTGATTTCTCTGCCTTCTGATCGAGCGGCGATTGCCCTCACCCTGACCGGAGCCCAATTACTGCAGCAGCTCCTGCCAGAGGTGACGCTCTGGCTGCCTGCCGACTTGGCCAACCCAGGACGAGTAGCCCCGCCCGGCTGCCAGACCTACGCAGGTCCCTTGCGCGATCACCTCAAGCACCTCTGGCAAAGCCAGCAGGCGCTGATCTTCTGTCTGGCAACCGGGGCCGTGGTGCGTTTGATAGCCCCGCTGCTGCAAGACAAAAGCCGCGATCCGGCTGTGGTGGTCGTAGATGAGACCGGGCAGTTCGCGATCAGCCTCTGCGGCGGCCATCGGGGCGGAGCCGATCAGCTGGCCCGCTGGGTCGCGGCCCGCCTGGGCGGCGAAGCCGTGCTCACGGGGGCCTCAACCGGAGCCGGACGAGTGGGAGTCGACGTCCTGGGCGAACCCTTCGGCTGGCGGCGCGGCGAGGGCTCCGACTGGGACGCACTTAGCATGGCACTGGCCCATCGTCAGCCAGTGTCGGTTGTGCAAGAGTCCGGATCTCGCCTCTGGCAAAGCGCTCGGTCGACAGAGCCCTGGTGGCTAGAGGCCGATCGCTCAGCCGCCGCCCAGCTGTTGATCAGCCACCGAGCCCCCCCGGCGCAGACCTACACCGCCCTCTGGCACCCCCGCGTCCTGTGGCTGGGCATTGGCTGTGAGCGGGGTACCCCCCGAGTGGTCCTAGAGCAGGGCATCGAGCAAGTATTGGCAGCGCAGGGTCTCGCAAAACAGGCTGTCGCCGGCGTCGCCACCTTAGATCTCAAAGCCGACGAGGCGGGACTGGTGGAGCTGTGCAACGCCTACGACTGGCCCCTGCGCACCCTGGACGCCCAGACACTAAGCCAGGTGACGGTGCCCAACCCATCGGCGGTGGTCACGGCTGCCGTGGGCACGCCCAGCGTGGCTGAGGCCGCAGCTCTGGTTGCCTCTGAGTTCGGTACCCTACTGGTGGGCAAGCAAATATTTCGGCTCCCAGAGACGCAGGGAGCCGCGACCATTGCCGTCGCCCTAGCGCAGCGCGAATCCACCGGACGCCTCGGCGAGCTGCTGTTAGTCGGCACCGGTCCGGGCAGCTTGGACCAAGTGACCCCTGCCGCCCGTGCCGCCCTGGTGCGTGCCGACGCGGTGATCGGCTACAGCCTTTACATCGAGCTAATTCAGCCCCTGCTGCGCCCTGGGCAGATTGTCGAAGCCCTGCCGATCACCCAGGAGCGGGCCCGTGCCCAGCGCGCCATTGAGCTGGCCCAGTGGGGACTGAGCGTCGCGGTGATCTCCTCAGGCGACTGCGGCATTTACGGCATGGCGGGCTTGGTCCTCGAAGAACTGCGCGTTCAGGCCTGGGATGGCAAGACGCCGACCGTCGCTGTCTTCCCCGGTATCAGCGCCCTGCAGTCCGCTGCTTCCCGGCTAGGAGCGCCCCTGATGCAAGACTTCTGCGCCATCAGCCTCAGCGATCTGCTCACCCCCTGGGCCGCGATCCGCGAGCGCCTGGAAGCCGCCGCTCGGGCTGACTTTGTGACCACCCTCTATAACCCCCGCTCGCGCTCCCGGATCGAGCCGCTCAGCGCCGCCCAGCAGATCTTTTTGCAGCATCGAGACCCGGCAACCCCCGTCGCTCTAGTGCGCTCGGCTTACCGCGACTCCGAGCAAATTACCCGCACCACCCTGGCAGAGCTACCGCTCGAACAGGTAGACATGCTGACCCTGGTTTTGATCGGCAACCGCAGCACACGCTTTTACGGCGACTGGCTGATCACGCCGCGCGGCTATCTGGGGTTTGAACTGGGGTCTGAGCTGTGAAAATCCTGGGCTGGCGCGAACGGGTCGATTTGCCCGAATTGGGCATTTATCAGCTCAAGGCCAAGATTGACACGGGTGCGGTATCGTCTGCCCTGCACGTGCTGAGCGTTCGGGTGCTAGAGGCCGATGCAACTGGGCGCGAGTACGTCGAGCTGATCGTCCCGCTCAACCGGCGTCGCACTCAACTGGTCACCGCCCACGCCTGGGTGAGTCGTCAGATCTGGGTGAAGAATCCTGGCGGTGTGCGTCAGAAGCGCCGCGTGATCGAAACCCGTCTTTGCCTGGACGGTGAATGTTTTAGCGTGCCTCTGACCCTCAGCGACCGCAGCGCCATGAGCCATCGTATGATCTTGGGCCGTACCGCCCTAGCCGAGCGGTTTCTCGTAGACGTCAGCCACGAGTTTCTGCTATCGCCATTGCCCTCGCCCCAAGGTTAGACTAGATCAGGTGTACTATCTTCGCGAATCCGACCGATAGCGGCGACGTTTGCGGAGTCAAACTCGTAGCTACACTAATGGTGACTCGCTTGGGAGAGGGCGTTACTCAATGAATCATTGCGTTCTGATAGCCGAAGTTCTGACCGACCCAGAGCTGCGTTACACCCCGGACGAGCAGGTGCCGGTGACAACCCTCCTGGTGGAGTTTCCGGGCCTGCGCCCGGAGGACCCAGCCTCTCGGCTGCGGGTGGTGAGCTGGCGTAATTTGGCCCAAGAGGTGGCTGAAAAATATCACAAAGGCGACCGCGTGGTGATCGAAGGCCGCCTGGGCATCAATTCTGTAGAGCGCGAAGGCTTCAAGGAAAAGCGGGCAGAGTTGACCGCCCAGCGCATTTTTGCCCTCGGCCCTCAGGTCGAGCTGACCAGCCACGCCAGCGCGCCGGAAGAGGCGGCGGCTCCGTCTGCTCGCCGCGCTGCCCCTCCTAGCTATGCCGCAGCCCCTGAAGCGGAGCCCCCGCCAGCTCCCAAGGCCAGCTCTTCACGCCGGACAAAGGTGGCCCCGCCGCCGCCGCCAGTTGAGCCTGATCTCGATGACGATATCCCGTTCTAAAAACGGTCTACGTAACTTCTGCAGCCCTTAGCAACCTGAACCGTTCGTCTGTGAGAGGATGGTCTCTGGTCAGTGAGTCTCGGCAATTTCGGGAAAACTCTTCTATGGATGATAGAGAGAGATAAAGGGCGCAGGAGATCTACCCCATGCAAGACCCGGATAAAGAAAGATTCATAACTCCGCGCAGCCGGTACTACGGCGAGTTTTCGCCGGAGCATCTAGCCTTTAATGCCAATCTGCAAGAGTTTGCTCAAAAAGTAAGCCTCATCTGCGCTCTGGAGACAGGCGGCAAAATCCCTTCTCAAGAAGCCTACCGGCAAATTCAACAGCTTTGGAAAGACCTCAAACTCTCCAAGAAAAATCTGCTCGATGCGGAGCTCCCAGACCACCCCGACGCCCCTTAGGCTCTTGACCAGTCGTCCAGTCGGGCGCGGCGCAACAGCAGTGAGTTAGTCACCACGCTCAGTGAACTAAACGCCATCAGTAACCCAGCCACCGAGGGACTGAGGAGCAAGCCAAAGGCCGGATAGAAAACTCCAGCCGCTGCTGGAATGGTCAGCAGGTTATAGCCAAACGCCCAAACCAGGTTGGTGCGAATCTTGTTGAAAGTTGCCTGACTCAGGCGAAGCGCTCGGACCACATCCTGCAAGTCATCGCGCATCAGAATGATTTGTCCGGTTTCGACCGCAACATCGGTGCCCGAGCCCAGCGCGATTCCAACCTCTGCTTGTGCCAGGGCCGGGGCGTCGTTAATGCCATCCCCCACCATGGCAACGCGCTCGCCCTGTTGCTGCAAGGCCCGAATCACTTGAGCTTTGTCCTGAGGGCGCACCCCTGCGACGACCTGTTCAGCGCTCAGCCCCAGTTCTTGAGCAATGGCCAACGCCGTTTCAGGTCGGTCGCCAGTGAGAAGGCGTACCTGGAGCCCAGCCCGTTGGAGCTGCTCAACCACAGCCCGAGCCTGCGATTTGAGCGGATCGGAAACGGCGATCAGCCCGCACAGCCGGCCTGCGACCGCGAGGTAAACCGGGGTTTTGCCGCTGTGGGCTAAGGCTGTAGCCTGAGCCTGCCAAGCAGGTGAAACCTCCACCTGGTTTTGATCTAGCCAATCCAGGTTGCCGAGGATCATGTTCTCGCCCGCCACTTGGGCGCTGATTCCCGCCCCTGCTTCGGTGTAACAATGCTCGGCGGTAGGCAGCTCAAGCGACTGCCGATATGCTTGGCGCAGAATTGCCTGAGCCAGTGGATGATTTGTCCCCTGCTCCGCAGCAGCAGCCCAGCGCAAAACTGTCTGTGGATCGTCACCCAGAACATCAGTCACTTCCGCCTGGCCCTGGGTGAGCGTGCCAGTCTTGTCAAACACTACCGTGGTTAGACGGTGGGTCCGTTCTAGTGCTTCACCGCCGCGAATCAAGATGCCTCGCTCGGCCCCCAGGCCGGTGCCTACGATGATCGCTGTTGGGGTGGCCAGCCCCAGGGCACAGGGACAGGCGATCGACAGCACCGCAATCGCGATCTTGAGGCTAAACAGCAGAGGAGAGGTGTGTTGCATCGCCATGACCAGATGCGCGTGCGGGGCATCAGGGTGCAGGGCAACTAGCTCACTCACCGGCGGCCAGAGATGGCTGCCCAGCCAGAACCAGAAGCTGAAGGTTAGAGCGGCCAGCGCCATGACACTGTAGGTGAAGTAGCCTGCCACCCGGTCTGCGAGTTGCTGCACCTGGGTTTTGCCACCCTGTGCCTGCTCAACCAGTGCCACGATTTGGGCCAGGGTGGTATCTTTGCCGGTACGCGTGGCCTGGAGAGTCAAAACGCCGCTCTGGTTGAGCGACGCACCCGTGACCGGATCGCCAGCCCGTTTGTGCACTAGCAGGGGTTCGCCCGTGAGCATGGACTCATCTACGCTCGATTCGCCCATGATCACAACGCCATCCACGGGCACCTTGTCACCAGGCAGCACCCGCAAATAATCACCGGGACGAACCTGTTCAACCGGACAAATCCGAGCGTCTGCCGCGGAAGGTGAGCCCAGGACTTGGGCAGTCGGGGGCTGGAGATTGAGCAGGGCTTTGATCGCGTTAGAGGCTTTGCCTCGGGCCCGGGCTTCCAGAGTGCGCCCCAGCAGGATGAAGCCCAGGAGCATCACGGGCTCCTCAAAGAAGCACTCCCAGTGCAGCTGAGGAAAGAGCAGCGCCACCGTGCTGGCGAGGTAGGCAGAGACCGTGCCCAGCCCCACCAGCGTGTTCATATTTGGGGCGTTGCGCCACAAGCTGCGAGCCCCGTTGGTCAGGATTTCCCAGCCCGGTCCTAGCAGGGCCAGCGTAGCCAGCAGCCAATGCACGCTCATATTGCTGAGCAGTGGTACCCCCGGTAGACCCATCTTGCCCAAGTGCCCGAAGCAGGCTAGCATCACCAACACCGCCGCGATCCCAATCTGAGCAGACTGAGACTGAGGTTCAGACGGAGGCGAAACTGTGGGCACGCTGGCTGGCTGCTCAGTCCAAGCTTGCACTTGGCCCTGGAAACCTGCGTCGTTTAGGGCCGCGATCAACTGCTCAGGCTGCAGGGCAGCAGAAGTGTGAGTGACCGTTACCAATTCGGTCGCCAGGTTGACGCTGGCGCTCAGCACTCCCTCGCAGGCACCCAACTGTTGTTCGACCGTGCGGACGCAGCCTGCACACTTCATGCCGCTGATCGCCAGGGTCAGAGTTTCGGTCGTGCTTTCGAGTTCAGGCGTTTTGGGAAGCAACTGCACGGGCCAGTACCTGTGAGGGGAAGCCTTTTCAAAGGTAGCGAAAATTCCCCTAAAAAGAGTTTGACGCCCAGCTGTCTAAACCAGGCGTCAGCGGGGAATAGGTTTCGGACCGGGAGCCTAGAACAAGCCCAGGGTCAGAGACTTATCAATCGGGAAGGTCGCACCGATGCCCAGCCACAGGGTCACCAGGGTGCCAAACAGAAACACCGTGGTCGCTACCGGGCGACGCAGCGGGTTTTGGAACTTGTTAACGTTCTCGATGAAGGGCACCAAAATCAGCCCCAGGGGCACAGAACCCATCAGCACGACGCCCAGCAGCTTGTTCGGCACCGAGCGCAGGATCTGGAACACCGGGTATAGGTACCACTCCGGCAAGATCTCCAGCGGTGTCGCAAAGGGGTTGGCAGGCTCACCAATCATCGCAGGGTCGAGAACGGCGAAGCCAACACAGCAGGCGATCGTCCCTAGGATCACCACGGGAAAGATATAGAGTAGGTCGTTAGGCCAGGCAGGCTCGCCATAATAGTTGTGACCCATACCTTTGGCAAGTTTGGCGCGCAGGATGGGGTCAGCGAGGTCTGGCTTCTTTTCAATCTTGGCCATAGCTTCGGTGTTCTCCTTTTGGAGTAGAGAGACGGCGGGAGTTGCGGGAGTTACGGGAGTTACAGAGGACCAGAGATACCCTGTTTGCGGATCATCAAGAAGTGCAGCAGCATGAACACCGCAATCAGCCAGGGCAGCACAAAGGTGTGGGCGCTGTAGTAGCGAGTTAGCGTCGCTTGACCCACACTGGAGCCACCGCGCAGCAGATCCGCGATCAGCGTGCCCACCACGGGAATCGCCTCGGGCACCCCCGACACAATCTTGACAGCCCAGTAGCCAACCTGGTCCCAGGGCAGCGAGTAGCCGGTCACGCCGAAGGACACGGTAATCACTGCCAGGATCACGCCAGTCACCCAGGTCAGCTCGCGGGGCTTCTTGAAGCCGCCAGTCAGATAGACCCGAAAGGTGTGCAAGATCATCATCAGCACCATCATGCTGGCCGACCAGCGATGCACAGAGCGGATCAACCAACCGTAGTTGACCTCAGTCATCAGCGCTTGGACCGAGGAGAAGGCTTCGGCAACCGTCGGCTTGTAGTAAAAAGTCATCGCGAAGCCGGTGGCGAACTGAATCAGGAAGCAGGTCAGCGTAATGCCACCGAGGCAGTAAAAGATATTGACGTGAGGCGGGACGTACTTACTGGTGACATCCTCCGCCAAGGCCTGGATTTCGAGGCGCTCCTCGAACCAGTCGTAGACTTTGCTCATAGAGCCACGGTCCTGGAGTATGAATGGCTATTCATTGAAGAATGTAACATAGGCCTCACAGAGTTTTTGCGCCTGGACCCACTGCCAAACCTAAAATTTGGAGTGAATTCCAAGCGTGCTACCGCCCTGGCTTCGACCAGAGGGGCGGTCGTTTTCGAAGTCCCTCAGAGCCCTTGTCTGCGCCGAGATGCACAACTGGTTACGGTCTACAAAACAAGTGAAACGCTGGATCTGGAGTGCGCTCTTGATGTTGCTGCTACAGGGCTTTTGGGGCCTTGCTGCCAGCTCTCCTGCCCAAGCTCGCGTCACTCTCAACGAAGATCAGCAACTCCTGAACGAAGTATGGAGAATTGTTAATCGTGCTTACGTGGATGGCACCTTTAACGGGCAGAGCTGGTCGCTGTTGCGCCAGCAGGCGTTCAAGCGTGCCCCAAAGACGCGGCAGGACACCTACAGCGCCATTGAGAAGATGCTGGAGCCCTTGGGCGACCCGTTCACGCGCTTCCTGCGTCCTGACCAGTATCTCAGCCTGCGGACCAGCACCCGCGGCGAGCTGACCGGTGTCGGCCTCCAGATCGCACTGGATCCCCAGACCGGCGAGCTGACCGTAATTGCACCGATCGAGGGTTCACCGGCCGACCGCGCTGAGCTGCGCCCGCTAGACCGAATTGTGAAGATCAACGGCACGGCAACCGCTAGCATTTCGCTAGATGAGGCGGCCGAGCGCATGCGCGGGCCAGCGGGCACAAAGGTGCTGCTCACCGTCGCCCGTGAGGGCACTCCAGAGTTTGAAGTGCCCCTGCTCCGTGACCGAATCGAGCTGAATCCGGTCTACGCTGAGCTGCACCGCGAAGCCGCTGGGCCAGTAGGCTACATCCGTCTGAGCCAGTTCAATGGCAATGCAGTCGATGAGATGGCCGAGGCCATACAGCAGCTCGAGGCGCAGGGGGCTAGCCGCTACATCCTAGATCTGCGCAGCAACCCCGGTGGTTTGCTGCAGGCGGGCGTAGAGATCGCCCGCCTCTGGCTGGATCAGGGTGTTGTAGTTTACACCGTCAACCGCGAGGGCGTCCAGGACCGCATCGAAGCTCGGGACGGGGCGCTGAGCCAGGCTCCCCTGGTAGTTCTGGTCAACGGCGGCACGGCCAGCGCCAGTGAAATCCTGGCAGGGGCGCTGCAAGACAATGGTCGGGCCAAGCTAGTCGGCACGCAGACATTTGGCAAGGGCTTGATCCAGTCTTTGTTTGACCTCAGCGATGGCTCTGGCTTGGCTGTGACCGTTGCCAAGTACCAGACTCCCAGCCATCGGGATATCAACAAATCCGGCATCACGCCAGACATCGTGGTCGACGCCCAAGAGCTGCGGCGCGAACAAGTCGCCACGCTAGAAGACCCACAGTATCGAGCCGCCCTCGATCTGCTCAATGCCCAGCTTGAAGGCAGAACTGCCGAACCAAGCTTGGACTGAACAGGCTCTCTGGCAGACAACTGGTCGGATTTGGTTGACGCGCTATAATGCTGGACTATAGGAAGCTGCCTGAGTCGCCATAGTCTGAGTTGGCGGATGCAGATCCCCCAGGCCGTTTGCGGACTGACCTCCGCAGGCTTGTAGTGCGATCCGGGTGACTTCTGCCAGAGTCTTCTCCCAAATTTGACTCCATGACCCTGACCCGACAAGTGTGCCGGGAGATCAGCAGTTTAAGGATCGTTCAGCGTGTACGCCCAGTGGTGAACTTGACCTGGGCCGAGGGCGATTTTGGCCCCTCGTCCGTGCTGATCGCTAACAATTTCACGTCGCCAGAGCCGCCGCGTCCAGCGCTCTGGACTTCTCACCTTTGAGGAAATTTAATGTCCAAACAAATCATCATCGCGGAGCAACACCGAACGGCAGCCGTATTCTCCGAAGACCAAATTCAGGAGTTGATCGTCGCCAAAGGCTCTCATCAGGTTGGTGACGTTTACCTGGGGGTGGTCGAGAATGTCCTCCCTAGCATCGACGCCGCATTTGTCAATATCGGCGACTCCGAGCGCAACGGCTTTATCCACGTTTCCGATCTTGGCCCTCTGCGCCTGAAGCGCATGGCCGCGTCGATTACCGAGTTGGTCGCGCCTCAGCAGAAGGCGCTGGTCCAGATCATGAAGGAGCCGACTGGCAACAAAGGCCCGCGTCTGACCGGCAACATCACTCTCCCCGGTCGCTATCTGGTCCTCATGCCCTTCGGTCGTGGCGTGAACCTCTCCCGCCGCATCCGCAGCGAAAATGAGCGCAACCGCCTACGGGCTCTGGCCATCTTAGTCAAGCCACCGGGCATGGGCCTACTGGTGCGCACCGAGGCTGAAGAGATGACCGAAGAGGCGATCATGGAAGACCTCGACACCCTGCTCAAGTCCTGGGAAACGATCCAGCAAGAAGCGCTCACCACCCGCGCCCCCGCCCTGCTCAACCGCGATGATGACTTCATTCAGCGCGTGCTGCGCGACGTCTACAGCGCCGATGTCAACCGCATTGTGGTCGATTCCAGCACTGGCCTCAAGCGCGTCAAGCAGTATCTGACCAACTGGAGCGCCGGTAAGCCCCCGGTGGGTGTGTTTATCGACCACCACCGTGACCGCACGCCGATTCTGGAGTATTTTCGGGTCAACGCTGCCATCCGTGAAGCGCTGCGCCCCCGCGTCGATCTACCCTCGGGCGGCTACATCATCATTGAGCCCACCGAGGCGCTGACGGTAATCGACGTGAACTCAGGCTCTTTTACCCGTTCGGCGACTTCCCGCGAGACAGTGCTGTGGACCAACTGCGAGGCCGCGACCGAAATCGCGCGTCAGCTGCGTCTGCGCAACATCGCGGGTGTGATCATCGTGGACTTCATCGATATGGAATCCCGGCGCGACCAGCTGCAAGTGCTTGAGCACTTTAGCAAGGCGCTCAAGGCTGACAAGTCCCGCCCTCAAATCGCTCAATTGTCCGAGCTGGGCCTAGTGGAACTCACGCGCAAGCGACAGGGCCAGAGCATCTACGAGCTATTTGGCCGACCCTGCGCAACCTGCGGTGGCCTAGGCTATCTGGTGCACCTACCTGGAGAGACCGAGGGCGAGGGCGAGAGCCTGGAGCGCATGATCAGCCAGCCGCCACGCCAGAGCTTTCGAGAACGCGAGCCCCGTGAATCTCGCGAAGTTCGCGAGCCCCGTGAGTCTCGCGAGCCCCGTGAACTTCGCGAGGTCCGCGAACCCCGTGAGATCCGTGAGCCCCGTGAGCCCCGTGAGCCCCGTGAGATCCGCGACATCCGACCAGTTCCGCCCGAAAATCCACCGCGCTTGCAGCCCACCCACGTCGAGCCGACTGAGGACTTCGAGACGGTTGAGGGCGATGAACGAGACCTGGATTTGACCAATCACCCCAACTATCAGGAGCGAGGAGGCAATGGCAATCGCCGCCGCCGCCGCCGCCGCGAAGGCTTTCGGGAAAACGGCGGTCGCGAGAACGGCTCGCCCCCAGCCCCTGTGCTGCCACTTCAGAACGGACGCAACGAACTGCCTACCGTCACCGAGCCCGCCGCCGAGCCCCTACGTTCAGAGCGTCAGAAAGAGCCCGAGCCTGTCGAAGCGCGTCGGGAAGAACCCCGTCCCAGGCCGGAGCCACCGGAGCGCGTCACGGTCGAAATGACCGAAGAAGAGCAAGAACTTTACGCCCTGATGGGCATATCACCGGTCGTTCTGGCCCCTCCCAGCTTGAAAAACCTGCGCACAGCGATTGTGACTGTCGCTCTGCCAGGCAAAGCTCCCCGCCCGCTTGCGGACCCCGCGACAGAAATCCCAGCCGCAGAGCCTGTGACAGAGACCGAAGCCCCGTCTGCCTCTGATGAGTCCGAACCTAGCCCGCCTGATCAAGATTTAGTCGCGCAAACCGAGGAATTCGCTTCAGATATGGAACTGGATGACTTGGGACAGGATGGCGAAGCCCCTGAGGGCGAATCCGATGGGTCATCAGGTCCCCCCCGTCGCCGCCGCCGCCGTTCCTCTGCTCAAGGAGGGTAGTGCTCCAGCGAGCCGCAGGTGTGGACGAAGTGGGTCGGGGTGCCCTCTTCGGCCCCGTGGTTGCGGCAGCAGTGATTCTGCCAGTTGGGGCAGTGCCAGCCCTCCTGACTGCTGGCCTGACCGATAGCAAGCAGCTCATGGCCCCTGCGCGCGAAACACTAGACGTGCAGATCCGTAGCCTGGCTTCTGCCTGGGCTGTGGGAAGCGCGACGGTTGAGGAAATCGACCGGCTGAATATCCTGCAGGCGTCTCTGCTGGCGATGGCGCGGGCGATTGCTCAGCTTGACCCGCCGCCCGATCACTGCCTGATCGATGGCAATCAACGCGTGCCGAGGCTCACCATCCCTCAAACGACAGTAGTCAAGGGCGACCAGAATTCACCTCTGATTGCTGCCGCCAGCGTGGTGGCCAAAGTCTGGCGTGACCAGCTGCTGACCGAGTTGGCCGCTGAGTACCCCGGCTATGACTTGGCGTCGAACAAAGGTTACGGCACCCCCAAGCATCGGGCCGCCCTAGCTGAGCAGGGGCCAACCAGCCTGCATCGGCGCAGCTTTAGGCCCTGCCAGTTGAGGCCACTCTAACCGTTAGCGGGCAACGACGAAGGGCGGAGGTGGGGGGCTGGCGTGCTGACCCCCGATTGCAGCCAGCGGCGATAATCTTCCAGCAGTTGGGCGCTCAGGCGTTGCTTGACGGTCAGCAAGACGCTCTTAAGGAGACCCGTGCCGGTTGCCTCCAACAGCGGCACGGGGGTCAACCACAGCATCGGCGGCAGATCGACGCGCACCTCTAGCCTGGCCTCCCCCACCAACCGGGTTTGGGCACCGTCTTCAACCGGACGCAGCTCGCCGACCAGATCCAGGGCAAAGCGCTGGTTGATGTACTCTACCCCTCGGATCTCGCAGCCGACTGAGCGCAAGTAGACCGTACCATCGGTCTCTGTCCAGACCTGAAGGTCAACAGTGGGCTGGATCGACAGGTGTAGAAAACTGAGCGGACGCATTTTCAGGCGGAAGCGGTCAGCCCCCAAAACTTCGAGCCGACTGGGATCAACCAGAGCTCCGACCAAACGCCGAGGCTGGCGTAAGTAGTGGCAAATTGAGGAGCGACCTTCGCCTGGCAGATGAGGAACCGCCAGAAACACTGACTGGGAGGCGTTGAACCGTAGGCGCATGGGAAAGACAGTAAAGGTCTACGGAGACAGTCCGTGATCTCTGTTTACCTAATTTTACAAAACTTTCACAGAAACTCACTTGCGCTCAGTGAGCTCAAGAAAGCTTCTAGCTAAATACTTTTGCCTATTGACAAAAAAATTGACGAAAAACTGACGGAAATTTGCTCTCAGGTCTGGAAGCGATCTTAATCTTTGAGTTGCCTTTTATAGCTTTAGCGGGCGGGCAGGATACCGTGTGCTTTGAGCAGGTCGGCCACCGAGCGGCAGTATGTGGGCAGGCCAAAAGCGGCTGGGCCAACCACCTGGTGGTTGAAGTGACGGTACTCTAGGCAAAAGTAGGCCCAGGGGCTCATGCGGACGCGAAACAGAGCGATCAGCAGGTTGATCAGCGCTGGCGTCAGATTCACCTGTAGATAGAGACGCTTCTTCAGGTAGATGCAGATCTCTTCGACGCAGCGGTTGAACGAAATCCGGTCGCTGCCCAAGACCAGCCATTGACCATGCTGTTCGTCAGGCAAACTTAGCAGATGAGTGACGATTCGGGCTACATCGCGAGCGTGGATGAAGTGAAAGCTGGCATCGAATCTGAGAAAGCGAATCAAGCCGACCCAGCGCAGGACCCGCGCCAAGTCGGCGGAAATGTGGGAATAAGGCTTATCCCGTTCGCCACCGAACACGAGCGTGGGAAACACGGTGGTGACGCGGGAGGCAATCGGCAGCGTGAGCAATCTGGTGAGACAGGTGTATTTGGTGCGCAGATAGTCGTCGCCGATCTGCCCAGCTGCCTTCAGCAGCTGATTGTCGCGGTCAAGCAAGCTGGCAGTTGAAAAATAGATGATCTTTTGGCAGCGCTCGGGGTCGAGTAGCTCGAATAGACGCAGGGTTTTGACCACATTGATGTCGAAGACCTCCTGCGCACCTCCCCAGGCAGCGGCGGTGTGAATCACGCAGTCGATTGTCTTCAAGAAGGGGCCAAATTCGTCAATTTGGTTCAAGTCTCCCTGCAAAACAGTGATGCCTGGGCGGGCTTCGCAATTCACTCGTAGCTTGGCCGGATCGCGCACCAGAAAGTAGACGTCATAATCTGTCTCCTGGATTAAGCTTTCGACCAGATAATGGCCAATACAGCCACTGGCTCCAGTGACAAAAACGCGCTTGGGCTCGTCGATGGGCGGGACAGTCGCGTCTCTGGCGTGCATCCTATGAGGGGACAGCGAAAAGGGGATTGGATTGCTTCACAGTCTCAAAGAAAAAAGCCACATTCTCTTCGGGCGTGGTCGGCAAAACGCCGTGGCCGAGGTTCATGATGTGCCCACGATTGCCCGCCTTGCGGATTACGTCCAGTGTCCGCTCGCGAATGAACGGTTGAGGGCCAAAGAGCACGCAGGGATCCAAGTTGCCTTGCACTGCCAGATCTCCGAGCCGTTGACGGGCCTCGGCCATGTCTATGGTCCAGTCCACGCTGATGATGTCCACACCGGAGCGGGCCATGCGGTCTAGGATGCCCGCGCTGCCGGTGGCGAGCAAAATCAGCGGCGTGTCAGCGTGAGTGGCTTTGACCTGGCGTACGATTCGCTGCACGTAGGGCAACGCAAAAACCTCATAGTCAATCGGGGTTAGATGCCCAGCCCAGCTATCAAAAATCTGGACGACTTGAGCGCCGCTGTCAATTTGATACTTCACGTAAATGGCGATCGCATCGGCCAACTTGCCCAGCAACTGGTGCAGCAGTTCGGGCTCGCAGAAGGCCATACCCTTAATCACGCTGTAGTCTTTTGAACTCTTGCCTTCGACCGCGTAAGCTGCCAGCGTCCAGGGTGCGCCGACAAAGCCCAACACCGTTGCCTGGCCGTCTACTTCTTTGCGCAAGGTGGAGAGGATCTGGCGAACGAACGGTAGGGAAGTTTCGGGGTCGAGCGGCGTGAGCGCCTCGATTTGCGCCTGAGTACGGATCGGGTTTTCGAAGATCGGACCCCGGCTTTCGATGATGTCGAAGGGGATGCCGATGCCCGGCAGGGGGGTAAGGATGTCAGAGAACATGATCACGCCATCGGGCTTGAAGGCGTTGAACGGTTGTAGCGAAATTTCTACCGCTAGATCGGGGCTCTCCGAGCGCTCGCGAAACGAGGGATATTTTTGGCGTAGCTCCCGGTAAACTTTCATGAAGCGACCGGCTTGACGCATCATCCACACAGGGGGGCGGTCGAGAACTTCACCCCGAGCTGCTCGCAGAAGCCGGTCGTTCAGCATAGATCCTCAAAGTTTTGTCTTTCCTTCTCTAGGAACCCTATCAGAAAGCCGGTCTCGATCATACGGGCTGGCCAAGCTATCTGCTGGGCGCTGATTCACTTAAACTGAGGGTATCCTTGCAACCCCAGCCTGCCCATGCCGCCCCGTTGGCCCCGCCAGCCCGATCTCGAAGACCCAGCCTACCGCAAGCTCGCCGATCGCCTCAATTTTGCGGTGCATGTCGCCCTGTTTGCGGCCAGCAACTCGGGGGTTTGGTTTTTCCGAAGTCTGAGCCACCGCGATTGGCCTTGGGCGGTTTGGCTATCGGGCGGCTGGGCGGTGCTGCTGTTGGGGCATGCGATCTGGCTGTTTGCCTTGGCCCGTTACGAGAACGCTAACCCTTCCTCGTCTACCTGACCGGGGGCTTTTACCCATGGCTTCAAACCTTGCGCCCAAGCTGGAAGCGCTGGCCGCTGAAATCGGCGACCAAGTATATCTAGACATTGCCAAGTGGCATCTGCCACTGAATACAGCCCAACTACACAAGCCCCTGGCTGAGCAACTCTACCCGCTGATCGAGGGCGGACAGGTTCCCAGCGAAGAGCAAGTCAACCGCATCTTGGCTCAGCTACCGGTGAAAATTGGCGGCGGACGCCACGAAGTGCCCCTACTCGATCTGCTGCCGATGCAGGGGTTGGTGACGCTCATGGACATCCTGGAGGACTACAGTCGCAAAGACAACTGGTAAAGCAGCAATCCGAGCAAGTTTCGGCCCGGTTTTCCGATAAGCTTCTGAAAACCTGAAAACTTAGGGGACCTGCAAGGAGGGAGCATGGGGCCGAGGCCGATCATCCTGGGCATTGTCGGTGACAGCGCAGCGGGTAAAACCACGATTACCAAGGGAATCGCCCAGATCCTCAGCGATGAGGATAATGTGACGGTGCTCTGCACGGATGACTATCACAGGTACGACCGTCAGCAGCGTCTACAGCTCAACATCTCGGCCCTGCACCCCGACTGCAACTACCTGGACATCATTGAGCAGCACCTGGCGCTGTTGCGGCAGGGTCAGCCGATCCTCAAGCCGATCTACAACCACAGTACTGGCAAATTTGACCCACCCGAGTACATCAAACCTGGACGCTTCGTGGTGGTAGAGGGGCTGTTGGGTTTCTCGACCCGCCGCGCCCGCGATTGCTTTGATGTGAAGGTTTACCTGGCCCCGCCCGAAGCGCTGCGCGCGAAGTGGAAGATCAAGCGCGACACGATCAAACGGGGCTACACGGTCGAACAGGTGCTCGACCAGCTGCGCAAGCGCGAGGAAGACTCTGAGCGGTTTATCCGTCCGCAGCGCCAGTGGGCTGATGTGGTGGTGAGCTTCTACCCGCCTGCCGACACCCAAGATGAAACGGGGGCCAAACTCAATGTGCACCTGGTTCTGCGCCCCACCCTGCCCCATCCCGATCTGACTGAGGTGCTGCGCCGTAGCGAGACGGCCAGTTCGCCACCTGCTGTGCGCCTCAGCCTAGAGCGCGACTGCAATAAGCCGGTGGATGTGCTGGAAATAGATGGGCGGGTCAATGACGTCAAAGCTCACGAGCTGATGGACTTGATGTGCAATAGTGCGCCTCAGGGCGATAGTCTGCACTGTTTGAACCTAGGCAGTTTCACCGGCACGACTGGCGAAGAGTTGAACAGTCATCCGCTGGCCTTAACCCAGTTGCTGATCGCCCACCACCTGCTCAAGGCCGCCTACGAAGCGGGCTAAGCTCGCAAATTCTGGCATGAGCCTCGGGGTTGAGTGGCACTGAGGTAGGCCAGGCGCAGGTGTTAGAGAGAACCCGGAAATGGGGGGCGTTTGCCCCCCAAACCCCCCACTGGGGGACGAAGCGCCTCCCCCAGTCCCCCTGCGCAAGCAGTGATTGACACGCTGAGGCAGTGCTGCTTGTCTCGGAGGCTCGCCTGAGAGATTCTGAGACTCGCGAGCGAGTCTTGGAGACTTGCCCGAGAGATTCCAAGACTTGAGCACGAGGTTCTAAGACTCGCCCGAGAGATTTCAAGACTCGCTCACGAGGTTCCAAGCCTCGCCTGAGAGATTTTGAGACTTGCTCACGAGATTCCGGGCCTCGTTCGAGAGATTCTGAGACTTGCTCACGAGATTCCGGGCCTCGTTCGAGAGATTCCGAGATTCGCCCGAGAGTTCCAGAGCCTTGTGCACGGGCCTCTGAGCCTCGCGGTCTAGTCAACGGATGACGCGGGCGACCTCGACGGGCCAAACTGTTGGCGTGCCTGCTGTGTCCTCAAACCCTCTGCAATGAACTCTCGAGTGCTCCAATTCATCGGGTTGCTGGCGGTGGCAGCCGTTCTGATTTACGTGGTGGCTGGCTTTACCGGCGACCTCGCCTACAGTCTGTGGTCGTCGCTCTCTAGCCTGCGATACTCGCTCTGGAGCCTGGGCCGCTCGCTCTGGAAGCTGCTGCTGATCGCCGTCATTGGCTTTGTGGCTTGGAAAGTGTTTTTCAGCCGCCGCTGACGCTTGAGGAATAATAGACCCTAGTGTTTGCCTGGGGATACTATGCCGGGTTTCTTGCATTGGAAGCCGTTCAAATTCTGGCTTGGCCTACTGCTGGGCTGCTGTTTGGTCTTGGGGGCTGGGCTGGCTCGCGCCATCGACCCGGCCCAAGTCGACCCAGCGCTGACCACCGACTTGGTCTTGCCGCGCTACCAGTTGGGGCAGCAACTATATCTGGAGAGCTGCGGCTCTTGCCACGTAGCCCTGCCGCCCGCGATTATGCCCACCGAGACTTGGCGAAGGCTGTTGCAAGATACGCAGCACTACGGGCAGAGCATCCCGCAACTGGTCGATCCACCGCGTCAGATCATCTGGGACTACCTTCAGTCTTACTCGCGGACCGGTTCCCAGGGTGCGCGGCTGCCCTACCGCATCGCCGAATCTCAGATCTTTAAGGGGCTCCACCCCGAGGTCCAGTTCGCGCAGCCAGTCAAAGTAGGCAGCTGCGTCGCCTGCCATCCGGGCGCAGACCGCTTCAACTTCCGCAGTCTGTCCGGCCCGGCACAGTGACCGCCTGCGCTCTCCAGAAGCGGCTCGCAGCCTGCGGATGATAGCATTGTGACAGTCCCTCACCCACACCTCACCATTTCAGGTGGGCTCTTCTCAGGCATTACTATGTGGAATCCGCTGGGCGACCCCAACAGGCGCAAGCTCAAGAAGTATCAGCCCGACGTAGTCGAGATCAGCCTCCTAGAGGAGGAGATCAAGAAGCTGTCGGATACCGAACTTCGGGCGAAAACCGCAGAGTTTCAACAGCGCCACAAAAAGGGTGAGAGCCTCGATGAGCTGCTGCCCGAAGCCTTCGCCGTCGTGCGCGAGGCAGCTAGCCGCGTGCTGGGCATGCGTCACTATGACGTGCAGATGATCGGCGGCATGGTCCTGCACGATGGCCAGATCGCCGAGATGAAAACTGGTGAGGGCAAGACCCTGGTCTCCACCCTGCCTGCCTATCTCAACGCGCTCTCCGGCAAGGGCGTGCACATCGTGACCGTGAACGACTATCTAGCCCGCCGCGACGCCGAATGGATGGGCCAGGTGCACCGCTTCTTGGGCCTGAGCGTGGGTCTGATCCAGCAGGGTATGCCGCCCGCCGAGCGCCAACAGAACTACGCCTGCGACGTGGTCTACGCCACCAACAGCGAGCTGGGTTTCGACTACCTGCGCGACAACATGGCGACCTCAATGGAAGAGGTGGTGCAAACCCCCTTTAACTTCTGCATTATCGACGAGGTCGATTCGGTTCTGATCGACGAAGCCCGCACTCCCCTGATCATCTCCGGTCAGGTCGAGCGCCCCACCGAGAAGTATCTCAAGGCCTCTGAAGTCGCCCTACAGCTGCGGCGGGGCAAAGAAGGCGAAAACGAAGAGGGCAGCTACGACTACGAAGTCGATGAAAAAGCCCGCAACGTACTGCTCACCGACGAAGGCTTCGAGCGCAGCGAGCAGCTGCTGCACGTCACCGACCTGTTCGACCCCAACGACCCCTGGGCGCACTACATCTTCAACGCGCTCAAAGCCAAGGAGCTGTTCATCCTGGACCGAAGCTATATCGTGCGCGGTGGCGAAGTGGTGATTGTCGATGAGTTCACGGGCCGGGTGATGCCAGGGCGGCGCTGGAGCGACGGGCTGCATCAGGCCATCGAAGCCAAAGAGCGGGTCGAGATCCAGAACGAGACCCAGACCCTGGCGACGATCACCTACCAGAACTTTTTCTTGCTCTATCCCAAGCTGGCGGGCATGACCGGCACCGCCAAAACTGAAGAGGCAGAATTCGAGCGCATCTACAAGCTCGAAGTCACGGTGATCCCCACCAACATGACCACCGGGCGCAAAGACGTCTCGGACGTGGTCTACAAAACCGAAGAGGCCAAGTGGAGCGCCGTGGCCGAAGAGTGCGTCGAGATGCACCAGGTCGGACGTCCGGTGCTGGTGGGCACCACCAGCGTCGAGAAGTCGGAGTATCTCTCACGCCTGCTGCAAGCTCGCAGCATTCCGCACAACCTGCTCAACGCCAAGCCCGAGAACGTGGAACGCGAATCGGAGATTGTGGCGCAGGCCGGGCGCAAGGGCACCGTGACCATCGCCACCAACATGGCCGGGCGCGGCACCGACATCATCCTGGGTGGCAACGCCGACTACATGGCACGGCTAAAAGTGCGCGAGTACCTCATGCCCAAGCTGGTGCGCCCGGACGACGACGACCCGATGTCGTTTGTGCGCTCCAACCCTAGCGGCGGCGGTCAGGGCTTTGTGCCCGGACGCAAGGTCAAGACCTGGCGCGCCTCGCCCAACATCTTCCCCACTCAGCTCTCTGGCGCTGCCGAAAAGCTGCTTAAAGAAGCCGTAGACTTCGCAGTCAAGGAGCGGGGCGAGCAGAGCCTACCAGAGCTGCAAGCCGAAGAACTGGTGGCTGTCGCCTCTGAGAAAGCGCCGACCCAGGACGCAGTGATCTTGCGCCTACGCGAAGCCTACAACCGCATCAAGCAGGAGTACGAGGCCTTCACTAGCCGCGAACACGACGAGGTCGTGGCTCTGGGCGGTCTGCACGTAATCGGCACCGAGCGCCACGAATCGCGGCGGATCGACAACCAGCTGCGAGGCCGCTCCGGACGCCAGGGCGACCCCGGCACCACTAAGTTCTTCCTCAGCCTGCAGGACAACCTGCTGCGCATCTTCGGCGGCGACCGCGTTGCGGGCATGATGGACGCCTTCCGCGTCGAGGAGGATATGCCAATTGAATCGGGGCTACTGACCCGTAGCCTGGAAGGAGCCCAAAAGAAAGTCGAGGTCTACTACTACGACATCCGCAAGCAGGTGTTTGAGTACGACGAGGTGATGAACAACCAGCGCCGCGCCATCTACTCCGAGCGCCGCCGCGTGCTGGAGCTGCAAGACCTTAAGTACCGGGTGATTGAGTACGCCGAAAAGACCATGGACGACATCATGGAGGCGTACATCAACCCCGACCTACCGCCCGAAGAGTGGGAACTCGAGAAGCTAGTCAACAAGGTCAAGGAATTCGTCTATCTGCTGGGTGACCTAGAGCCAGATCAGCTGCGCGACATGGCGGTCAGCGAGCTGCAGGCTTTCTTGCACGAGCAGGTGCGCATCGCCTACGAGGCCAAGGAAGCCCAGATCGACACCATTCAGCCCGGCCTGATGCGCCAGGCGGAGCGCTTCTTCATTCTGCAGCAGATCGACACGCTCTGGCGGGAGCACCTGCAAGCCATGGACGCCCTGCGCGACTCAGTAGGCCTGCGCGGCTACGGCCAAAAGGACCCGCTGATCGAGTACAAGAGCGAGGGCTACGAGCTGTTCCTAGACATGATGGTTGATATCCGGCGCAACGTTGTCTACTCGCTGTTCCAGTTCCAGCCCCAAATGCCCGCAGCAGCCCGCACGGTCTCAGAAACGGTCTAAGTTAGGCCCAACTAACTCTAAGTAAGCAGCGACAGCAAAAGCCCCTGCGAGCTAGGTGTCAGAGCAGGGGCACTGAGATGGCTGGCGTTCGACAGCCAAACCTGCAGACGAAGAGCTCACAGGCAACTGTGTGAGGACTGGAGTCAGCCGTCCATCTCTCGTGTCACGCCACGCATAAGCTACATGTGAAGCAGAGATTAGATTTTCTTCAGACAGCGCAATCGAGCCCAGGAATCACCTAGGTGGATGAGCTTGATGAGTGAAGCCAAGCTGCTGTCTTTCAACCTAACTTGAAAGAGGTCTGTCCAGAAATTCATAGACTGATTTTCCTAACTTGGAACTTAGCTTACCGTTAAAGACGATTACAATCCACGTGTATAAACTCTATTGTATGAATTAAGCGGTTTTATTTGCATCCCGTCAGTCTTACTCAGCACTCAAGGTAAAGATCATGAAACTTGGTATACTTGTGACGACAGCAGTACTGTTAAGCAGCAGCATTGCAGCAGCCCCCGCCAGCGCAGCTCCCCATCGTGCCGCAGTTTTGGTCTCTGGACAAGGCCTGACTCTAGAGGCGCTGTTACCCACCAAACAGCTGTTAAGCCGCAGAGACTTTGAGTCTGTTCGGCGGATTGCGGTGCGCATGGAGCGCAACGCCAATTACTTTCGCCAGAGCCTAGATGCCGCACTGGATAGCGGCCGCCTGAATGGCTCTGGTCGCGAAGACCGCATTAATTTAGTCGTGCGAGACTTCGAGCAGTCCACTAACCGTCTGCGCTCTCGTCTGGCGCAACGGCTGCCCATCGATCTGGAACTTCAGGAGGTAATCAGTCGCGGTGAGCGCATTGATGGCTTTATGCGGCGTCAGCGTCTGGGTCTAGAGGCTGAACAAGACTGGGCGCTATTGCGCCAAGATCTCAGAGACTTAGCCAGCATTGCTGATTATAGGGCCAGGTTCTAAGCGCCTGAAGCCATGCCCCCTAGGCCTCCGCAGGACTCGGGAGGTTCGGAGGGCTTGGTGCAAGATCTCAGTTCGCGCCTAGGCCTAGGCTCACCTGAGCGGTAACTCGACCGTAAAGCAGGTTTGACCCGAGCCGCTCTCCGCCCAGATCGAGCCGCCTAGTCGCTCCGTCAGCTTCAGAACCAGGGCCAGACCCAATCCGGTGCCACCGTGCTTCCATTGGTCCAGATGGGGCACTCGATAAAACTTGTCGAAAATACGCGGCAGCTCATGGCGGGGGATTTCGGTTCCAGAGTTGTTCACTTGGAATTGAATCACGCCAGATTGAGCCTGAGCCATCACCCGAATGGTCTCGCCAGACGGTGTGTATTTGCAGGCATTGTTCAGGAGCTCCGCCAGAATGCGCTCCACAATCGAGGCATCAGACACTAGCGTCGGAAGCGTGGGCGCGATGTCCAGCTGAAGCGTTTGCTGGGCCGCCCTCGCCCGCTCCTGAAATGGCTCAAGGATCCCGATCAGCCAGTCCGGCAGGCAGATCAGCTCGATCTTCAATGTCTGATCGCCTGCTTCCAGACGTTGAAGATCGAGCAAGTCATTAATGAGTTCAGTCTCTCGCTCACACTCATCTTGCAAGATTTGCAGATAGCGCAGAGCTTTGTCGCGTGATACAGAAGTTTCATCTTGACCGAAGGCCACCACCAACATCCGGATCGCCATTCTCATGTTGGTCACTGGCGTCCGCAGTTCGTGAGAAACCGTGCTCAGGAAGTCGTCCTTGAGGCGGTTGAGCTTTTCGAGTTCCGCCACCTGAGCCTGCGAGGCTTGATAAAGCCGAGCCTGACCAATGGCAATCGCACACTGATTGGCGACCTGCTCCACCAATCGGATTTCCAGCTCATTGAAGCCGTCCTGCTTTGAGCGAAATAACCATAGGTCCCCTAAAATCCCTTGATTGTCGAAAACCGGGCAAGCCAGGACCGCAAGTGGTTCACTAGAGAATTTAATTAGACTGGGCACTAGTTCGCAAAACTGAAGATACTGACCTTGTAAGAGCTGAGGATAAATCTCTGGAAAATCAATCATGCGCACAATACACCCTGGTGCTGAAGGCCCCTGATTGGTATATTCGCAATAAATTTTAGAGGTAGCTTCCTCGAGATTGTATAGAGCTATATTGCAGTAAGTGGCCCCCAAGCCCACCGCCACCTCTTGCACCACAGTTTGTAAAATTTGACTTTCATCAAAGGTATCTCTAACCTTGTCCGTGATCCGTTTCAGTCTTTCCTCAAAGTCTAGCGCCTGCCGCAGCTGCGCGGTATGTTCTCTCACTTGAGCTTCGAGGTTGGCATTGAACTGCCGCAGAATTCTCTCCGCCTTCTGGCGCTCAGTCAGATCCTGCATAATCACGAAGAAGCCTAACACCTCACCAAATTCATTGATGTCTGGGATATAATTAACGACTAGATAGCGTTCACTGCCGTCGGCAAATGCCCAATCTACCTCATAAGTAACTTTTCGGCCAGCCAAGGCTGCTTCTACGTATTCCTGTACCCTGGCGTAGGCAAGCTCCCCCATAAAGTCCTTGACCGTCTGACCAACAATCTTTTCAGGAGATATTCGGGACCACTCTCCATACTGTTTGCTGACAAATTGGTAGCGAGTCTCCGAATCCACATAAGAAACCTTGCCCTGGAGAGAGTCCGTCACCAATCGAAAATGTTTCTCGCTGCTGCGCAATCTCTGCCCAAGCTGCTCATAAGCAGCTTTGTACCATTCCAACTCACCTCTGTGCTGCTGAAGAGTTTCCTCAGTTCCCTTGGAGTCTGAGGTCTGATCCGAGCGATCGCGGTTGATTTCCACCATTCACAGCCAGCCAGAGACTCGCCTCCTTCACAAACAAGGCTGCCCTGACCTATCCATAAACCCTGGACAGTGTCACTGGCAGCCCTGTCAACTCAAGTTTATCGAGTTATGCACTTCAAGCGCATAACCAACTGCTATACTAACGCTCCCGTTGCTACGGGGGGAACACGCATCTCGCTTTCGCGGACAATTTCTCTCAAACGCTTGAGCTCAGTGATATCCTGACACGAAACAAAGAAGCCTAGGATTTCTCCTGAGTCGCTGAAGTGCGGGATGTAATCAATGACCATGGTGCGTTCTTCACCATCTTCGAAAAGCTTGGTGAACTCGTAATGCACTTCCTGACCGGTCAGTGCTTGCTCTATGTAGCCGCGAAGCTTCTGGGCACCTTCCACTCCCATCAGCTCTTCAACGGTTCTGCCCACGATTTCTTCACTGGGCTTCTCATACCATTCTTGGTATTGCTTGCTGACGAACCGATAGCGCAGCTGCGAGTCAAGGTAGGAGAATTTTCCCGGCAACAGGGTGGTCAGAGTATTCATCTGAAAGGTCATCCACTGCAGCTCTTCTTCCAGACTTTTACGCTTCGTCATATCTTGACAGACCACAAAGAAGCCAAGAACCTCTCCTAAATCGTCCACGTACGGCGTGTAATTAATCAGAACATGATGCTTCTGCCCAGAGTCAGAAACTCCGACGCAAGAGAAGCTCACCTTACTGCCACCCAGGACCGTCTCCACATGAGGTTGGGCTCTCTGGTAGTCAGACGATTCCATCGACTCCTGGAGAGTCTTTCCTAAAATTTCACTGTCAGGTAGACCATACAGCTGCTCATAATGCTTGCTGACAAACTGATAGCGTTGCTGTGCATCTACATAGGCGGTCCTCGCCTGTAGCACCTCTGCCATCGCCTCAATCTGAGCAATTCTCTGCTGCAAAGTCTGGCTAGCTTGGGAATGAGCGCTCATTCTATGGTGCCTCCTAAATTTTTACAAGGCTTGACTGGACTGCATCAGGTTCAAGGCTACACCTTAAGCCTTCTACTCTACTGCAAACAGATGCGTTAGCTACAAAGTCGCTAAAGTCTCGATTTGGCCTGTCCACCTACGAGATTCTGCGTAGGTAATTTGCGACTAAGCTTGAGACCTTGCGTACTAACACTGAACTGACTGGAGCTTATCAATTACTCACTCAGTTGTCATGAGTGGTGCTACGGACTAAACCAACGCTCAATCCGGGAGTTTCCGTGTTCGTACTGTTGCCAGCGCTCTAGTCAACTGTGGCGGCATGGTGCGACTGACTCTATCTCTCGGCAGCACAGCCTATTTCCGTCAACCCGTAGCATGTTCCCCCAAGAGATATTGCGTAGAAACTACGCGAATAGACCTCAGAACAGGGATTGAGTTATGACTGAAGTGCCACTGAATTCATGAGTCCAGCTCAAATGATTGAAAAACTGCCTATCTACACTTTTCTTCATACGAATTGAGCGCTTGGCAGCGCCTGTATTTTCATCGTACGTATGTTAGCATCATTCCCTAGTGTTCTCTGCTTTAGCGTTCTCAAACGCAGTTGCTGGAGTAGACGATGTGTGGCTAGCCTATCGACTGCCACGCGGGTCTGTCCACGAAAGAAAGGCTGAGGCTTCGATAAGGTTAATGGATTCTTCGCCCCATGACTGCTGACGAAGCGCTAAGCTTTTTGAACAAGTTCCTGAAGCCGGATCGTTTGAGCGACATCCAAAATCTGGTATTTCGCCTGTCCTGGATGGGTCAGACTTATGGTGAGATCGCAATCGATACTGGCTACGATCCCGGCTATATTAAAGTGGTCGGCTATGAGTTGTGGCAGCTACTCTCCGAAGTCTTGGGCGTGAGGATAACCAAGAAAAATGCGCAGTTTGTCTTGCGGAACTTCCAGACTTCAGAACAGTCGCCGGAACTGCTTGCGCCGTCCCGTTCTTTTTTTTCTGGCTCCCAGCCTGCCCCGCTAGAATTTCCCGGCGGCCCAGTGCCTCTCAACTCTGTCTTGTATATCGAGCGTTCCCCTATAGAGGAACGTTGCTATGCGGAGATCGGCAGGCAGGGCAGCCTCATCCGAATCAACGCACCTAGCCAGATGGGGAAGACCTCGTTGGTCCATAGAATCCTGGCCCAGGCCAGACAGATTGGACTGCGGACGGTGTTATTAAACCTGCAGCAAGCGGATGCTGCTGTTTTCGCGGATCTGAACAAATTTCTACGCTGGTTCTGCACAAATGTCAGCCGCCAACTCCAGCTAGAAGCCAAGTTGGATGTCTATTGGGATGAGGAGATGGGTCTTAAGATGAGCTGTACCAGCTTCTTTGAGAACTATCTCTTGGCGTCGATTGATAGCCCTATTGCCCTGGCGCTCGATGAGGTCAATCGAATTTTTGAGTATCCTGACTTGTCGCGAGATTTTCTGCCGCTTTTACGCTCCTGGCATGAGAGCGCAGCGGAACTGGAGATCTGGAGAAAACTGCGTTTAGTGATTGCTTGCTCCACTGAGGTTGAGGTTTATGTTCCTTTGAATGCCAATCAGTCGCCGTTTAATGTGGGGCTCCCGATCTCGTTGTCAGAATTCACACTGGCACAGGTGCAGGAGTTGGCGAGGCGTTATGGCCTGGATGGCTCAGCGGAGGGGCGAGCCTCACTGGACCTGGAGCCATTAGTGGCGTTGGTGGGCGGCCATCCCTATCTAGTCAGGCTGGCGCTTGAGGAGCTGCGGCGGCAACCCACCTTGGAACAGCTGCTGCAAGAGGCCCCCACTCAAGCCGGAATCTACCGCCATCATCTGCGCAGTCACCTAAGACTGCTGCAAGCGCATCCAGACCTGTGGGCTGCTTTCAGACAGATTGTGCTTGCCGATGAGGGGGTCCAGCTCGCACCGCTTCTCGCCTATCGCTTAGAGAGCCTGGGCCTGGTAAGACTCAACGGCAATCAGGCACTGCCCAGATATGAGCTGTATCGTCAGTACTTTAGCTCGCAGCTGCAGATTGCCGATGAACCTGAGCCCTGAGCCTGCCGCAATTTCAGGCGCTCCTCTTTACCGTGTTGCACCAGACATTAGATGTCTTAGCGAAATTCTTCCGCCTTAAAGTTTGTCGTTCTATTAGGAATCGTTAGCCTCCATGCTGATGCAACTTATGAAGGCGCGCAGAGTATTACTATGCTGATTTTCCTTTGATTGCTGATCATCTGCAACAGTCAGCGAGTCTAAGCCCAATCCAGATTCCGCTGCTTTGTGCCTTGGCAATGGCTATTGATGCAGTCGCCGCGCTCAGCTTTGGACTTTGGTTTGATCGAATTGGCATCCCGACCCTCGTACCTGGGGCTGGTGCGTTGCCGGGAGGGTCCGGTTCTCCTGCCAACGCCATGGGCCGAGTCCCAGGCGTCACTCAGCGAGTGTTTTGCCCCCCACTGCCAGCGCAGACCTCGACCCGCCAAGCTTTTTGCGCCCGTGCCTGGGCTTGGAACTCAACTGGTCAAGCTTTTGGCTCGGTTGCTCGGGCTCACAGCTGAAGCAGTCGAGCGCGGAGCCTCGCTGGTCGAGCTTTTGGCTCCAGTGCCCGAGCATTTTGCTCCAGTCCCCGAGTTCAGAAGGGAACGGCAATTTTAAGTCAGTGCCATTCGGTTCTGAGGCGCTCGCGAGAGGCTACCACCCCAGGAGAAAACCCCAGGAGAAAACCTCAGGAGAAAATAGAGGCCAGAGCTTCGCGGTCGAGGAGATCAGCGACTGCGGCTAACAGCTGGTGCTCCAGATAGGGTTTGGTTAGGTAGGCCGCCGCGCCCAGCCCCAGAGCCAGTTGGCGATGCTTGTCGCCGCTGCGAGAGGTCAGGATCACAACCGGGAGCTGGGCCAGCTTTGGATCTTGGGCCAGCTGGCTCAGCAGTTCAAAGCCGTTCAGGCGCGGCATTTCCAGATCGCAGATTACCAGTTGAATCCCGGTAGTCAGATGCAGCTGATCGAGCGCCTCACGCCCATCTCGCGCCTGCAGAACCTGATAACCCGCCTTCTGCAAGGTCAAGGCCAGGTTTTGGCGCAAGGTAATCGAATCATCTACCACCAACAGCTTGAGCATGGCGGTTGGCAGTGACCAGTCGCGCGGCGGTAGGGCAGCGAGTGGACCAGCAGGCAGGGAGGCTGTGGGTAGCAACGGCGGCGGCTGAAGCGTCGCGGCCATGCTGTCGGCGGGAATAGGGGCCTCCTCAGCTAGCAGGAGTTTCTCACCCAGGGCTGGGCTCAGGAGCTGTTGGCTCAGCGCCGCGCTATCGAGCACCAGGCTCAGATGACCGTCGGCCAGAATACTGCACGCACAAACATAGTCTGGCGGACTCATGCCCGCACTCAGCGGTCGGATCGCCAGCTCCTGCTCGCCAAGAATTTGGTCCACCTCCAAGCCCAACAGATCCGCCTCGCGCCGGATCAGCAGGATGGGGTTTGCAACTGGGGCAGCTGTCCCCGCTGCTGGCAGCGCGACCGGAACCTCCGGCAGGGGGCAGTTGTAGGGCAGTAGGTCCGCCAGCTTGTGCAGGGGCAGTCGGCGTTTGTGGTTGTCCTGACCCTGGCACAACACCTGCCGCCCCTGCCAGCGCTGGACTTGCCCAGGCTGGGGCATTACCACCTGCTCAATTGCAGCCGAGTGCAAGGTATAGGTTGCGCGGCCCACCCGACAGACCAACATCTTGGCAACCGTCAGGCTGAGCGGCAGCCGCAGCGCGAAGGTTGTGCCTCGCTGCGGCTGGCTGTGCAGGCTCACCGAACCCTGGAGAGCTTGCAATTGCGAGCGAACCACGTCCAGACCAATGCCCCGCCCCGACAGGTCACTGACCTGCGGCAGGGTCGAGAAGCCGGGCTCAAACAACAGCTCCAAAAGTTGCGCCTCGGAGCAGTGCTCGGCCTGCTCAGGCGAGAGCCAGTGGATCTCTAAGGCGCGACGCCGGATCTTCTCGAGATCGATGCCCTGGCCGTCGTCGCTGACCTCAATGATCGTCCAGCGCCCCTGAGCATAGGCGCGGATCTGGATTTGCCCCGTGGCCGGTTTGGCGCACTGGCGGCGGTTGTCGGGCGGTTCGATGCCGTGATCAAAGGCGTTGCGGATCAGGTGCAGCAGCGGATCGTAGAGCTTCTCGGCCACGACCTTGTCGACCAGCACCTGCGTGCCAGCCAGCTTCAGCTCCACGGGCTTGTGATAGCGGCTCGCCAGCTGTTGCAACAGGCGAGGGAAGCGATTGAAAATCTCGCCCAGGGGCAGCATCCGGGCCGCCATCAGGTCATCGCGCACTTGGGTCAACAGGCGCTGCTGCTGCTCCAGGGTCTGACCGGCTTTGCGGACGTAGAAGTCGATGCCTTCTGCCGTTTCAGCCAGCTGTGCCGCTTCTTCCCAGGCCGATTGCAACAGCCCATGAAATTCGCCGTAGGGATCCAGTTCCAGCGTGTCGAAGTGCAGGGCAACCGGCGGCTGGTCGAGGACTGGCTTGCGCCAGCGGATCGCGGCCAGCGCTGTTGCCGCACCGACGGTCGGTCTGGCCTGAGGACCGGCTATGGCCCTGGGCTGGCGTTCTGGCCAGAGCAGCAGGCGATTCGACCAGTTACGCAGCTGACTGAGGGTCTGTTGGTGTCGCTGCACCTGCGCCAGCAATTCCTGGACGGCTGCTTGGCGTTGCTCATCGTCGAGCGCCTGGCGGTTCTGATGGGTGAGCAGTTCACCAGCCAGGTCATTCAGGCGCTCCAGCCGCTCTAGTTCGACCCGCACCGTCTGGGTATTTGGCGCAGCGGGTGCAGGCGCAGGCTCGCTAGGCCGTTTGCTGACTGGGGCCGGCGGCGGCACCGCCACTGGGGTTGCAGGGGTTACGGGAGTTGCAGGGGTTGCAGGCAGTGCCGCCGGGCTGACCTCCGGCTCCAGAGCCGCCGGAAAATCGCCGAAGACTTCCTCCAGCGGCGGCGATACAGACTCGGCGGGGGCCGCTGCCAGATGGATGGCTCCCGCCAACTGTTGCAAAGTCAGAGACGGCTCCCCGCCCCGCACTCGGTCACCTGCGAGCACGGCGGCATGGCCGCGTTGAAAGTCGGCCAGCGCCACCTGGGCAATGGGAATCACCTGCTCAGGGTGGGCGGCGAGCGCGTCTAGGGTCAGGTGGGCGATGGTGGCAAACCCCGGCAATTTCAGGGTCTCAGCCAGGTTGAGAAAGACTTCGGCCTGGGCAGCCAACGCGGTGCCGATCCGACTGCCCAGGGTCGCGGGCACCTCGCGGTCGCCCAGACTGGCAAAAACGGCGGCCAGGCGCTCCAACCGTTTGCCCACCTCGGCTTGGAAGACAGCCAGGGCTTGGGACGCCGCCGCAGGCTCAGCCACTTCGGGTTGACTGAGCCCTTGACTGAGCTGTTGACTGAGCCCTTGACTGAGCTGTTGCAGGGCCGGGGAAGGGTCGCCGCCCCGACTGCGATCACCCGCCAACACCGCTGCCTGCGCCCGTTGAAAATCGGCCAGGGCCAGCTGAGCAATCGAGATCGCCTGCTCAGGGTGGGTTTCGAGGGCGCGGAGGACGGTCTGGGCGATAGCCCCAAAGCCAGGCAGCTTCAGCGATTCTGCAAGGCCGACGAAGACCTGCGCCTGCGCACCCAACCCTGAGGCCACACTCGCCAGCTCGGGCTGGACCAGGAGCGCCGCCAACTGGTCCAGCCGCTTGGCCACTCCGGTTTCAAAGATCGACTGGGTGATGTCAAAGCCCAGCTCCGACGAGCTGGGGATCTGCGCTTCCCGGTCGAAGCAATCACCGAGCTTTACCTGCAGCTGGGCAAAGACAGAGGCAGCTCGGTCTAGGACTTCAGCGTCGTTGACAGCGCTGTTGGTGAGGGCCGCGCTCAAGGGCAGGCGCAGACACTCGTACCCCTGCAGTAGCAGCGTTTCCAACTCCGTATCCAGGACCAGGGCTGGATTGTAGAGCGACTTAAACACGTCTTCGAGCGAGTGAGCCACGGTTTTGATCGTCTCCAAGCCCACGCTGGCCGCCGCTCCCTTGAGCGTATGGGTCAAGCGCATGAGGATGTGGACTTTGGCGATGCTGTAGTGGTCCTTCAAGCCCAGCAGTTCTTGCTCGATCGTCTGCAGCAGCTCCGGGGCCTCCATCAGGAAGAACCGATAGGTCTGATCGCGGATCGTGGAGTCAGCGGTCATGGGTGCGAGCCTCGTCAGATGGGCGTTGTGCGATGCGTGGCGTCAGCGATCAGCGAGCAGGTCAATGCCGGCCTACCCTTGGGCATCCGGATCAACCTTGAACTGGCCGACGCTCGCCAGCAGCCCTTCGGCCATGACCAGCAGCGACTTGAACGAAGCGGCCAGTTGCACCGAGTCCTCAGAAGTCTTGTTGGCAATTGTGGCCACCGTGCTCATCGTCTGGGTCACTGATTGCGATTGCTGCGTTTGCACCTGCGTGGCTTGGGTGATGCCCTCAACTAAGTGGCTGATCTGGCTGGTCGCCTCCACAACCGCGTTGAGGCTGGTGCGCGTCTCATTCACCAGGTTGGTGCCTTCGACCACGCGCTGGATGCCGGTCTCCATCGCTGCCGCCACCGCACCGGTTTCTAGCTGAATCTCCTGGACTAGTTTTTCGATTTCGCTGGTCGCGGCGGCGGACTGCCGAGCCAGCGAGCGCACTTCGTCGGCCACCACTGCAAAGCCCCGTCCGTACTCACCTGCCCGTGTGGCTTCAATCGAGGCGTTCAAGGCTAGCAACTGGGTCTGCGAGGTGAAGTTGCCGATCAGATTCACCACCCTGGAGATCTTTTGCGATGACTCGCTCAGGCGTTTAATTTTTTGGCTGGTTTCCGCTACCGTTTCGCGGATTTCCAGGATGCCATCCACAGTGCGGTTCATCGCAGCATCCCCAGCCTTCACGGTCTGGTTCGCTTGTTGCACAGCGGCTTCTACCTGGCGCGCGTCGGCGGCGACCACCTGAGTCGAGTGACTCATGGTCTGAATCTGAGCCAGGGTGAGACTGAGTTCGCGGAATTGCGCCTGCGCTTGGCTCGAAAGTTCGCTAATCGAGGCTTCGCTGCTGCGGGAGGTCTGCGCCACTCGGGTGGTCGCCGTCTGCACCTGCATGACAATTTTGCGCAGAGACTGGATCGTGTTGTTGTAGGCATCGGCGATCGTGCCTACCTCGTCCTCGGTCACCGGCGCACGGACGGTCAAATCTCCACGCAACACCGGTCTGACAGCAGCCAGTAGCTGGACTGCTCGTCCCTGAAGCTGCTCTTTGGCCGCTTTTTCCCGGCTAGCTGCCTCGGCCAGCTGCTGGGCCTGCGCCTGAACTTGGCCTAAATACTCGGCCTGCTGCAGCGCCACGCCCAGCTGCGCGCCAATCTGTTTGAGCAGGTTCACGTCTGACTCGTCCCAGTGGCGCGGCCCGGTGTTCTGAAAAGCTGACAGCAAGCCCCAGAGCTTCTGACCCTGTAGGATAGGCACGACCAGGCAAGCTTTGACCTGGAACCGCTCTAGGGCTTCCACATGACAGGGGGTCATCCCTGCATGGTAGATGTCGTCCACCACTAGGGCTTCGTTGTTGCGGAAGCGACCACCTTGATGCTCTTGCAGGTAAGGGTCTTCCCAGGCGGTAAGCCGCTCCGGGCCAACCAGTTTGGGCCAGCCAGGCGCTTCAGACTCTGCCACAAAATCGCCGAAATAGTCGGGGCGAAACTTATAGATCGATAGGCGCTCCACCGCCAACAGTTGGCGAACCTCCTGGGTAGTATTCCTGAAAATCGTGTTGATGTCCAGGGTTTTGCGAATCTTGTCAACTACGGCCCCGGCGGCTCGCTCGCGTTCTGCGACCTTGGCGAGTTGCTCAGACTTGGCCTGCACTTGCGCCAGATATTCTGCTTGTTGTAGAGCCACGCCCAGTTGTGTGCCAACCTGGCTCATCAGTCTAATTTCGTTTTCTTCCCAGTGCCTTGGGCCACTGTTTTGAAAGGCTGAGAGCAAGCCCCAGAGCTTCTGACCCTGGAAAATCGCCACGACTAGACAGGCTTTGACGCCGAAATACTCCAGCGCTTCCACATGGCATTCGCTCAGGCCACCGTTGTAGACATCCTCTACCACCAAGGGCTCATTGTTGCGGAAACGGCCCCCTTGGTGCTCATTTAAGTAAGGGTCTTCCCAACCGCTGCCCACCAGTGCAGGCCAATCTCCTGACTCAGACTCCACCAGAAAGTCACCGAAATAGTCTGGGCGGAATTTGTAGATCGTTAGGCGCTCTACCCCCAGCAGTTTACGGACTTCCTGCGTCGTCGTCTTGAAGATGGTGTCGATATCTAGGGTCTTGCGAATCTTGTCGATCACATTGGCAACCGCTCGCTCTTGCTGCGCGGTTTTGGCGAGCTGGTCGGATTTAGCCTGCACTTGCACCACGTATTCTTCTTGTTGCAGGGCGACGCCCAGCTGTGTGCCAACTTGAGACAGCAGCTTGACTTCATCCTCGTCCCAATGCCGGGGTCCACTATGCTGAAAGGCTGACAATAAACCCCACAACTTTTGACCTTGTGTGATCGCGACGACCGCACAGGACTTCACTCCAAAATATTCCAGGGCTTCCACATGGCACTCAGTCAAGCCACCGTTGTAGACGTCGTCTACCACCAGGGGCTCGTTGTTGCGGAAGCGGCCCCCTTGATGTTCATTCAAGTAGGAATCTTCCCAACCACTGCCCACTAGTGGCGGCCAATCCCCTAAACCAGACTCAACAACGAAGTCGCCGAAATAGTCAGCGCGGAATTTGTAGATGGTCACACGCTCGACGCCTAGCAATTTACGAATCTCTTGGGTCGTGGTTTCAAAAATCGAGTCGACTTCTTGGGGTGAGCGACGAATCTTTTCGATGACTTTAGCGACAGTTCGCTCTCGCTGCGCGACTTTGGCCAACTGCTCTGATTTAGCTTGGACTTGCTCTAGGTATTCTGCCTGCTGCAAAGCTAAGCCTAACTGAGTTCCGATCTGAACGGTTACGTTCACCTCACCCTCTGTCCATTGCCGGGCACCCGAGTTCTGATAGACGGCTAGTAACCCCCAAAGCTTTTCTCCCTGCGCAATCGCGACAATGATGTAGGCTTTGGCCTGGTAGCGCTCCAGCATCTCGATGTAACAGGGCGGGAAGTCTTCGCTGTAGATGTCATTAGCGACTCGAAAAACGCCGCCTCTGCGATAGAAGCCTCCCTGAGTTCTCTGGATGTGGGTGTCTGTCCACTGGGCCATTTTGTCGCCCAGGAGTTTTACACTGCACTCACTGATATTCTCTTTGAGGATGGGATTATCGATTTGCTCCTGCATCAACGCGGTCCAATTGCTGGCTACCGACTCTGCGACGAATTCACCGCTCCAGTCAGAATTAAAGCGATAGAGCGCGACCCGCTCTGCGACTAGCAAATTACGGACATCTTGCGTCGCTGTCTTAAAGATCGCGTTGACATCCAGCGGCCTACGGATTTTGTCCACGATTTTGGTGACAGCCTGCTCCCGCTCTGCCGCTTTGATCAGCTCTGATTGTTGAATCGCCAAGCCTAGTTGAGGTGCAATTTGGCGCATCAGGTTGATTTCCCAATATTGCCATGGGTGCGGCCCAGAATTGTGATAAGCCGCCAGCAACCCCCAGAGTTGGTTGCCCTGAAAAATCGGCAAAATCAGATAAGCCCTAGCCTGGTACATCTCCAGCCGCCGGATGTAGCAGGGGTCAAAGCCCATAGCATAGACGTCATCTACCTGCTTGAACGGTTGCCCGCGCCGGTAAGCTCCACCGCGCGTGCCTTGGAGGTAAGTGTCTGTGTCCGGTCTGCTGAGTGTCAAATCTTTGAGGGTACAACGGTCTGAGGTGGTTGTGTCCAGCAGCAGGTAGTCATTCTGGGCCTGGGCCTGAACCACAGCCGTCCAATCGGCTCCGACTGACTCGACCACAAACTCGCCGCTCCAGTCAGGGTTGAAGCGATAAATTCCGACCCGGTCAGCCTTCAGAAGTTGGCGTAACTCCCGAGTGACAATCTGAAAGATAGCGCCGATATCTGGAGTTTGCCGGATCCGGGCGGTGACTTTAGCGACCGCTTCATCCAGCTCTACAGACCGCTGCAGTTGTTCTGCTTGATCGCGAATCTGCTGGATGTCTTCTGCTTGCTGTAAAGCAATCCACAAAGATCCACAGATTTGCTTGAGCACACTTTTTTCGAGGTCTGTCCAAACGCGGGGACCAGAGTTCTGGTAGGCAGCCAGTAAGCCCCACAACTTCTCGCGAGCGAAAATTGGGACAACCACATAGGCTTTGACTTGAAACTGCTCTAAAACTTCGATATGACAGTCAGAATGCCCGACCTTATAGATGTCATCAACGGCAAAGGTTTCACCTCGTGCATAGCGCCCACCCTGAGTCTCTTGCAGGTGGGTGTCTTCCCAAATCGTTTTGATATCGGGTCCCACCAAAGGCACCCAGTCTGCGCCAGCAGACTCGGCTACAAACTCGCCACCCCATTCGTTATTAAAGCGGTAAACAGCAACGCGATCACAGGTCAGCAACCGCCGTAATTCCTGGGTTGCAGTTTGGAAAATAGCAGCGACCGCTTGAGGTTCGCGAATTTTGTCAATGACTCTAGCAGAAACTCTTTCTACCTGCAGGGCTCTTCGCTGCTGCAGATCAAATTCGAAGCGCTGCAAACCAATCGTCAGCTGCGTGGTTACTTGATAAAGTAAGTTAATTTCAACTTCTTGCCAGTGTCGGGGCGCGACGCACTGTTGTACAACTAGCAAACCCCAAATCTGATCACCTGTTAAAATCGGTAAGCTCACGCTTGACCTGACTTGTAAACGTTCTAGGAGTTGAATCTGGTAGGGGCTTAGCTCAGCAGTCTGTACATCAGCAATCGCAACAAACAGTTGTTCCAGATACTCAATGGCTTGTTCGGCTCCGAAGCTCGCAGCTGCAAGGATTTGCCCTATGGCCGGTGCCCAGCCTCGCCCTACGGTCTCTGAGGTGACTACGCCCTGGCTTTCGGTGTCGAAACGGTAAATCAGCACACGGTCGGCCTGCAACCTATTGCGCACTTCTGTCACCGTAGTCTTCAATAAAGCTCCCAAGTCTTGAGCCAAGCGCATTTGGCCGACAATAGCCAAAACTTGCTCCCGCTCAGCCTTAAACGCCTGGGGGACCGACTCCATTTGGCCGTGGTTGCTCGGTTCTTTTGCAGACTTGATTTGAGACGGTGCTGGCATAGGTAAAGATTCCGTTGAAGAGAAGTCAGAGGTGGACTCTTGAATGGGTACTGGGGAAATTAGAGAGGGAAAGTTTTTCTCCAACATCTCTTCAATGTATTGAGAAGAATCAGAATTTTCCATGATTGAGTTTCCCTCAAAAACGGGATTGATGAGTTAATTTTCTCGATTAATTCAACGGTGCATAATTCGTCAAAGAGTCATCTGTGCAACGGCTCCAGCATCGAGGATCAAACTCCCTATGTCTGCCAAGTATCCCTGCACGTAAGGTAGGAGACTGGAGGAGAATAAGCCAGCAGGGGGAGCTTTTATCTTTTGTGGATCGTGTGATTCGATATCATCTACTTGACGGATGACCAGCCCCAAAAATTGACCGCTCGCCCAAATAACTACGATTACATTTTCATCAAAAAAACTCGCAGCCTGAGGCGCTGGCAGCAGGCCCAAAAAATGATCTAGATCTATCAGCCACAACATCTTTCCACGCCAGTTATAAATACCCGGAACGTGATTTGGCATTTGAGGAACTGGTAAGATATCGGGCTTTGACACGCGTAATATCGCCACGATGCTATCAACAGCAAGCAGGGCTGTGTCCTCTGTTCCCAGAGAGATTCGTAAAAATTTTTGCTCTGAATTGGCGGAGGTGTCAGAACTGAGATCATTACCAGGTAAAGCCAGAAGCGATTGATCAAAAGATGACATGGGTGGCTTCCCTATTTAATTAGTTGGTGGACGATTGTCATCAACTCTGTGGGATTGACAGGCTTGGGTAGGTAAGCATCTGCTCCTAACATATTGCCCCAGATTCGGTCCACCTCAGTCCCCTTAGTTGAGCAGAGAACAATCGGAATTTGGCTAGTAACCGGATTTGTCTTTAATTCATGACACAGTTCAAATCCGCTTTGGCCTGGCAAAATGACATCCAGAACAATTAGGTCTGGCTTCTGAAAACTCTTCAGCCTAGATTGCGCTTCTTCACTGCTGTTAACCGAAACGACAAGCAAACCTGCCTGTTTTAGATAGCCGGTCAAAATTGCCAGCTCGGTGAGACTATCTTCAACCACTAAGACTGTGCCCACGATTTTGCCTCTCAGAACAACGACTTGAACGACTTGAATCGAAATATCAGAATCTAAGTTTGGCAACCAAACTAAATTGCCTGATAGTGCCAAGAGAAGGGGTTAGATTGTGATGAGGCTAGCACAGGCAAATATTTTCTCAAGATGGTCAGTACTTTATCGTTCTCTATTGGCTTGGCAAGAAAGTCGGACGAGCCTGAGAGCTTGGCTCGAACTCGATCTACGATGCCGTCGTTACCAGTCAAAATCACGACGGGCGTATTCTTAAAGCTCGAAACTCTGCGAATTTGAGTACAGATTTCGTAGCCGTTAGCGATCGGCATAACCAAATCCAGGAAAATTAAATCCGGCCGATCTTCCAACAATATCGGCAGTGCCTGCACTGGGTCTCGGATACTGATACATCGACAACCGGCTCGTGTCAGAATTTCCTCCATAAGTTGACAGTCGATAGGGCTGTCATCCACACAGGCAATCAATGGCCCTCTGAGAATATCTGGCGGTGGCAGTGGGAGCGGTGCGGCAGTAGCTACCGCTACTGCTCTGACTCCTGATGGCGCTGAGCCCGCGACCAATCGATCTGGAACTTGAGTCAGCCCGACCCACTGTTTGTGAAGGTAGGGCATCAAGGACCGGGTCAGTAGCAAAGGATCTTTACGCATCAGAGAAGCCAACTCCCGCAGCGTACGTTTGCCGTCGATGGCAGCCACCAGTTTTTGGTAGAGGCCAGCAGAAACTTGTTGTCGCAGTTGTTCCGGTTGCAGCAAAACAGGGGCTAGATTCGGTGAGTAGTCTCTTAAACCTGCGCTGCACCAAGCTTCCCAAGCCTGCTGGCACCTTTGGAGCGCCTGTTCAGCATGAATGAGGGTCAACACCACATCTGAGACATGCTGCTGCCTGCAAGTCAGGCTGAGCTGGTTGGACGCTCCCTGCTGCAGGACATCGAAGAAGACTTCCGAGATCGTGTCCTGAATTAACGCAACCGCCTGTCCCCGGGTGAGTTTCTGTTGTCTCACGAAGGCCGTGAGCAGGCTGTAATGCAGATTTGAGGGCCTTCCGGCATCTGACCTGCCGATGATGTTTGGTTCCAATTGAAGGGAATACTTCGCCAGCAGACGATGCCAGCGCCGGACCGGGTGCTGACCACCGGTCGCCCAAATTAGGCGACCCAAGAGGAAAAACAAACTCCATCTCTGTCTACCGGAGGCTCGAACCTCAAGTTCCCCGGAGAAGCGCAACTGCTGGTTGGCTCTTAACTGACTGCTTAAATTTTCTACGCTTGGACGATCAGAAGCTGTCACTATCGTCTCTACTCCAAGTGGTCATCTCTGGGAGAGTCCCTGAAGTAGATGCACTGATGCTGAGACTAAGATTGTCACACCCTTCTCTGTTCAAGCAGGGCACACTATTCAAATAGGGCATCTTCAAATAGGGCATCTGCTGGGGTGGCAAATGCAGCATAGAAAAGATCTAGACACTGTGGCTGCGGTAACCTAAACCTACACACCAGCCTTGCGACCGCTGTTTCCACATAAACTGCCGTACAGACAAGAACTCTGAGGGGGGGACTCCTCAGAACCAAGCAATTAACTTTCCCTGAAACCAACCAAGCCTAAGAATTTCAACAGGCTGCCTGCCACAAATCTGGAGTCCAGAGCATCGCTGACTGTCGTGAACACAACGGCTTTTGACTGCTCACCTGGCTTGGTTTTTCAGATGTGGTAACACATCCATATTCACCCTGAGTAGTTACCACCGTACGCAAGATTGTGGCACAGGCAACCCTGCTCGTGTCAATCCGAGTTCATCACCTTACAACTTTTATGACTTTCGTGCTCTAACTTTTATAACTTTTATAGCTTTTTTCTGACTAGGTTCTCGTCCGGAGTCTACGATTGTCAACCTCGAGCTATGCAACGAGAGGCTGAGCAGCGGACTGATCGGAGAGAGGATCCGGGGAGTCCGCAACCAGATCATATGTCGAAATAGGCGTCTCTCCACCCTATTATCCTGCGGATTGAATACTCAAAAAAATAACGCGCTCACACTCAAGAAATGACAGCACTTCTATCTAAGCGAGGAATTTCCATGTCCATGGCCACCTAGTCAGATTGCAAGAGATAGAGCTGGCTGCTTCAGACCCATCCTCATGAGAGTTTTATATCCCCTCTTTCAAGTTTGAGCGGGCTGTGGTCGTAGTTCACACCCCGATAAATTAGCGTTGTGCTCTGCATGACGTGCCTCTTAGTAATCTTGCAGAATTGATTTCCGCCTCTGAATAAATCAACTCTGTTACTCGGGACAAAAGCAGTCGATGTCTATAAATCGAGGAAAATTATGGGTTTCTCTCTGGCAGCTCAGTGCTTGATTTTCTCTATGTTTTTCCGTACAAAATACCCTTCAGGCGGTAGGCAATTCAGCCAGCCAGTTCAGAATCAGGAGGTTCACCACTTCGGGGCGCTCGTCGTGTGGGCAGTGGCCGGTATCGGCAATGGGCACAAACTGCACGCGGTCAGTGTATTGCCGGTAGAGTTGCCCCCGGCCGATTGGCGTCCAGGGGTCGGCTTCGCCCCAGAGCACGAGCAAGGGGCAGCTGACCTTGGGTAGCAATTCTTCGGGGCTGGGGCCGGGGGGCGCGGCGAGAACCGAGGCGAACACTTGCTGCGCGCCGGGATCGCAGGAGGGCTCGTACAACAGATCGACCAGCTCATCGGTGACGGCCTCGCGGTTGCGGTAGACCTGCTGTAGGGTGCCGCGAATGCGGAACTTCTGGCGAATCTGATTGAACATAAACGGCCCAAACACTTTGGAGGTCACCAGTTTGCCGAAGGCTGACATCACCAAGCGCAGAGGCGGATTTAGCTCGTGGGGGCGGTGGTTGAGCCCCCCAGCGCAGTTGAGCAACACGCCACCCGCCGCGATTTCTGGGTGGTTGGCGACGACCATCAGGCTCAGCAGTGCGCCGATCGAGTTGCCGACAAACACGGCGGGCTCCTGCACCTGGGCGGTCCAGAAGTCTTGGAGCAACGCTTCCCACAGCTCTAGGCTGTAGGCCAGAGGCGGCTTGTCGGAACCACCAAAGCCCAGCAGATCCAATGCATATACCCGATAGCCTGCGTCTGCCAGCACGGGGATGTTCTTGCGCCAGTGACCGAGCGCGGCTCCAAAGCCGTGAACCAAAATCAAGGGCCGTCCGCTGCCCATCACGGTGTACTGAATCTTGTGGCCTTGCCAAGTCCAGGTGAGTTTTTCGAAGCTGCTGAGTGTGGGAAGTTGCTGGGTAGTCACTAGCGTTTTGTAAAGTTTTGCGAACTGACTTCAGTTTAACGCACTCTTGCTGGCTTCAAAGACCCCGACAAACTCAGCTTCGGGCAGGGCACGTTTTAGAATCTGCCGATGACCTTCAGCCAAGTGATCGGTCTGAGGCAGATCTCAGTCGGCACTCGGTCATTCCAGCTTCGAGCTGCGTCATCCTAGATCAGGGATAGAACGTTTTATAGATTGGTTATGAAAATCTTGGTGCTGAATGCAGGATCGAGCAGTCAAAAAAGCTGTTTGTATGAGTTGGCTGGTGACGCGTTGCCCGAGCAGCCGCCCGAGCCGCTCTGGACTGCTCAGATCGATTGGAGCCATCGCTCGGACCTGGCAGAGCTGAAGGTCAAAACGGCTCAAGGCGCTGCCCTCACAACAGAACTCCCGCTGGAATCTCGCGCTTCGGTGATGGAGCAGCTGCTCCAAACGCTTTGGAGCGGTTCTACACAAGTCATTGCAGCCCCCACAGAGATCAACGTGGTGGGTCATCGGGTGGTGCATGGCGGCCAGGAATATCGCGAGAGCACTCAGATTACGCCAGACGTGAAAGCGACCATCGCTCGTTTGGCTGTGCTGGCCCCTGCGCATAATCCTGCCAATTTAGAGGGGATCGAAGCCGTTGAGCAGAGCCTGGGCACAGTACCGCAGGTGGCGGTTTTTGACACCGCCTTTCATAGCCAGATGCCCTTGCAGGCGGTGGTCTATCCCATTGCCTATGAATGGTTTGAGCGGGGCCTTCGTCGCTACGGCTTTCACGGCATTAGCCATCAGTATGTCGCTACCCGCACCGCCCAACTGCTTGGCAAGCCCCTGGATGGTTTGCGCCTGATTACCTGTCATTTGGGCAACGGCTGCTCTCTGGCGGCGATTGCCCAGGGACGCAGCATCGACACCAGCATGGGGTTCACACCTTTGGAGGGACTCATGATGGGCACTCGCTCTGGCTCGGTTGACCCTGGCCTGTTGATCCATCTCCTGCAGCAACACCACCTGGATGCTCAGCAACTCGATGATCTGCTCAATCGTCAGTCCGGCTTGAAAGGCGTCTCGGGGGTCTCGGGGGATATGCGGCAGATCCTGGCGGCAATTGCCCAAGGCAATTCAAGAGCGAAGCTGGCCTTAGAGGTTTATGTCTATCGGCTGCGAGCTCAGATCAGTGCCCTACTACCGGCGCTGGGCGGCCTAGACGCGCTGGTGTTCACCGGCGGCGTGGGTGAAAATTCCGAAGTGGTCAGAGCTGGGGTTTGTGAAGGCTTGAACTGGCTGGGCGTGCAACTGAACTCAGCGCAAAATCTGTCCCATCCCGTCGATCAAGATATTGCAACCCCGGACTCCGCCGCACGCGTGCTGGTAGTCCACACACAAGAAGATTGGGCGATTGCTCAGGAATGCTGGCGGCTGGGAGACCGGTCCGCCTGAGGGGGGTTGGGGGGTTAGTGCAGGCTGCCGCGTTTGCGCTGCTCCTGTTCAATCGCTTCGAACAGAGCCTGGAAGTTGCGTTCGCCAAAGCCGGGAGCCTGCGCCCGTCGCTCGATAATTTCAAAGAAGAATGTGGGTTGGCCAAATAAGGGCTGCATGAAGATCTGGAGCAGCACTTGTTGCGGGGCTTCCTGCCGCCAGTCCACCAGAATCTGGGCGGCGGCCAGTGCCTCGAGATCAAGCTCCCAAGTGCTCAGACCCGAGCTCAGGTTGTGGCGAAGCTGCCGATAATAACCGGTCGGCACCTCCAGGAATTGGACTCCCCGCTGTCGCAATTGGCTGACCGTGCTCAGAATGTCCTGCGTCCGCAACGCCACATGCTGCACCCCCGGCCCCCGGTTGACCTCCAGAAATTCCTGGATCTGCGAGTTTGGCGTCGAGGGTTCATTGAGCGGGATCTGAATGGCATTCTCACCAAACACCATGACCTCGCTGCGCAGCGCAGAAGTCGGCGTCTTGATCTCGAAGCGATGCCCAGAGCGAAAGCCCAACACTTGGCCATACCAAGCTGCCACTGGCGTTAGCTCCCCCGCCGCCAGGTTGAGCACCAGGTGGTCAACCGCCGCCAAGCCAAGGCCGCCACTGGGCTGCGGCAGGCCGCGACAGGCCGGAAAGCCATAGCCGACACAGAGGTCGCCGCAATCCCGGCGCTCGATCAGGCTGTAAGTCAAAGACCCCTGGGCCGCAATCGCGCCCCAGCGCCCAGAGCCCAACGCCTGCAACGGTTGGACCACCCGAGCGCCGCGCTGAGCCAAAATCCGCAGACTGCGCTCAGCATCGTGGACACGCAGACCGATGCCCGCCACTCCAGGCGGATGCTGCCGCAGATAGCACGCTGCCGGTCCGCGCGCCCCCAGCGCAGACGAGAACACCATGCGCACCGCCCCCTGCTGAACCACTTGCGTCTGGGTCCAGGCATCGTCACTAGTCCCCGCCGCCGCAAACCCTAGATAGTCGACAAACCAATCGTGCCAGTGCTGGGCCGAGTCCACATAAAAGTGCAAATAGTCGATTCCCAGCAGCTCTAGCCCCTCAGACCCTGGGCTCAGATTCTTTAAGTCACTCACACGCTTCACTGCCCACCCTGGCTCACACAGGGCAGCTTAGCGGGCTGGGCCTGAAAGCGGAAGCATCACGAGGGAGATCTCAGTCCTCGGACTGGCGATGGCGGTAGAACACCCAGCCCAGCGAGAACAGCATCCCCGCTGCCGCCAACAAGGCCACCAGCCCGAGCAGGAGCAGCAGCCGTTGCTGCACAGGCCAGTCCCGCTGCTGCTGGAGCCAGTGGAAACTGAAGCTGGCAAAGGGAGTCGCGACCAGCGAGTAATAAATCCCCGGCAACACCAGCGAAGCCAGCAGCGACTTGGCAGGCAGGCTAGGGCGTAGGGGCGAAATCTGGTGTTGGGCCATGGTTCAAGCAGATGATTCCTGGCTGGCTTCCTGGGTCTATGTTCAACCTTAGGGCTGGGCTTGCATAGCGTCGCAGCGGGCTTCGTTACAGTTCGTTAGACCCAGGCCTCAGAGGGGCGTGGGTGTGAGCCTACGGACGGCCCAACCGCGACAGAAACTGGTGGCTCTAGGCATCAATTGGGGCTGCGAGGCCGAAGGCAGCAGTCCTGAGCTCGACACCTCACGCTCGCAGGCCGAAATTCCAGGTCCTGAGCTCGGCACTTGCCGGTCTGGGCTCCAGACGCTAGCCGCCGAGGTCAAAGTTTCAAGCGCGCAGCCGCGACCGCCGAGCATTGAAGCCAAATCGTCGATTGCTGAGCCCCACCTCTCAAGCGTGGAGCTTGGCATGCGGAGCTGCGCGCCAGAACTCAGCCGAATTGTTGCTCAGTTGCCTCCGAGGAACGCGGCTATGATAGGTCAAACATGTGCTCGTGTAGAGGGCTCTTGGCATGAGGCGATTCTGGGTTTTGTGTGTGCTCGTGGCGGGGCTATTTGGCCTCCTGGGGCTGGGTGCGGGTCTGGCGCGCAATAGCACCGCCGCCCCCTACAACAGTATTACGATCAACTTCCGCGATGACCTAGGGCCGACACAACTGGCCTCTCAGGTGGTAGAGATCAGCCGTCAGTTTGACGTCTCGCTGCGTCCGAACAGCATCTTTTCCAGCTGGGAGCACCTCTACACGCTGAGCTTTGACCCGTCGAGAACCGATCCCAAGCAGTTGCTGCGGCAGCTCAATCGGGCTAAGGCCTTCGCTGGAACCATCGAGTACGCCGAGCCCGACTACCGCTACTCAATCGCCGACTTCCCCAACGATCCGCTCTACCAGCAGCAGTGGAACTTCCGAGCCATCGACCTCGCCAAAGCCTGGAAATCCTCTACGGGTCAAGGGGTGACGGTTGCGGTGATTGACACTGGCGTTGCCGCAGTGCCGGATCTGAACCAGGAGCAGTTGGTCGAGGGCTATGACTTTGTCAACGACGACACCGACGCCAGTGACGACAATGGGCACGGCACCCACGTCGCGGGCACGGTCGCCCAGGCCACCAACAACGCCTACGGGGTGGCCGGCATTGCCTACGACGCCAAACTGATGCCGCTCAAGGTCCTGGATGAAGGCGGCTCGGGCACAACGGCAGACATCGCCGAAGCCATTGTCTACGCTGCCGACAACAGCGCAGACATCATTAATATGAGCCTGGGTGGCGCTGGCGAGAGCCAGGTGATGCGCGACGCCATCGACTACGCCTACAACAAAGGCGTGCTGCTGGTGGCCGCAGCGGGCAACAGCAATTCCAGCTCGGTCAGCTATCCCGCTCGCTATGAGCACGTGGTCGGCGTGTCCGCGCTCGGCCCCGAAGGCGGTAGAGCCCCTTACTCCAACTACGGCGCAGGCGTGGATCTCTCGGCTCCAGGCGGTGCGCTGCCAGTCGGTGGCATTTTGCAGAACACAATCGACGGCGAGGGTGGCAGCTTGTTCGCCGCCTACCAGGGCACCAGCATGGCCTCGCCCCACGTCGCAGGAGTTGCGGCGCTGGTTAAAGCGGCAGGGGTCGAGCAGCCAGATGAGATTCTAGCGGTGCTCAAGCGCTCGGCCCGCGCCGTGGACAACGACAATCTCAACTACTACGGCGCAGGCAAGCTGGACGCGGGACAGGCCCTTGAAGAGGCGCTGCACGGCACAGTCGATTGGCGCGATTTCCTGCGCTGGCTCAGCGAAAGCGGCTACCTCAATCCGCGCTTCTGGTTTGACGGCGGAGTCGTAGCCATCCTGCCCAAGCTCGCCATGATCCTGGTTTCCTACCTGATTGCCCGCCTGTTGCCTCGACTGATCGGCGCGGTCAGTCTTTGGTCGGCCCCGATGGTCGGCGGCATGGTTTTCGGCAGCACTGGCTTGTTTTTGCTGCGCGGTCTGTTTATCTTCGACTTCCCGCAGTGGCCGCTGCGAGTCGCGGGCAGTTCGCTGCCAGAGCTAGGCAACGCCATCCAGGGTACTGCCCTGCTCAACCCAGTGTTCGCCAGTGTGATTCTGCCCTTTGTGCTGGCAATGTTCCTGCTGGGCAATCCGACCGGACGTGGCTTTGTCACGGGCCTCAGCATTGGAGTGGGCTCGTTCCTATTAGTGAGCGGCTGTCTGTTGAGTGCGCCGACGCTCTTGTGGTTCCCCGACCCGGGACTGATCACGCGGGGCTTCCTGCTGGTCAACGCAGGGCTGTGCTACGGTCTCGCCTACCTCAGTGCCCAAGCCAGGACCGAAGCGGTATGAGTCAGACCTTCACCGGCACGGTCACCCACGTCAAGCTAGGCGCAGGAGCCTGGACTCTGCAGGCAGCAGACGGCAACCAATATCAGCTGCTCAAGCCACCGGCTGAGCTCAAAAAAGAGGGTCTAGAGGTCGAGATCAAGGGCAAGATCCGTGATGACGTGGTGACCACCGCGATGATCGGGCCAGTGTTAGAGGTGGAGTCCTTCAAAACCAGATGAGCGCCCAATGAGCGCCTAATGAGTGAAGGATAGGCAAGCTGAGCTGGCAGTGCTAACCTCAGCTTGCATCCTCACTCAAAACCCTTGTCTGTTCTGTTTGCCCCGTCCTACTTCAGTGCCTTTGCGCAAGGAATTCTGGGAGCGTCGAGCCTAGTCCTGGGAGCTTTGCTGGGCACTCACTGGCAACCTAGCCGCAAATTCTCAGCGGCGATCTTGGCCTTTGGCAGCGGTACGTTGCTGTCGGCGATTGCTTTTGAAATCACGGCGAAGGCCTATCGGGGCAGCGGTTTCTGGCCGTTGCTGGTTGGGTTTGTCTTGGGCGGTGGCCTGTTCACCGTGGCGACTGGCTACGTCGATCAGCAGGGAGGGTTTTTGCGCAAGCCCGCCTCCCGTCGCCGTTATCTGTTTGAACAACGCCAGGAAGAGACTTCAGAAGTCCTAGACCGCATCGCCCAGGTAGAAGTTATCCGCCACCTGCCCCCCGCCGAGCTGCAGGCGATTGTGCCGCTGCTGCGGCCTTTGCAAGCCCAGCCCAAGGAAGTGCTCTGTCGGGAGGGAACTTCCGGCGATGCCTTTTACATGATCGTCAGCGGTGAGGCCGAGGTCCTCAAAGGGCGAAAAGTGATCGCGGTGCTGGGACCTGGACAGGTGTTTGGCGAAATGGCGCTCCTGACCGGCGAGCCTCGCTCTGCAACCGTCGTCGCCCGCACGCCGATGGAGCTGTATCAGCTGCGGCAGGAGCATTTTGACCAATTGCTGGGCTGCTCGCCGCACTTGGCCGGAGCCCTTAGCCGTGCTCTAGCGCAGCGGCTGCGTTCTGCCACTGCCTCTCAGGCCCAAGCTGAACACAACCTGGACCGCTGGCGACAGCAGGTACTCGACAGCGCCGAACTCGATTTTCCGCCGGTGGAGGAGCAGGCTCGCTTGCAAGAGCTGGTCAAGCGCTCAGCGCCGCTGGCGATTTTGATCGGCACTTTGATTGATAGCATTCCAGAGTCCACGGTGATCGGCATGACTGCGGGGGGGCAGCACTTTAACGGCTCCTTTTTGCTGGCGGTGTTTATCTCCAACTTCCCAGAAGCTCTATCGAGCGCCGTGGGCATGAAACAGTCTGGAACCCGGCCTCGTCAGATCCTCGGGTTGTGGCTTGGGGTGGTGGTGATCAGCGGCCTATGTGCCGTATTGGGTAAGCTGCTGGAGAACAGTGCCTCGGGTTTGGTGGTTGCCCTAGCTCAGTCGATCTCCGGTGGTGCGATCCTGGCAATGTTGGCCAGTACGATGATGCCCGAAGCCTATGAGCTGGGCGGGGGCTCGGTTGCCTTTTCGACAATTCTGGGCTTCCTGACCGGGTTTCTCGTCTCCTCACCCCAGCTCTGATGCGATCGCTATCTGGATAAATAACCTCTGAGCAGGTCGGGGATTGCAGTTGAGAAGTCATCACCTCAGACTCAGCAAGGGAGGGGGTAGCTCCTAAGATAGTTTTAATTGTTTCGTCTCAGCTTGCGCCCATGCTGGATTGGCTCAAACTCACGCGCCAGATGCAAGGAATGAGCCAGCAACTCCAACAGGAGGCGGCAGCAATCCGGCAGCGATTGGCGCAAGCGCAAGGGGTTCTGCGCTCAGCCTGCGGGCAGCAAGCTTACTGGGTCGCGCAACACCAGAGTTGGCGAGAGAAGCTGGCCTTCCTGGTGGCGGAGCCGATTGAAGCGCTGGACACTTGCCTGCCAGTGCCGGTGCCCCCTCCGGTGCACACCGTGATTGCCACAGATGGCTCTCAGATCGCGCCCAGCCATCACGAGGTTGCCTACTGTTATTTGGTCAATATTGGGCGCATCGTTCTGCATTACGGCACGGCGACACCACCGCTGCTCGATAGCCTGCCGGAGGTGTTTTACCGACCGGAGGATCTCTATCTGTGTCGCCAATGGGGGATTCGCACGGAGGAGTGGATGGGCTTGCGGCGAACGCAGTCGGAGACCATCGCACTGGCCGATCTGGCCTGTGACCTGGTTGGCTCGCTGCCCCGCCTAGCGATGGTCGATGGCTCTTTGATCCATTGGTCGCTGGACACGATGCAAGTGGAGGCACGAGAGAGGCTATTGCCGCCGATGCTGGCCGCTTGGGACCGGTTGCGCCTGTCTCGTGTGCCGCTAGTCGGCTATCTGAGTGCTTCGCGCAGCAGCGAGGCGTTGAATTTTTTGCGTCTGCCCCTCTGTCCGTTTGCGCAGCCCGACTGCGCCACGCACTGCGGCGCTGGAGTCAATGCGCTGGAGTCGCTGGCTGCTGAGCGTACGCCCTGCACCAGGCTGCAACCGTTGCGGGATGCTGTGCTCTGGTCGGCGCTGCTGCAGCCGGGGCAGCGCGGTCCGTTGTTTCGTAGCTCGGCTCGCATTTTGAGCCACTATGGTGCGCACTGGATCTACTTCTGTTATCTGCATGTGGGCTTTGAGGTGGCGCGGGTCGAGATGCCGGAGTGGGTCGCGCAAGACGAGGCGCTGCGCGATCTGGCACTAGCGATTGTGCTGGCCCAGGTTCAGAAAGGCTACGGCTATCCGGTGGCGCTGGCGGAGGCACATAACCAGGCGGTGGTCCGCAGTGGCGAACGCTCCCGCTTCTTTGCGCTGCTGGAGCAGGAAATGATTCGCACGGGTTTGAAGAATGTGGGCACCTCACTCAAGGAAACGCGCAAGCGAGGCAGCATCGCCTAGCCTGCGTGGAACCCTTCAAGCTTGCAGTCATCCATTGAAGCCAATTTAGAGTCTGAATTGTTTCCAGATCTGGCATCCAAATAGAGAGGATGTGCTATCAGATACAATGCTGAGTGCGCTCAGGGTATCCATTAAACTTAGGGTTAAAGTAGCGGTTTCCAATGTGAATATCAGGTTAGCCTTCCTGACGCAGAGGCAGGGTTTTGTACTAGCTGAACAGAGGTTTCAATTCAGGGTGATCGCGGGAATAACGCATCAACTCTACTGACGATTCACCGATTGGTTGAAACTGATGGAATCACTGGTACGCCGCATCCGCCTAGGCGCTCTGACCCTGGCGAGCTTTGCCGTTGTTGTGTTGAGTTCTTTCGTCGATCCCGGTGCTCTTATTTCCCAGAATTTTCCGTTCGCGGAGCGTGCAGTCGCAGCCAAACCGCCCGTGGCACAAACTTCCTATGTCAAGAACCTGGGGCGTCAGGCTCGCAATCCTGCAATTGAGAATGCCCCGGTCCACACGTTCTATATCAATGGCATTAATACTCCCAGAGCCGACTACGAAAAAACCAAACCAATGCTGATCAACTTGCTGCGGGGTGCTGGTGTTGCACGTCAGGCGCTGCAGATGGATACGCATAACTCATTGCAGGTTGATTATAATCAGCTGTTAGCTCAAAGTGAGAATTCGCCGCAATCGAACGAGCACTTGCTCCAGGGTTTTGGTCAGGCCTTTTTGGGGGCGGCTCAAGCCAATGATGGCAAGGTACTGGTGAATCAAATCGTTGATGCGATCCAGCGAACCGATGAGGCTTGGCGTCAGGAGGCTCAAAGGCGATGTGAGGATTTGCCACGCGCCAAGTATTTACTGATCGGCCACTCGCAAGGGACGTTCTTGATCAAAGACGTCGCGCAGGAGCTTATTCGTAGACACCTGCCTGGAGAGCTGGAAAAGCGTGTTGTTCTGATGGCATTTTCGCCGTTTGTCAGTTTCGATGGCCTCAAACAGCAAGGACCGAGGGTGGAGTATCTGCTGCGGGCTGATGACTTCCCTGCCCAGCTCAGCCGTCGCTATCCAGAGGTGGTTGCCTTGGCTAGCTTGGTCGGGGCTGGGGTGCCGGGAGATGCGAATCTGCCACCTCTGACCACGGCCCCTGGGCAAACAACAACGGCTGAATTGGCCAGAAGTTTGGGGCTCCAGGCTGAGTTGCTGCGCCACTTCAACGCGTTTCTGCGACGGCATCCGGAGCTCACCTGGGTGCCTAGGGCGTTTGTCGCCCATGACATCAATAATTATCTGGGCAATCCCAGTGCCCGGAAACACTCAGCCGCTGCTCGAGTGGCGTTCGGCTCGGCGGTCAATAAGCTCAGGGATTTGCTGGCCTTCGACTCTGGCCAATACGAGAAGCGGGAGAGCTGCTGGGCCTGGTAGAAACTGTTGAAAGTGGGGCAAATCCTCCCATTCAGGCTTCTCGCGCCCACGCCGAATGGCACTGACTCAAGCTGAGCTGGAGCCGCTCAGAGGCCCTCACCCCCGGCCCCTCTCCCGAGTTCGGGTGAGGGGAGGCGGGTTTGGGGGTTTGAGATCTTGCCTCCCCTTCCCCCAAGTTCGGGGGAAGGAGGCTTCTAGTGATTGAGCTGGATCAGGACGCGGGTTAGCAGGCTGGCGTCTTTGCGCCATTCGTTCACGGCTTCTCGCCCTCGTTGCATGACATCAGCTCGCTCGGCTTGCCACAGGCAAATGCGACTGAGCGCAGCAACCAAGCGCGAGAGGCCATAGCGTTCAATCAGCACTTTCAGGATGCTGAAGTCGCTGTCATCAAAACTGCCAGGGGAGGGAGTCATGAATCACAACCCTCCCAGAGATAAGCAACACAAAGTTGGCGCATGGTTTGCACAGTCTCCAGAGATTTTGGGTATGGGAAATGAGGGGACAAAGTTGTGACTTTGTCCCCGACCCAAGACCGCCAAGCCACCCGGTACTGGAGCGCCAAGAAGGATGGGGTGGCTTAGGCGGTGTTAAACTGCCGTTTAGCCTCCCGGCTGGGTCGTTCAGTCTGGGGGTTAGTCGCTTGGGAACTGGTTGCAACAGTCTCAAGCGACGCTTGGAGGATATGAGCTAACTGAGAAGAGTACACGAGCTTCGGGCATTGCGCAAGCGGGTATGGCTCAAGTTCTGGGGCAGACTCTCACAGGTTGAGGGCAAACGCTTTCTGGTTGAGGGCAAATGCTTTGTGATTGACCTGAATACTTACTGGTTGAGGGCAAATGCTTTCTGGTTTGCCGCAAACGTTGACTGGTTGAGGGCAAACGCTTTGTGATTGACCCGAATGTTGACTCGTTTGGGGCAAATGCTTTGTGGTTGAGGGCAGACACTTACTCGTTTGTCCAAAATGCTTACTCGTCGAGGCAAATGCTTTCTCATGAGCCCTAGGTGCAGATATCCAGAACGCAGCCCAAGGGCGTTGGGGCGATCCTCCTGAGTTGCCGGTCTGGCTACCCAGTTGCAGTCATCGCGGCTATTGTGAAGGGGCATCTTTGCCTCCCCCACCCTTTGCGGCTCGGAGTCAGACCCTTGCCTCAGGCGATCAAGAGCCCTGGAGCTGAAACCAGAGCCTTTCCCCTGAGACTGTGGCAGGGAATTGCTGTGCCGGTCGGTGACGACACACGGCGATGCCCCGGCTCACTCCAGGTTTCGAGGTTAGGCAAACTCGACAACGCGCTCCTTCGGGCATCCAGTGGGCTGAGCACGCCTTGACATCGGCTATTTCTGGGTTCAAACCTCGCGGTAGAGAAACAGCAAGGCGCTCAACACTTGATTCTGAGTTGAGGCTGCAACTTGCCCCTGCACAGCTAGATAAGTGAGAAAGGCTTCAATCTCGGCCTTGCTATCTGATTGGGATGCCGCTGGTCGTGAAACAGGATGGAGCGCCTGAGCCATTGAACGTAGGTTTCTTCAGTACAGTAAGTGTCGTAGCTGTACTGAATCTGTAAATATGCTGAAAGGTTCCGCCTATCTACCTAGATTGAGCGTATTCTGCTGAAAGATTCAGCCTATCTACCTGATTTGGGGTGTTATGCAGAAACCGTCTGCCTATCCATCTATTTTGAGGCGTTATACAGAAAGATTCAGCCTAAAAATAGTTAGCTGGCTCCACCCAAGAGTTTTCCACTCGTTCAACAAGTCAGTTTTCAGAAAAGAATTTTCGATCAGCTGAGTATTTTTTAAGGTCTTAAAGCATTATGTTGTTCAAAGTTGATCGAGCAGATAACAATTAACCTAATTGTTTTTTGTAGGCTTTTGTCCTGTACAAAGAATGACATAATTAGGAGGTTTCTCGTGATTTGCAAAAGCTGTGGCGTGGAAGCACCAACGAAATATGTTGAGTTTTATCAGAATATTGGTGCAGTGTTTACCCGTTATCATAAGGCAGTCAAAGGAAACTTGTGTAAATCTTGCATTAACGAACATTTCTGGAAGTTTACTTTAGTTAACCTAACGTTGGGATGGTGGGGAGTAATTTCCTTTTTTCTAACCCCATTTCTTATCTTGAACAATGTAATTCGCTACTTAGGAACACTGAAATTGCAAGGTGTTCCTGTTGGCGCAACTGCACAAACTGGGGAAAAACCGCCGATTCGAGAGCGCAGTCGCATATGGTTTAACACCAGTGATGGCCGTCCAAGCCTTCCACAGGAGCCGGAACCATCCAGGGATTCGAGCGTTGAAGATCTCATCAAGTATCTTGGGTGTGCGAACAATTCAGAATTCCGTCGCCTCGCAGCCGAGCTTTTAGGTCAGATGGGTTCGACTGCGACTTCAGCAATGCCAGCATTGCTGATTGCCTGCATCGATATCAATGCGACGGTGCGGCAAGCAGCATTGAATGCACTAGAGACGATCGATCCGGGCTGGACTCAAAATCCGGCGGTCCACAAGACCCTGCCGGAACTAGCGAAGGAGTTCAAACATGCGTACTGCTTCAAAAACTCATTCTCGAAGGAGGTGAGCCAAGCAGTTTACAACTTGCTGCAACAGATTGGTGAACCGGCTGTTTCTTCCCTAGCCAATCTGATTGTGGAGGAGGAAGACAAGATCGAATATAAGATTCGTGCAATTTCGATTCTTAGAGGTCTGGGTTCGGACGCTGCGAGTGCCGTGCCTCAGTTAATTCAAGCGTTGAGAGACAAAGCGTCGAAGGTACGACTTGCAGCAGCTGAGGCACTGGTCAGTTTCGGACCTGTTGCAAAAGTCGCTGTTCCAGAAATCATCGTTGGTCTCGCTGACCGAGATGTAGAGGTTCGCAAGGCGATGGTGGCATGCCTAGTCGCCACTGAACCCGCAGTGCCGGATCTGCTACCACTCATGGCAGACCAGAATCCCAACGTTCGCAAAGCCGTGGCGGATGCTCTGCTGCAAATCGGTTCGCAGACAATACCAATGTTGATCCAGACTGTTTCGCAGTGGTGTACCAAGCCAAAGACTGACATCGATAATTTCGAGAAATTTCAGAAAATGACTGAGACTGCCTTGCATGTCCTGGGAAAATTCGGCTCCGATGCTTCATCGGCGAAGCCGACTATTGCACTAGCGTTGGTCGATCCAAATCTAAGCATCAAGTTTGCCGCAGTTCAAGCACTGATAAACCTCGATCTCAATTGGATGTCCAATCCTGTCGTAGTTGAGGCGATCGCAAGTCTTGCTGAGCCAAGGAACAGCGCGGAGAACCCTGAAGAGATTGCTGGGGAGATTGTTGTGCAGACCTTTATCGAAATTGGTGCAGCCGCAGTTCCCATGCTTATTGATGCCTTGACAGTTGGAGATCGAGTGACTCGGCAAAACGCAGCCAGAGCTTTGGGACAAATCGGCGCAGAAGCCAAAACTGCTATTCCGGCACTGACTAGAGCATTGGAGGATAATCATAGCTTGGTTCAATATGAAGCTGCTAGGGCGCTGCAAAAGATTAATGACCCTGCCAGCTAACAACACCCATGAACCCGACCGTTTAGAGGTTATTAGTTGGGTCCGAGAGGTTATTAGCGGCGGGTTATGGGCATCGTTAGGCAGGAAGCATGAAAAAGTTAGCGATTCCTAAGACATCTGAAAGAATTAGAGGGTTAACACTTCCAGAAGATGGGGTAATGTTCGTCTGCGATTACGATGAAGTATTCAAGATAAAGTTAGACGGCCAGAATGGGATATTTGCGGAAATTTTGAATGAAGACCCATGTAGGTTCCTAGATTCCTTGCAGCACTCACTAGGCGTAAATGAGCACCCTTCCATTCTCGAAATAAATGGCGACATAATTTCTTATAACTTTGACCCCACCTCGGATTTTGTAACTGTAAAATACAGAATCCACAACATAAGTGGGTCTATTAGCTTTCGCACCTTCTCGGGCGATTGGTTTGCAGCATCATTCTCCAAGTGCGGTAGTTATTTATTATTGGCAGAGCCATATAGCTTCGAGCTATATGACGTTACATATGCCTAACAAGGCGTTGCACCTGGCCCCAACGCCTTCGCTGCGCTACTCCATGAGCCATCAGCTGGGCGAGTTATCCACAGAAACCTACAAGCAGATCGTAGGAAAGCTGTATACCTTACTCTCTTGATGGCACGAGCGCCCTTGAGCCAATCATGCCTGGGCAAGTGCCCTTGTCAAAAGAAGGCGCGATCGCCTGGAATCACTAGCTGATCTTGTCCTTCAGGCCATCCTAGATGGGTCGACCTCAACTGGGGATGCTTGTGGGCTGGGAAGCTAGACTGCAAACGCCGTGAGCCGAGTCCTCTGCCTCACTCAGCGAGCATTGTGCCCCAAAGTTCCAGCTGCCAGCTTCGCGGTTCCCACTCAGAACTCGACCCACGAAGCGTTTTGCGCCTGCGCCCGAGCTGAGAAGGCCAATGGCCGTGACTGAAGGGTCGAGGCGGTGGCGTCAGTCACGAGATTTCAGGTGCCATTTGGCTGCGGACCGCAGGGGACTGACTTAAGCACACCAGTCACCTGCGCAACAGCAGGCACTGACACGCTGAGTC
>JANNOU010000123.1:0-26056 GCA_031399305.1 Leptolyngbya sp. SOY_34_metabat_272
AGGGCATCTGCTGAGCCTGGAGGTGCAGCCGCTGAGGCTTGGGGCGGTGCAGCCGGTCAACTGGACCTTGCCCGTGTTGTCGCTGCCCCAGCTGCTGACCGGGGGCCAGGTGAGCAATGCCACAGGTTTGACGGTGAACGGCGATGGCAGCGTGGCCCTGACCGGCTCAGGCGTGCAGGTGGCAAACGGCGATGTGGTGGTGCGCGCGGCCAGAGCCCAGAGTGCCAAGCTCTCGGCAGACCAAACCCTGAGCTTGGTCGAAAGCCAAGTCCAAACTGCTGGCGACTTAGCCCTGCTCGCGAGCAATACGGTACGAGTGCGCGACAGTGTGGGCAATCCCGTGCAGGTGCAGGCAGAGGGGAGCTTGTGGATTCAGGGCAATCAGGGCATCGACATTCTGGCGCTGAACCACCCGCAGACACCGTTTGTGAGTGGGGGCAATTTGAGCCTGCGCAGTGATGGTCTGATCTCGGGCGATGCGCACTTTCGCAGCGGCGGCAACTTTTCGATTCTCAATATGTCAGGTGGCGGCGGTCGCTTTGTGAGTCTGTACGACCCGATTTTCAATGTCGCTGGCGACTTTGTCTCCGGCGTCTATTCAGGTGTTGCGCTTAAGGTGACCGCGGGAGGGAGCATCACCTTTAATGGCGACATTACAATTACTGATCCAGAGTGTCTTGCCGGTGCCTGTGCAATTCCCACGACCGACCCAGATTTCACCACCCTGACCACGAGTCGAGCCTTGATTTTGCAAGCGGGACTTACTGGAACCGGCGATATTACAGTGACCGGCAATATTACAACTTCAGGCAGGAGTGCCGACTTTGGCGGTGACGGTGGCCCAGTCAATCTACAGGCACCGGGCGATATTACCGTCACTGGAGCCATCGACACGTCGGGTACTATTTTCCAAGGCGAGATCGCTGTTCCTGGCGACGGCGGCGATGTGATCTTAAGAGCGGGCCGGAATATCACATTCGGCAGTATTGATACGCGGGGCAGCAGCCTAACCTTTACAGAGGAAAACGCCGGGGGAGGCAATGTCCAACTGCTCGCCAACGGCGTTGTCCGAGGCACGGGCTTTGTGGCTAACTCCGAGGAGGCCACAGTGACCGCCCCCGCCAACACCACGATTTTTACGGCGGGAGACACCTTGTTTGGTGAACCCCTCAATGGCACGGTCACCCTCCAGCACGGCGGCGGACCCGGCAATGTGCCCTTCATCGTGGGCGATCCCAGCCTCAATGGCACGGCAGGTGCCATCAACACCGGCGCTTCAACACTGGCCGCAGGCAGTTTTGCCGTTTTGCCCAATGGGGGCATTGCACCGGGGACACCCACCAACATCACAATCTCCTCGGTGAATACGCCCCCCAGCTTGAGCGCCAGCACAACGCTCTCGGGAGCCGTGCAAGATCAGCCCTTTAGCTTTACCTTTGCTGATCTCGCACCCGCCACCGTGGATGCGAATGGCGATCTAGTCACGATCACGATCACCACAATCGCGCCGGGAGCGACGCTGAGAATCAACGGTGTGGTGGTTGGCCCCGGCGCAGTTTTATCGCCGGGCGACACTTTGGAATACACGCCACCGCCTGGCGTCACCGGGCTGACGGATGCCTTCACGCTTCAGGCGAATGACGTCGTCTCGGTCTCGAATACCGTGCCGGTCGCGATTAACATTACCCAACCCGGACAGCCCACATCAGATCCCACGCCACAGCCTACATCGGAGCCCACCCCTATTCCCCCGGGTTGTTCGTTCCAGCCCGAGTGCCAGACCCGAACCAATGTGCCAGATCCCCGAGGCCGAACTCGCCCCAATCGAGGCGTGCGGGATGGCTTACCGGAGGAGCGTTTTTCAGGCTCATTTGAAGGCTATTTGGGCCTGCCCGCGCAACCTTTGAAAACCCCGGAAGACGCTCGCGAGATCGCCCAGGTGATTGAGGACAATACCGGCGTCAAACCAGCCTTTATCTATGTCAGCTTTGTGCCGCCGCAGGTCAGCTCCGAAATCATTTTGCAGCAAGATACAGACCAGCTTGAGCTGGTGGTGATCACCGCCAAAGGCGAACCCATTCGCAAGCGCATCCCCGAGGCCAGTCGAGCCAAAGTGCTCAAGCTAGCTCGGGAATTCCGCCGCGAGGTGGCCGACCCTAGACGCGTGCGCACCACCAGTTATTTAGCCGCTGGCCAGCAACTGCATCAGTGGATCGTTGCGCCCCTGGCCGCCGATTTAAAAGCGCGGGAGATTAACAACTTAGTGTTCTTGATGGACGCGGGTTTGCGCTCGGTGCCGGTGGCCGCCTTCCACGACGGTCAGAGCTTTTTGGTTGAGCGCTACAGCATCGGTTTGATGCCCAGCTTGAGCCTGACTGACACCCGCTATAAAGACATCAAAAACTCGCAGCTGCTGGCGATGGGCGTGTCTGAAAGCACCCAGGGACAGGAGCCGCTGCCAGCGGTGCCCATTGAGCTATCGACCTTGCTGACCAATTTCTGGTCGGGCAAATTGTTCTTGAACGAACGGGTGACCCTGGAGACGATTCGGGAGATCCGACGCAGCCAACCGTTCGGTATCATCCACCTGGCCACCCACGCCGATTTCAACAGCGGTCCGATCGCCAATTCCTACGTGCAGCTGTGGAATGACAAGCTGCATTTGGACCAGGTGCGGCAGTTGCGCCTGAATGAGCCCCAGGTTGAGATGCTAGTCCTGAGCGCCTGCAAGACCGCGATTGGCAGCGAAGAGGCTGAGCTGGGCTTCGCCGGGCTGGCCGTGCAGGCGGGCGTAAAAACCGCCGTCGCCAGCCTCTGGTTTGTCAGCGATGCCGGGACCGCCGCTCTGATGACCGAGTTCTACCGCTCGCTCAAGTCCGCCCCGATTAAAGCTGAGGCGCTACGGCAAGCCCAGGTTGCCATGGCCCGAGGCGAGATTTACTTCCAGGGCGGTGAGCTGCGCGGCCTGGAGACCCTCCCCGGTGCCTCCTCGACACCGATCCGGATCGACCTGCCCGACCAGAAGTTCACCCATCCCTACTATTGGGCCGCGTTCACCATGGTCGGTAACCCCTGGTAAACTCACGCCCCGGCACCGCTGGGCCTTCAGGATGGCCAGAGTTAAGCTGAGTGGCTTTGGCGATCAGCCGGGTAAATGGGATTTAATAGTCCCGTCACGCCTCGCTCCTGAGCTGCCCCTCAGCCTGAAGTTCTCGCCATGTTGAACCGAGATCGCCTCCAGAAACTCGTGATCCTGGGAATTGCGGTTGGTACCCTCTCCAGCCTGCCTTGGCTGAGCCGGGGACTAGCAACGCGCAACCTCAAGGACCTGCTACACGCCAAGCCCACAACCTGGGAACAGATCGCCGTCTGGGCGATTACCGGCGTCTGGGCAGTTGCGGGGGGCCTAGCGCTGGGCAGCCTGCTGCTGAAGACGTCGGGCCGGACACCGCTCCAGCCCCCCCAGCGTCCCCAGTCCTTAGAACCCTTGGAAACTGGGCTGGAGGACAACTTGGGAACGCTAGGCTTCGGGCTCTGGAGCAGCATCCGAGACGACGCCAATTTAGACGCTGGAGAAGCAGAAGCACTGCGCCTATACGTGACCGAGGCCAGGGAGCCCGTGATCGTAGATTTGGGCATGAGCGATGGCGAGTATCTGGAGTTCGTCGCCCAACTGGGAAGATATGGCCCTGAATATTTCCACAGTCTGCTTGCCGAGGGCATGAGCCCCAAGCTGGCCCGTCTGTTGACCTTAGAGCAATATTCGAGACCCTCAGCCCCACCGCCGGTCACGGTCGATCTAGGCATGACCGACAGCGAATATTTAGAGCTGGTCCAACAGCTGGGCCACTACGGCACCCAACACTTTCACAGCCTGGTGGCGGGGGGCATCCATCCACACGAGGCTCGTCGCTATGTCCTGGCCCAGCGTCAGGATTGGCCGCGCTAGGCTGCCGACTGCTCGTCACCAACGACTCGGGTTTTAAAGCTCTGGAGCTGGCTGCCGAGTTCCTGCCGATTCTGCGCGAACAGCAGATGCCGGTAGACGAACCAGGTGCTGGCGAACACGCCGATTAGTTCGTAGGTCGGAGCCAGTAAAGGCACCGAGTGAATCACACTCAAAATAGCGGCGATCAGGGCAAAAACAGGCAACGAAACTAGCGCTACGACAAACGCGGTCAGGGGCGTTTTGTACTCCAGTAAGACCTTGTTGACCGCGTCCCCGCTGTAGGCGAAGGGGGCCAGAATTGATCCGGCCAGGCGGACGGGCGAGCGCGTCGCCAGAGAGCCTGGGGCGTCCTGAGCCAGGTTTAGGGCTTCGGGCGGTTGGGCTTCAGCAACGCGATAGGAAGCAGCAGTTTCAGGGTTCATGATTGGCTCCAAAACAGGTTAGTTTTGCCTTTAGGCTGGCCACACCCAATTTTTAACTATCTTAGTCCGCTTATCGAGGCTGGATCTGCTCTACACGCCGCCTGGCTGGTGCGGGGGTTTCGCACGGGCGATAATGGGGAGCCGTCAGCAAGCCTGCACGAGGAGTTACCTGTGACATCTGTGTGGAAGTCGGTGGTCATTGGCAGCCTGCTGCTGCCAGCCCCTGGCACGATCAGCCTGGCGCAGAATCAACTGCCTGTGCCTCAGGTCGAGCGCTCGCGCCCCCTGCCCTCGACCCCGCCCGCCTCGTCTCAGCCCCCGGCAGCCGCCCCCAGCCCGCAGCCGGAGTCTGAAATCAGCGCTGAAGCGGCACAGCGCCACCGCCAGCTGGTCCAGGCCGATCACCTCCACCAGCAGGGGCAGATCGTTCCGGCTGAGGCACTCTACCGGCAGGCCAAGGATCCGTTTCGTGCCCGCCCAGAGCCGCCCGCCCGCCCGCAGCCGCTCCAGGACCCCGCGCAATTGCCGCCTGCTGGGAGGGTGTACTGGCGCGAGGCGCAGGCGGGGGAGCAGCAGGGGCAGTCGTCTCGGGTCCAGGTGGCGTTGCGGCTGCTCACGCAGGAATATCCTCAGTTCATCCCTGGCCAGCTGCACCAGGCCGCAGCGCTGCAGCAGGCCGGGCAGACGGCAGAGGCAGTGACGGTGCTAGAACGGGCCACCGCTTTGTATCCCAATCAGCCGCAGCTGGTCCAGGCGCAGGTCGCAGCCCAGGTCGCAGCCGAGCAGTGGCTGGAGGCCTCGATCACCGCCCGCCAGTTCGCGCTGCTGCACCCCGACGATCCGGCTGCGCCAGAGTTGAGGCAGCAGGCCGATACGCAGCTCCAGCGTTTCCGGTCGGCGCTGCGCAAAAAGCTGACCGGCCAGGCGATAGCAGGCGCGCTCACGGGCATCTTGAGCTACGGGCTCACCGGCAGCATCGCGGGGCCAGTCTCCTCGATTCAGATCACGGCCCTGATGCTCCAGGGTGAATCGACGGTGGGCCGCCGGGTGGTGGAGCGAGCGCAGCGTCAGCTGAAGCTGGCCGAAGACCCCGAGCTGGTGGGCTACGTCAACGAGCTGGGGCAGAAGCTGGTCCAGACGGCGGGCCGCAGTGATTTTGAGTACGAGTTTTACGTCGTCCTGGACGATGAACTCAATGCCTTCTCGCTGCCGGGGGGCAAGGTGTTTGTGAATACAGGCGCGATTCTGCGCAGCCGCTCCGAAGCCGAGCTGCTCGGGCTGCTGGCGCACGAGCTGGCCCACTCAGTGCTCTCTCACGGCTTTCTGTTGATGACCCAGAGCAGTTTTGTCGAGAACGTCTCGGGCGGTAATCTGCTGGCGGGCCTGGCGACGCTGGGCTACACCCGCCACATGGAGCGCCAGGCCGATTTGCTAGGCACGCGGATGCTAGCCTCCACCGGCTACGCGGCCGACGGTCTGCGCAATCTGATGGTCACGCTCCAGCAGCAAGAGCGCCGGGCTCCCCTCACCTGGCTCTCTGAGCACCCCGGCACCGAGGCGCGGCTCCAGTCTCTGGAGACCCTGATCCAACAAAACGGCTACAACCGCTACACCTATGAGGGGGTCAGCCGCCACGCCGAGATTCAAGCGCGAGTCCGCCAGCTCTGGGCCGACCACCTAGCCGCAGAGGCCCAGCGGCGAGGCGGCAAAAAGCGGCCTGAGACGCCGTGACTGCCCAGGCGAACTGCGCGGTTCTCTCCCAGAACTGCGTCCCCCGAGTTCAGAGCTTGGCGGTTCTCGCTTAGAGCTGCGTCCTCAAAGTTCTGAGCCTGACGATTCTCGCTTAGAGCTGCATCATCCGAGTTCTAAGCCTGACGATTCTCAGTTGGAGCTGCATCGTCCGAGGTCTGAACTGAGTCGGCCAGAAGAGGCCCCCCAGCCCCCCGAGTTCGGGGGGAGCCGGATTGTGTTTTTACGATTTTTTAACGAATTCTTTCTCTAGGGTTTGCTCACGCTCCCCTAAAGTTGTGTCAACCAAAGGTTACGAGCGCAACCTCAGCTCGGAGATTAAAGATGCGTCAGAGATATCTGTTGGTCGCCCTATTCTCGACTCTGCTCATCGGCTTCAGTTCCTGGTTTTGGGCGCAAGCGTCCCATAGCCAAGTTCCCCCCGGCAGAAGCTTCGAATTTGCCCTGATTGGCGACCTGCCCTACAACGATAATCAGGTCACCAAATTTGGCAATTTGATTGACGAAATTAACCAGGATCGCCGAGTCTCTTTCATCATCCATGATGGCGACTTCAAAAGTGGCTCTAGCTTGTGCAGCGACGAGATGTTCACACAGCGCAAGCAGTTGTTTGACAAATTTGAGCATCCGTTTATTTTCATCCCCGGCGACAACGAATGGACCGACTGCCACCGCGCCAATAACGGCAATTACGACCCCCTCGAACGTCTGGCCAAAATCCGCGAACTCTACACCCAAGGCAATCGCAGCCTGGGCAGACCCACACTGCGCCTCAGCCGCCAAAGCGACAACCCGCAATACATTAAGTTCCGCGAGAACGTGCGCTGGAACTATGGCGATGTGCTGTTCCTCGGCTTGAATATTCCTGGCAGCAACAACAATTTTGGGCGCACCTCAGAGGCAGATGCCGAATTTCGGGAGCGCAATGCTGCCAATTTAGCCTGGCTGCGGCAGGGCTTTGCAATTGCCAAACGCAATCGCTACCAAGGCATCATGCTGGTGATCCAAGCCAACCCCAACTTTGATCTAGAGCCCACCGACAAAAATCGCACCGGCTACAACGATTTCATCGCCGCCTTGGAAGCCGAAACCCGCGCCTTTGCAGGCCAGGTGGTCCTCGTCCACGGCGATAGCCACTACTTCCGCATTGACAAACCCCTGCCTCGCTTTAGCGATACGGACCAGGTCCCCCGCCTGGAGAACTTCACCCGCGTCGAAACCTTTGGCTCACCCAATGTGCATTGGCTGCTGGCCAGCATCGATCCGGCTAACCCCAACCTGTTTGCATTCAAGCAGATGCTGATCGAGAAAAACCGCTCTGATGCGCGCCCTTAGCTTCAGCTCCTAGGGCTGGCTGAGCCAGGCTATCGCCTCACGGATCCAGTCTTCCGGGTTGGCGTTCTTGGACAAGGTGGTCTTGCGGCCCACGGCCTGCAACGCCTTCACCACTTCGCTACTGGTGTAGCCCAGCGCCAGCAGCGTCATCTCCACATCTTCCTGAACCGAGTCAGCAGGCAGGCCAGTGGGAGCGCTGGCCAACCCCGCCGAGCTGCGCCACTCCGCCAGCTTGGCTTTGAGTTCTAGGGCTAGGCGCTGCGCGGTTTTGGTGCCCACGCCGGGGGTACGAGTGAGCAGACGAATATTCTCGCTCACAATCGCCTGCACCAGATCCTGCAAACCCAGCGTGTCCAGCAGCGCCAGCGCCAATTGCGCGCCGATGCCACTGACACTGGTGAGCTGGCGGAACAGCTCCCGCTCTGCCGCACTGGCGAAGCCGTAGAGCACCATCTGGTCCTCGCGCACCTGCAAGTGGGTGTATAGCTGCGCGATCTCGCCCAAGCCGGGCAACTGGCGCAAGCTACGGGGGGGAACTTGCAAGTCGTAGCCGACCTGGTTGACGTCGAGCGTGACGATGGCGCGCGGTCCACTGCTCACGGCAGCGATCAAGATACCCTTCAGGTAGCCGATCATGCCTGGGGCGCGCGACCCAGCTTCCAGCTCAAACTGGAGATCCAGTTGGTGGCGATGTGCGCCACAATCGGCACCAGCAAATTCCCTGTGAGCAGAGCGCTGAGCCCCAAGCCGAAGCCCACCACCGTCGCCCAGACCACGTAGGGCCACTGCTTGAGATCGCTCAGGTGCAAGACGCCGAAGAAGCAACTGCTGACCACCAAGCCCAAGGGATTGAGCCCCACCGCCGCCAGCACCACGCCCCGAAACAGCAGCTCCTCACTCATTCCCGGCAGCAGGCCCAGCCAGAGCACATCGGGCAGTAACAGCGGTGAGAGCACTAGGCGCAGATAGTAGTCCGCCGACTCACGATAGGCGGGCCACAGCCGATAGACAGCGGCACTCGCCAGGGTAATCAACACGCCCAAGGTCAGACCCAGGGGCAGCGCTGTCCAGTGCCAAAGCACCGGGATCGGCTGCACAGAGCCCAACAACACCCAGAGCTTAGACACCAGCAGCAGGACCAGGGCAGTCACTCCCATCGCGATCAGGACCTGCTGGCGGGTCAGGGGGAGTTCGGGCGTGTCATCGGGAAGATTTTGAGTCAAGGTCTGGACTCGCTGAGAGGGACGGTCAGTTCACAGCCGGTTAGTTGCATGATATCTGAGATAGGCCGACCGCTAGGGGTTGGATTCGCTCCAGCTCAGAACCCAAGGCGCGGGGATCGATCCCTGCGCGCTGCGCCACCAGCGCGCCCACGGCTTCTAGGTACGAGCGCACCTGGGTCGCCGCCAGGCCTAGGGGCTCGGGCGGCACCCACAGGGCAGTCTGGTTCTCGGCCACTGCGATCAGCCGCACTTGAGATCCTGCCAGAGCCAGCAGCGCTCCGCCGCCACAGGCGCTCAAGGGCGTGACCACCGCGTCCACCTCGGCAGCCGTGAGATCGCCGGGCCGGGCCGGACCCGAGACCAACTGTGGGGCGCGGCTCAGCCCCGCCAGCACACAGGGCAGAAAGGTATAGCCCAGTTCCTCAGCCGCAGCACGAGGCGAGAGATCAGGATCCAAGGGTAAGGGGGCCAGAGCCGGGGCATGGGCGCAGGGAATCTGGAATTCGCGCACTACCAGATGGGAGATCACCGCCTCGGCTCCGGCCAAGGCGTCGGTTCCCTGACCCTGGCGGTATTGCTGCAAGGCTAGGCTCTCGGTGTCATCGGGAAAGCGGGCGATGACGGCGATAGCCTCGGCCTTGGCCTGGCGAATCAGCCGCTCAGCGGCGCGCAACAGGCTGTCGGGGTTCTCCAGCGTGCCCCAGCTCACGCCGCTGGGACTAGTGCGCAGGCTCACGCCCAGGGGAGCGTCAGTCAGGACGTACTCGCTCAACGCTAAGCCCAGCGTGGCGCGGGCAGCGTCCATCACCTGCAGATGGCGTAGGCGCAGCTCAGGTTCAATCGCCTGGTCCAGAATCACGCCGATACGATTCTGGTGCACCGGGCGCAAGGCCCAGCGTCCAGCTGCAAACTGATCTAGGCCATAGCCTTCCACGTATAGGGCATTGGGCATTGGCCAGTAGAGCTGAGCGCCGTTGAGCACGTTGGGATGGGTGATCAGCCGGTCGGCAACCTGAGCAATCGCACGAGCCACGGGCAAGGCGTCGCCTGCGTAGCCGCCAATCGCCGCACCGATGCCAGTGGGGACTAACAGGAGAACCGTAAAGGGTCGTTGGCTCAAGAACTCAGGCGTCAGCGTTAGGAACAACTGGGGAGTTGCCCAGAGTCACAATCGCTTCGACCACCAGCTTCTGTCGGGGAACATCCACGCTGGTCACGGCCCAACGCAGAGGGTCGCCCTGCTGTTGCAAGACCGACTCAATCGCGCTGTACATTTTTTCGGGGCAAGCAAGCAAATCGACTTCGGCAGTGATGAAGTGAGTGTTCATAAAGGTTTCCAGAACTCCACCTGGAGGTCTCTGCCGGAGGCAGACAGCGGGCAAGGGCTTCTCGACCATACAATATCCGCTGGCTCTGCGGGCAGCGGGTCGGCTCGCTGTCGTTCCTCTCGCTGGTCACTCGGCCTGCCGAGCCTGGAACTTGGAGTATTCGGCTGAGCACTCGAAGCCTCCAGTCTGGAACTCGGCTGGGCGCGCTGAAGGCTCGGCAGTTCGGGTCATTTTCTCGACGTTCCCGGCTTTGAGCTCGGCAATTTGAGTGCAGAACTCGGAGTCTGGAGCTGATGGCTCGACCTGCGGGGCTAGGAACTCGACGCTCCAGGCTTGGAGCCTGGGAAGCGCAGTTTTGGGTGGCGAGGGTACGGAGGGGGTAGCGACCCCGAGACCAGGAGCCGCTGACCCAGCAAATCTGCGGCGCTTCAGCCTTAAGTTGACTCCAATGGCCGGTTGGTCCCTCAGGGCGAGCCCGCAGGTCCGCTCTGCCCGAGCGCGCAGAATTGTCGGGGCGAGCCTGATGCGGGCTCGGCCTCGTCCTCTATAGTGAATTTATTCCTTCATAGTGGACGACTGAGGCTATGCGTCTCTCGCGGCTGGTGACGGCGGCTTCGCTCTTCCTGGTGACGATGGCGGTGAATTTGCAGGTGCCGCTCTACCGCACCTACGCTCAGGCCGCAGGCTACGGCAACGGTCAGACCGCCGTGGTTTTTGCCGCCTACGTGCTCGGGCTCTTGCCTGTCTTGACGCTGCTGGGCGGGCTCTCCGACCGTCTGGGGCGCAAGCCGGTGCTGCTGGCGGGCTTGCTGTCCGCGATGCTGGCGACCGCACTGATGATCGTCAGCCCCAGCATGTCCATGTTGTTGCTTGCCCGCATTCTTCAGGGCATTGGGGTGGGCTTGAGCGTCGGCGCAGGGACAGCTTATCTCGCAGAGAACTTGGCAGAGCAGCCAGCACGGGCAGCTAGTTATGTGGCTGTCACGACTTCTCTCGGCTTTGGCGGTGGCGCTCTATTCACCAGCGCCTTCCTACTGCACGAGCCCAGCCTGCTGCCACCAAGCTATGGGATCACCCTGGGGCTCACGCTGATCTGCACGGTGCTGGCGCTGAGACTGCCGCACCTGCCAGCCGTGGGCGGTGCGCTGCTGCGGTTGCCCGCCTTCCCGACCGGGACGCTCCCGGTTGGGCTGTCCATTGCTCTAGCCTGGGCAGTGACCGGCCTGGTGATCGCCGTCGTCCCGGCGCAGTTGGCCCAACATGGCTTGGCCGCCTGGACCGGACTAGCGCTGTTTCTAGTCAATGGGACGGGCGCACTGGTCCAGCCTTGGGCGCGTCGGCTGGCGGTGCCGCACGCCATGCGGTTGGGCTTTATCCTGCTGCCGCTGGGTTACGGCGTGCTTATAGTTGGCGCTTGGCTGGGGACGCTCGGCCTCGTGCTGCTGGGTGCCGCCGTGGCCGGGTCCGCCTGCTATGGATTCACTTACCTGGGCGGCCTAGCAGCGGTTGTGAACGCGGGCGCAGCGCAGCGTGCCCGTGCCGTATCGGGATACTTTCTGTGTGCTTATTTGGGCTTTGGCTTGCCTAGCATTCTGATCGGCTTCATTGCGGACCAGATCGGTGTCTTGAACGCGCTGCTGGCCTTTGGCGCGGTGATCATCGCGGTCAGCGCTGGGCTCGCTCGCCAACTCCAACCCTCACGGAGCAAGGCGCTCAATTAACCAACGGTCATCTGCTTGCCTGCGATACTGCAAACGGTCATGCAGCCGACTGGGACGCCCCTGCCAAAATTCGATCAGCTGGGGCATCACGCGATAACCACCCCAATGCGGCGGGCGAGGGATTTCGCAGGTTTCATACGTTTGCTTGAGGGCTTGCAACTGTTGCTCTAGCACCTCACGGCCCGCGAGCACCTGGCTTTGGTTCGAGGCCCAGGCCCCAAGACGGCTGCCGACCGGACGGCTCTGGAAATAGACATCCGACTCCTGCTCAGACACCTTCTCGACCTGGCCTTCAATGCGCACTTGACGCTCCAAATCGCCCCACAAGAACACCAGAGCGGCCTGCGGGTTCTGTGCTAGCTCCCGTGCCTTGTGGCTTTCGTAGTTGGTATAGAAGACAAAACCCCGCTGGTCAAAGCCTTTGAGCAGGACGACGCGCGCCGAGGGCTGGCCTTCGGGCGTTGCGGTTGCCAGGGTCATGGCATTCGGTTCCAGCAATTTCGCGGCAATCGCTTGGTCAAACCAGGTTTGAAATTGTTGGAAAGGATCGGGGTCGGCCTCGGCTTCGTGCAGCCCCTGGAGCGTATAGTCCTTGCGCAGATCAGCAATCGAAGGGTTCATCTTGACAGCAGCTTGAGCTGTTTGCCCATTGTTTGCTCATTGTATCTGCCGATCCTAGGTTGCTCGGGAAACCAGGGGCTACTATAGACACGGATTCAGCAGCCCGCTCAGGAGAGTTGCCATGGTTTCTGTCAGGGATCAAATCGTCCTGATCACAGGGGCGAGCAGTGGCATTGGTGCAGCCTGTGCGCGGGTCTTCGCCCAGGCTGGCGCGAGACTAATTGTGGCCGCCCGAAGGCTGGATCGTCTGGTGCAATTGGCGACTGAGCTTGAAAAAGAATTTGCCAGCCCCATCCACTGGCTGCAGCTGGACGTCAGCGATCGTCTGCAAGTCGAGTCGGCCCTACAAACACTGCCAGAAGCCTGGGCAAATGTCGATATTCTGATCAACAACGCTGGGCTCAGTCGTGGCCTAGACAAGCTGCATGAGGGCAATATTCAGGATTGGGAAGAGATGATTGATACCAATCTCAAGGGCCTGCTTTACGTGACTCGTTTTTTGGTGCCTGGCATGGTCAAACGAGGACGAGGACAGGTAGTGAATATTGGTTCGGTTGCCGGTCATCAAACCTACCCAAAAGGCAATGTCTACTGCGCGACCAAAGCAGCGGTGCGGGCCATTTCTGAAGGCTTAAAGCAAGATCTGTTGGGCACGCCAATTCGGGTCAGCTCGGTCGATCCAGGTATGGTCGAGACCGAGTTCAGCGAAGTGCGCTTTCGGGGTGATGCCCAACGAGCCACCACGGTTTACCAAGACACAACTCCCCTCACCGCCGAGGACGTGGCAGATGCCGTGTTCTACTGTGCCACGCGCCCCCCCCATGTGAACGTCAGCGAGATACTGCTCCTGCCCACCGCCCAGGCGGGGGCGACGCTGGTTCACCGACAACGCTAAAGTTGCACCTGGTCGCAGTGTTAGGTGCGAACTGCGCCCTCAGAAAAAATCACCCAACTCAGATCCGTCTGGCCCAAGCTGGCCTGCTCCAGTTTGGCCTCAGCCAGGTCTGCACCGCGCAGAATCGCCACACTCAAATCGGCATCGCTCAGAACTGCTCGATGCAGACTCGCACCGCTTAGATTGGTGCCGTGCAAACTGGCCCAACTCAAGTCGGCCTCGGTGAGGTTGGCGTGGGTCAACTCGGCCCGATCTAAATTTGCGCCGCGCAAGCTGGCCAAACTCAGTTTGGCGTCGATTAAGTTGGCGCGCGACAAATTCGCGCCGATCAAACTGGCCCCGCTCAAATCAGCCCTGCCAAGATTCGCGCCGCTGAGGTTCGCGCCGTCCAAGTTCGCACGGCTCAGATCCGCCCGAGCCAGATTGGCGTGGCTGAGATCCGCCCGCTCCAAATTGGCCCCACACAAACTCGCCGCGAGCAATTGGCTGTCGACTAGCAAGGCTCGGCACAGGTTGGCACCGCTCAGATTCGCGCCGTTGAGAGTTGCCTTACTCAGAGTTGCGCTGCTTAAATTGACCCCGCTCAAATTGCCTTCGTTGAGCATTGCTTCCAGTAGGCTGGCTCGACCCAGGTTAGCTTCGATCAGGATGGCGTTCCGGAGGTCGGTTCGACTCAAGGTGGCTCCGCTCAGGTCGGCACCGGTCAGAGTCGCCCCGTGCAGACTGGCTCGCGATAGATGAGCGCCCGCCAGGTGAGCACCGGTCAAAATTGCGCCGCTCAAGTCCACACTGGTCAGATCTGCGGCCAACAGGTTGGCGCGGCTCAGATTGGCTGCACGCAGGACGGCATTTCTCAAATTACTCCCCCGTAAGTCCACCTGTTGTAGGTCAGCCCCGCTGAGGTCTGCGGTGTGAAAATCTCGGTCTCCGAGGGCGTATCGTCTCAGAAATTCTTGGCTGTCCATGTCCTCTGCTCTCTCTCAAGCGGCTCCTGGCAGTCCGCTGTGACGCCCACCTGTACCTCGCCGTTGATCAGGCGCACCGGATAGGTGGGCAGGGGCTGGATTTGTCGGCACAGGTGAGGCAACGCCTGCAGCGGATAGACTGCCTTGGGATACAGGTTCTCGCCCGTGTGAATGTCGTACTGGAAGTGATGCCAAGGGCAGTCCAGCACACCTTGCCAGACCACCCCCCCTGCCAGCGACAGGTTCTGGTGCCCGCACAGGCCGTGCAGAGCGTAGAAGCGGCCCGCATCATGAATCACCAAGATCGGACAAGTGCCCACCTGAACCAGGCGAGTCTGTCCTGGCGGGATTTGCTCAACGCTCGCAACCGTCACGTACTGCACGGCCCGCACTCCTTTGCAGAGCCTAGCCGCGCATCAGCTCTCTGGGGACCACCAGGAAGCGCGAGGTATAGGGCGACTCGCCCGGCGTGCCGCGCCGGAAGTGGCCAGAAGGCCCCTCATTCAGAAATTCGCTAAACCAGGCTTCGTGCTCGACCTCCTCGTTGAGAATTGCCAGAGACAGTTCGTAGGTGCGGTGGTCTTTACCAAAAGTCAGGTTGCAGAGTTCGGTGTAGACCCGAATCGCACACCGCTCCGCCTCCACGAGAACCTGTAGCAGTTGCCGGACATCCTTGGGATTCTCGGGCAAGTAGGCATCGGCACAGGCCGCCATTTTGGCAAAGTCGCCGATGTCTCGGGGTAGCATGCCGCCCAGTTCATAAATGCGAGGGATCAGAGCCTCAAAGTGATTGCGATCTTCTAATCGCGCATCCTCAATAATCTCTTTGAGACCCTCGCCCTCCAGACCAATGGCATTGACCCGCAGGATCGTGTAGTAATAGTAGGTCGTAAACTCAGCGGATGCAGCCCGAACTAATTTATCCAGCAGTTCGCTCACGTTAATCCCAGATTGCTCGACCATCTGCCGTGCAACTTTGGCCATGACGGAAACTCCTTGAGCTTGTAAGTTCAAAGTTGAAATAAATTTTCAAACGCGGCTCCTAGACAATTCCTAATCAGGAATCGTCCATTTGGACCCTAGCAGCGAGGCTACAAAACTCCACCGAATACGGCACGATCAAGCAGTTCCTCAGCGCAAACCGCAGACGATCGAGCACGAGCTAACGACTGCTGCTCGCTGGGTCCGTAGCAGCCACGACCCCTCACACTCACCACTCTCCTCGGTGCCCACAACTGTAGGCCAAACCGCAAAATAACCGACTACAGCCACACCCAGATCGGGCGGCCTCAACGCATGCACACACGTCGGCATTTCACATCTCGATATTTGCACGAACCAGGCAAAATGTAGCGGCCTTGACAAAAAACTTCAACAGTCCAAGCTGCCAGCCGCAACCGTCGAGCTTTTTGCTCCAGCACTCCAGATCACAACTCGGCCTGTCAAGCTTTTGGCTCCAGCGCTCCAGCACGGAACTCGACCCATGGCGCTTTTGGCGCCAGCACGCCAGCTCGCAACCGGACCCGCCGAGCTTTTGGCTCGGCTTCTCAGGCTCAGAGCCACTGCCGCCGCGCGTGAAACCTCGCCCACCGAGCCTTGGGCTGCTCGGCTGCAGCTTGTTGCCCCGTCCGAACTCAGAAGCGCCTGAGCCCTTGGCCTGCGGTAGCTTGCGGTTGAGGCTCACCTTAACTGGGTCCAAACCGGGGCGCCAATTTCGCTAGCCCAGACTGTGCACCAGCAGGCACAAGCCTATGCCAATCGCCAAATGCAAAATGAACCCAAATAATAAAAATATGGCAAGATTCTTAGAAGCTTTCAGTTGCTATAACTTGGACAGGATAAAACCGAAACTAAGTTAAGATTTTTCTGAGTTAATTCTAACTTAGAAAAGCTGGGTAATTTTTCAGAGAACACTCAGTCTCTCCTCATCTTGGTTGTTAGAGCCTGTGTCAATATTTCGGTAATTTGAAAGGAATCACTGGAACTCCTTCAATGCTGAAAACTCCTTTGATCTGGCAGGAGTCTTACATTTATTGACCGGAGTTAAATTGATGACCGCTCTACACCCTCGCCATCCCATCTCCATGCTTCGCCGTTGGGGAGTGACCTCGCCTCGCCTTGCCACCCTAGTAATGCTGGGAATTTTGGCATTATCGGCAGCGATCGCCGCTGCCTGGTTTGCCGGAGAGGGCACGATCAGCACTATTTTTCAGCGGCTGGATGAGCTTCAGGAAAACCCACCCATGTGGATTGAAGCCCCGATGATGGCAGGGCGTTACCTGCTGTTTTGGACAGTGGCACTGATGCTTGGGGTGATAGCAGTCATCAAACTATCTCCACGACCGCGTACCTGGTCGAGAACGTTGGTGATTGGTATTCTGCTGATCTTGGCAGTTCGTTATTTGTTGTGGCGATCGCTCTCTACCCTCAACCTCAGTACACCACTCAATGGTGTGTTCAGCATCGGGCTATTTTTGATGGAGCTATCGCTGCTGAGCGGCGGCATCATTCAACTCATTTTACTGCTGCGCGTGCATGACAGACGACCAGAAGCCGATCGACTGGCGATCGATGTAATCAACAGGGCATTCACGCCAAGCGTCGATATCTTAATCCCAACTTACAACGAACCCACCTTTATCTTGCGACGTACCGTGATTGGCTGTCAGGCCTTGGAATATGACACAAAAAAGATTTATTTGCTCGACGACACTCAACGACCTGAGGTGCAGGCATTGGCGCAGGAGTTGGGCTGTGAGTATCGGACACGCCCCGACAACCGTCACGCCAAAGCCGGGAATTTGAATCATGCAATCACACGCACCGGCGGCGAACTAATTGTTATATTCGACGCTGATTTTGTGCCGACCAAAAATTTCCTAACTCGCACGGTCGGCTTTTTTCAAGACCCCCAGGTTGCGCTCGTGCAAACGCCTCAAACGTTCTACAATCCTGATCCAATTGCCCGCAATCTTGGCTTGGAAAATACGCTCACACCCGATGAAGAGGTGTTCTACCGTCAGATCCAGCCGATTCGAGATGGGGTCGGTGGTGTGATTTGTGCAGGTACCTCGTTTGTGGTGCGACGCTCGGCATTAACCGCAACAGGATGCTTTGTCACCGAATCGCTGAGCGAAGACTACTTCACCGGAATTCGGCTAGCGGCAAAGGGCTATCGTGTTCTCTATTTGAATGAAAAGTTGAGTGCAGGGCTGGCAGCTGAAAACATTGCAGTTCAAGCACTTCAGCGGACGCGCTGGGCACAGGGAACGCTCCAAGCTTTTTTCATCAAGACGAATCCTCTAACGATTCCTGGCTTGAATCTGCTGCAGCGACTGGCGCATCTAGAAGGATTGCTACACTGGCTTACCAGCCCAGCGCGGGTTGGATTGTTGTTCGTACCCCTGGCTTATGCTTTCCTGCATATCATTCCGGTACGAGCGACAGGGGCAGACGTGCTGTATTTCTTTGTTCCTTTTTATCTGGTGCAGATTACTGCGTTCTCCTGGTTAAACTCTCGCTCTCGATCGGCGGTGTTGTCAGATGTCTACTCATTGGTTCTGGCATTTCCTTTGGCAGTCACCGTGATTAAAGTCATGCTCAATCCATTCGGTAAAGGTTTTAAGGTTACACCAAAAGGAGGAGTGAGCGATCGTTTCTCCTTCAACTGGCAGCTTGCGTTCCCGCTGATTGCAATGTTTATCGCGACGGCGATTAGTTTATGGATGAATCTGGGAACCTACCTAATTATGGGAACTTGGCAACTCAGCATGCCGGTAGAAGTTGCAGAGCAGTTGAAAGGTCTTGGGTTGGGTTGGGTTTGGAGTGCCTACAACTTGCTAATGCTGAGCATTACCCTGATGGTTTTGGTGGATGTGCCCCGCACCAGTCCCTATGAGTGGTATGGATTACGTCGTATTGTGCGTCTTCAGGTGGGTGAGCAGCTATTTTGGGGATTCACCACAGCCATTTCAGAAGTGGGTGTAGAAGTTACATTGACCCAAACAGGCTTTTTAGAGATGGGTGAAGCGAGAATGCTCCCTGCTCAAGTGGAATTGATGGAAGAAGGATTAGTTATTTCAGGCCAAATGATGCGTATTGACCTGAGTGATGAATATCCTATCGTGCGAATTCTATTTGAACCACTTAATTTGCATCAACAGCGCAGCTTAGTAGAACTGCTATATTGTCAACCAGGACAGTGGAAGAATCGCTGTTCTCCTGGAGAACTTGAATCTCTGAGATTGCTATTCAAAGTTTTGTTTAGACCGCGATTCTTATTAGATGATAAGGCAGATATCAGAGCGGTCGCCGTTGCACACCAGTAATTGACGACATGCCCTCGTGTTCCAACCTGTGAGAAGAACTCATCGATCATTGACAAAGGCAAAAGCATATCATGACCACCAATTTGAATGTTGGCGATCGCTTCCCCGACTTTGAACGCCCCAATCATGAAAATGAGTTGATAAAAGTTTCCAGTCTCACGCAGCCTAGTTTGGTAGATCAGTATCTGGGATTTACTGATGGCTACCCACTAATTTTGGTGTTTTATCGGGGCTTTTTCTGTCCGCGCGATCGCCAGCAGCTGCCACAGCTTGTGCAGTTTCAGAGTGAACTGACAGTCAACTATTGCAAGCTGGTAACCGTTTGTGTCGATCCACCGACTGTACAAGCTGCCTTTCGAGCCGGATTGGGCGCACAGTGGCAATTTTTGTGCGACGAAAATCGAGAACTGACCAAGCAGATTAACATTCTGGATGAGACGGAGGGTGAGTATGCCTATCGCGCTCAGCCTTACACCTTTGTGCTGCGTCCTGACCTAATCATCCATAAAATCTACAATGGCTGGTTCTTTGTTGGACGACCCACGCTCGAGGAATTGCGACAGAATTTACGCACCCTCATGCAGGGGCGATCGGACTACCATTACGAAACATACAACACTCCAGAAGTAAAGCAAATCCGTATCCCACAACAAGACTGGGCAAATGGTGCGCCTCCCTTAGGTGCAAACGGTCTACCTGTGATCCAAGGGGTTATCCGTTGGTTTGATCTGAAGGCGGGTAGCGGCATGATTGCTAGAGAGGATGGTGGCGAGGATGTCTTCTTCAATTTCACTGCCATTCCAGGTGAAGGCTATCGCACGTTAACGGTAGGCATACCTGTTAAGTTTGAACTTGTAGAAGGCAGATTTGGTCAAACCGCTCGCAATATCCAAAAGCAAAATCATTAAACGAAACAGTTTTAATGAGTGCTCCAGATGTTATTCAAATGATTTAGCCCATCATATTACGCTCTAACAAAGCGGTAGCGACTATCGAGCGATCAATGGCCCGAATACTACGACAGCAAGCATGGCAAACTAATTGGCAAAGAAACTAGAGAATATCAGACACAGATTTCCCAATGAGAGATACGAATCTCTAGAGCAATGAAGAAGATGCCCATCAGCAATGGCGATGTACCTTCTGCTACCTGAAACGAAGAATCACGAACGATATACGCAGTGAAATCAGGACAGGTTTGGCAGCACGACTCTGACCATCACTTCTGCTTAAAAAAATCTAAAGAATCCGTCAAACTTGATTTGAATCAAAGACAGTAAGGAGTGTCCCCATCGTAAAATACTAAGGATTTTGTTGGAACCATCCCAGAAGTGATTACAATAGTATAATCGATGTCTTCTCAACTTATTCTAATGTGTACTGGGTTCGAGCATGATACGGTCGTCTCATTCCTGAAGCGAAATAAGCTTTAAGCCTATCAGTTCATTCTGATTAAATGAAATGTCACCACTGGAGCAAATATGAGACTGGAAGGAAAAGTTGCACTCGTCACAGGTAGTAGTCAGGGGATTGGCCAAGCGATTGCCATTCGTCTGGCTGAAGAGGGAGCGAATGTCGCGATCAACTACCGCTCTCATCCCGAAGGCGCGGAAGAAACCTTGTCGAAGGTTAAAGCGGCGGGTGGTCAATGCAAAATGGTCGATGGCTTTACCGTTCAAGCAGATACGGGTATGGTTACAGATGTGCAGCGGATGATCACAGACAGTATCGCTCACTTTGGCAAGCTAGATATTTTAGTCAATAATGCCGGAGTTGAAAAGAATGCTGACTTCTGGGACGTGACCGAAGCAGATTATGATGCGGTAATGAATGTAAATTTAAAGGGCGTATTCTTTGCCACCCAAGCCTTTGTCAAGCATCTGTTAGAGACAAAGCAACCCGGCAAGGTGATCAACATTAGTTCGGTTCACGAAGAACTGCCCTTTCCCCACTTTGCGGCTTACTGTGCCAGTAAAGGAGGCTTAAAAATGCTCACTCGCAATTTGTCAGTTGAATTGGCTCCATTGGGGATCACGATCAATAATGTGGCACCGGGGGCAATCGAGACACCCATCAACACCAAGCTAATAAACGACCCCGAGAAACTGGGTGCGCTATTGAAAAACATTCCATTGGGGCGATTAGGAAAACCGGCAGATGTCGCCTCGATCGTGACGTTTTTAGCGTCTGCTGAGTCAGATTATGTGACGGGAACAACTTTCTTTGTTGATGGTGGGTTGCTCTGGAACTATCAGGAGCAATAATTTTTGGACACTCACCGATCGCTCCTAGCCAGGCGTGGAACCCCTATACCCCGCTTATTCTCAAATACGGTTGCTGTAGATTACCCATACATATTAGCCATATCGAAGCATCATGACTCCAGAAGAACTTCGATTGCAACAGGATCGTGAACGTGTTACTTACTGGAAGCGCTGGGGGCCATATCTAAGTGAGCGACAGTGGGGCACAGTTCGGGAAGATTACAGTCCCTATGGTTCAGCTTGGGATTATTTTTCTCATGATCAGGCACGGTCACGCACTTACCGTTGGGGCGAAGATGGCATTGCCGGAATCTCTGACAGCCGTCAGCGGTTGTGTTTTGCGATCGCCCTTTGGAACGGCAATGATCCGATTCTGAAAGAGCGACTATTTGGTTTAACCGGAACAGAAGGCAATCACGGTGAGGACGTTAAAGAATATTATTTCTATCTCGACAGCACCCCCACACATTCCTACATGAAATGCCTATACAAGTATCCTCAGCAAGCCTTTCCTTACACGCAACTGGTTGAAGAGAATCGCCGCAGAAGCAAATCTGAACCAGAATTTGAGCTACTGGATACCGGAATCTTTACGGAGAATCGCTACTTTGATGTCTTTGTAGAGTATGCCAAAGCAGCACCAGAAGACATTTTGATTCAGGTGACAATTGCCAATCGGGGATCAGAGGCTCACACCCTGCATCTGTTACCCACCCTCTGGTTTCGCAATATCTGGGATTGGAATTCTGAAATTGAAAAACCGTTCATCAAAGTTGTCGATGACACCAATTTCAGCGTTATTGAAGCCGCCCATCCAACGCTGGGAACACGCTGGCTGTACTGTGAGAGCAGTTCGGAACTTCTCTTCACCAATAACGAAACGAACTACAAGCGGTTGTTTGGCATCAACAATGAATCGCCTTACGTGAAAGACGGCATCAACGATTACGTAGTGCAGGGACAACACGATAGCGTCAATCTCGATCGCATAGGCACAAAATTTGCATCTCACTACCGGTTGTTGTTCGCGCCTGGAGAAACCAAAACCGTTCGCCTACGTCTGAGCGATTGCCAAACCCTTGCTGCACCCTTGGGCTCAGAGTTTGAGCAGGTGTTTCAGACTCGCAAACAAGAAGCGGATGAGTTTTATCAGCGGATTTGTTCCTTCTCGATGTCAGAGGATGAACGTAACGTTCAGCGACAGGCATTTGCAGGGTTATTGTGGAGTAAGCAGTATTACCACTATGTGGTGAACGATTGGTTGAATGGTGATCCCGGACAGCCGACACCACCGCCAGAACGGAAGACAGGACGCAACCGCGAGTGGATCAATTTGTATAGCGAAGACATCCTCTCAATGCCAGACAAGTGGGAATATCCCTGGTTTGCTGCCTGGGATTTGGCATTTCATTTGATTCCACTGGTGGTGATTGACCCGGATTTTGCCAGACTGCAACTTGAGCGCCTTACTCGCGAATGGTACATGCAGCCCAATGGTCAATTGCCTGCCTATGAATGGGCATTCGGTGATGTGAATCCGCCCGTGCAGGCGTGGGCAGCCTTGCGTGTTTATCAGATCGAGCAAAAGATTTACGGACGAAGCGATCGCCAGTTTCTTCAGCGAGTGTTTCACAAGCTGCTGCTCAACTTTACCTGGTGGGTCAATCGCAAAGATATGGAAGGAAAGAACGTCTTTCAGGGTGGCTTTTTGGGGCTGGATAACATTGGCGTGTTTGATCGCAACAAGGAACTTCCAACAGGCGGCTATCTGAATCAGGCAGACGGCACAAGCTGGATGGGAATGTATTGTCTGAATATGTTGGCGATCGCGCTGGAATTGGCAAAGGAAGATGACTCTTACGAAGATATTGCCAGCAAATTTTTTGAGCATTTTCTGTATATTGCCGATGCGATTGATGGCATTGGGGATGCCGAAATTTCGTTGTGGGACGACGAGGATGGGTTCTACTACGATGCGCTGCGAATGCCAGATGGTCATCAGCGTCCGCTAAAGGTGCGATCGATGGTTGGGTTGATTCCTCTGTTTGCCGTCACCGTTCTGGAGTTGGAGACGTTGGAACAATTTCCCAGCTTCAAAAAGCGGATGCAGTGGTTTATCCGCAATCGCCCAGAGCTGAAAAACAATGTTGCCTGTATGGAAACCCCCGGTATGGGGGCCAGAAGGTTATTAGCGATCGTGTATGGAGCTAAATTGCGGCGGATCTTGCAGCGAATGCTGGATGAAAATGAGTTCTTTAGTCCTCATGGCATTCGAGCGATCTCCAAGTACCATCAGGAACACCCCTACATCCTACAATGCGATGGAGACAGCTACTACGTCCACTATGAACCTGCTGAATCAACGACAGGTTTGTTTGGCGGCAATTCTAACTGGCGCGGCCCGATCTGGTTTCCGGTGAATTACCTGATCATCGAAGCCCTGTGGCAATTTCATCAATACTTTGGGGATGACTTCAAGGTGGAATGTCCGACAGGTTCTGGGCAAGAAATGACCCTACGAGAAGTAGCGAGCGACCTGTCTCACCGTTTAGCCGCTATCTTTGAGCAGGATGCGGCGGGTCGTCGCCCGGTGTATGGCAGATTAGAGATATTCCAGGCTGATCCACACTGGCGCAATTACATTCTGTTTCACGAATACTTTCATGGCGATAACGGAGCGGGTTTAGGAGCCAGTCATCAAACTGGGTGGACCGGATTAGTCGCCACGATGATTCTACAAAACGTCGAACATCGAGCACAGGAAGGTGAAGGTGGAAGCGCTTAAACAGCATTGGCCAGAATACCTGATGGAAGGCGCAGAACTGGGTATCTTTATGATTTCCGCTGGCGTGTTCACCTGTTTATTTGAATATCCCAATTCGCCCGTTCATCAAGCGATTCTGAGTGAAGATTTACGCCGATTTTTAATTGGATTTGCGATGGGAGTAACAGCAATCTCCCTGATCTATTCTCCTTGGGGCAAACAATCCGGCGCACACTTTAATCCGGCAGTCACCCTAACTTTCTACCGTTTAGGGAAAGTCAAGCGTCACGATGCCCTATTCTATATTCTGTTTCAATGCTTAGGAGGATTGGTAGGCGTTTATTTGGTCGTACTACTGTTGCGAAGTGTATTCACTCAACCTCCTATAAACTACATCGTCACTGTACCAGGAAGGCTTGGCTGGGTTGCTGCTTTATTGGGCGAATTGATTGTTGCCTTCATTATGATGACGATGATTTTACTGACCAGCAACAACAAAAAACTCAGTCGCTACACAGGAGTGTTTGCTGGATGCTTGGTGATGCTTTGTGTCTTCCTGGAAGCACCACTCTCCGGGTTTGGCATGAATCCTGCCCGTAGTTTTGCCTCCGCTTTTCCTGCACACAACTGGACGGCATTTCCGCTGTATGTGATTGCTCCTTTAATTGGTATGTTTTCAGCTGCTGAACTGTATCAGTTTCTGTTCGGAAGGCGAGCTATCAAGTGTGCCAAACTCAATCACTATACTCATAAACGTTGTATTTTTTGCTGCAACTACAAGCAGAATGGTGAGCTTGATTTGAGCGATCGGCTGTTGCAATAGAGTTTATTTCTAAGGAATTCATCTATGGCCGCACAACACTACGACATCATCATCATTGGTACAGGTGCAGGTGGAGGCACGTTAGCCCATCGGCTTGCTCCTATGGGTAAGAAGATTCTGATTTTGGAGCGCGGGGGTTTTTTGCCGCGTGAAAAAGCGAATTGGAATGCCAAAGAGGTTTATCAGAAGGAGCGCTACCACACTGATGAGATGTGGTACGACACCGAGGGTAAACCTTTTCGTCCAGGTACGGGGTATTGGGTTGGGGGCAACACCAAGGTCTACGGTGCGGCACTCTTGCGGCTGCGGGAGCAAGATTTTGATGCAGTCACTCACCACGAGGGAATTTCCCCCGCTTGGTCTCTAGACTACCGAGATTTCGAGCCGTACTACACGGAAGCGGAAAAACTCTACGACGTGCATGGATTGCGGGGTGAAGACCCGATCGAGCCACCGATGAGTGAGGGCTATCCCCATCCTCCGGTCAGTCATGAACCTCGAATGCAGGACATTTGCAATGGCATTCAACACCAGGGATTGCGCCCGTTTCACCTGCCGATGGGAATTAAGCTGGATGAAACAAATCCAGATCTCAGTCCTTGTATCCGCTGCAATACCTGTGATGGCTATCCTTGCCTAGTTCATGCCAAAGCCGATGCAGATGTGAATGCGGTGCGTCCGGCTCAACAACACGCTAATGTCACGTTAGCTACGAAAGCCAAGGTTGTGCGCTTACACACTAGTCCATCGGGACGGGAAGTTACTGGAGTAGAGGCGGAAATCGAGGGGCGATCACACCTTTTCACAAGCGACATTGTGGTGGTTGCCTGTGGCGCGATTAACTCCGCACTGCTGCTGCTGCGCTCTGCCAATGATCAACATCCCAACGGCTTGGCAAATGGCTCCGATCAGGTCGGACGCAACTTTATGAAGCATTTGGCAACGGCAATCCTTGCGATCAGTTCCAAGCCAAATCCAGCCGTTTATCAAAAGACGATCGCGGTCAACGATTTCTATTGGGGTGAGGAAGGCTTTCTCTATCCGATGGGACACATCCAAAACACTGGCAATGTTTTAGGAGATATGATTCCAGCTGAAACTCCCCCAGCATTAGCGCCTCTCGTCAAGCTAGTCCCTGGTTTTGGACTCGATCGAGTTGCCAGTCATTCAACGGGTTGGTGGCTGCAATCCGAGGACTTGCCTGATCCAGACAATCGAGTGCGTTTAAGGGGTGACAAGGTGTGTCTAGAGTACAAACCGAATAATACAAAATCCCATGCTCGCCTAGTTCAACGTTGGATCAAGATATTGGAAGCGATCGACCATTCGATGCAGCCTTACATCATTCCGATGGGAATTTATCCCCGCAATAGTGTTCCCTTACAAGCTGTAGGGCATCAGTGTGGCACCTGTCGCTTTGGCGAAGATCCAATGACCTCAGTGCTGGATCTTAATTGTCGCACTCACGATGTAGATAACCTCTACATCGTGGACGGCAGTTTCTTTCCGTCCAATTCTGGCGTGAATCCAACGCTGACAATTATTGCCAATGCGCTGCGAGTCGGTGACCATTTGAAGGAGCGAACGAAATAGAGACCCAGCAATAAATAGACAAAAACTAAGAGGAAAAGGAAAAGATTGATGGCAACTACAACACAAAACAGAATTG
>JANNOU010000130.1:0-4893 GCA_031399305.1 Leptolyngbya sp. SOY_34_metabat_272
GAGAGCAGACGCTGAACCAGCTGCTGACGGAGATGGACGGATTTGAGGGGAACACGGGGATCATCATCATCGCGGCGACCAACCGACCGGATGTGCTCGACAGTGCCCTATTGAGGCCCGGACGCTTCGACCGCCAGGTGATGGTAGATCTGCCCACCTATCAAGGCCGCCTGGGCATCCTCAAAGTCCACTCGCGCGACAAGAAGCTGGCAGAGGATGTGTCGCTGGAGGTCATCGCCCGACGCACGCCCGGCTTCTCAGGAGCAGGATTGGCAAATTTGCTAAACGAAGCGGCGATTCTGACCGCGCGGCGGCGCAAGGACAACATCAGCATGCTGGAGATTGATGATGCCACTGATCGGGTCACGATTGGTCTGATGCTCAATCCACTGCTCGACTCCAAGAAGAAACGCATCCTGGCCTACCATGAGGTCGGCCATGCCCTGCTTACCACCCTGCTAGTTCGTACGGACCCTCTGGGTAAGGTCACCGTGATCCCACGCTCGGGCGGCATCGGTGGCTTTGCGCAGTACGACCCTCCTGAGGAAATGGGGCTGGAGAGCCGCGCTAAATTGCTGGACGAGATCACGCGAGCCCTGGGCGGGCGGGCTGCGGAAGAACTGGTATTTGGCGACGCAGAGGTCACAATCGGCGCTTCGAGTGACCTGGAAAGTGTGGCAAATCTGGCTCGCCAGATGGTAACCCGCTTTGGCATGTCCGACCTGGGGCCATTCGCGCTGGAAAGCCAGGGGGGGGAAGTGTTTTTGGGCCGTGATTGGGTGGCTCGCGTCGAATACTCTGAGGCCAGTGCCGCCCGCATTGACCAGCAGGTTCGGCAAATCGTGGTTCGCTGCTACGACGAGGCCCGCCGTATCTTGGCAGAACACCGTACCGTGATGGATAAGCTAGTGGACGTGCTAAGTGAGCGAGAGACGATTGATGGTGAAGAATTTCGTCAGATCGTCGCTGAATTCACGCCCGTTCCTGAAAAAGCTCTGAGTGTTCCTCGCTTCTAAACGGGGGGCAGGGCCTGCCGAAAAGGGGGCAGGCGCAGGTGCCGCGAGGGATAGATACCCAATACCTGTCCCTACTCGGGTTTGTCTAGGGCAGTGATGCCCGCCAAGCGGTGATCTAGCTCCATGCGCTGCTCCATCTGGCGCAGGAAGTAGCCGGTCATCATCGCGGAGGCCAACATTCCAGCCAGGTTCTCACGGTCGGTGGTGACCTGGACATTGAAGGCTTCGGAGGGCAGCATGCCCACTAGACCTTGGATATTGTGAGAGATGATCTGCCGAACTTCAGGTGTGACGGAGCGGGCAACATTGGCTAAGACTTCAGGAGACTGATGCTGAAGATATTTCAGCAGCGGGTTACCAGGGGGTGCATTCTCCGGATCCATGTTGAAAAAGCTGGCATCGTTGGGATTGAAGGCCATAGTGACTCTGAATCAAGCTTCAGGAATGTCCTTCCATTGTGGCATTGTGTCTAGCTGTAACAAGTCTGCCAGAGGGTTAGATAACCGTACCGAGAGGGTCTGAGGTCCCGACTAAGGGCCAGAATTGGCAGCTCAAAACAGCAGCAAGCGTGGCAGCAGACGCTGACAAAGGTCATCCATGATTCGGGACATTCTGTGTCAAAGCGAGACGGTTCAAGACATTCCGGTGCTCCAAGTGGCGGAGGCAGATCACTTTTACGAGCCGCTGCCGACTGTGCTAATCCAGCACGATGTCAGGGGGCGCAAGGATTGGGAATTGCGCTACGGCTATCCTCTGGCCCAGGCGGGCTTTCGCGCGGTCTTGATCGACGCTCCTGGCCACGGTGAGCGGGGGCTACCGGCGCTGTCATTTGACCAGATGATGCTTTACTCGTTCTGGGAGATGGTGCAGCAGACGGTCGTGGACCTGGACACGGTGCGTGCGGAGTTGGCGGGCCGGGGGCTGCTGCTGCCGGAGCGCCTGGGAATCTTGGGAATCTCGATGGGGGCGCTGGTCGGGTTTGGGGCGCTGACGCAGTATCCCTGGGTGCGGGCGCTGGTGTCGCTGATGGGCACGCCGGACTGGATCGGCTTTATCGAATGGACCCAGCAGCAGTGGGCGTTGCGAGGGGAGGAGTTCCCGTTATCAGCGGCCCAGGTCGCTGAGCAAGTTCAGAGTCTGCGCTCCGTGAATCCCATTGATTGGTCTGAGCGCTTCGCAGGTAAGCCGATTTTGATGTGGCATGGCCTCGCGGATCGGGTGGTGCCGGTCGAGGGGCATCGCCATCTGTTGCACAAGCTGCAGCCTGCCTATTCAAACCAAGCCGATGCACTGCAGCTGATCGAAGTGCCTGGACAAGGACACAGTCCAACCCCGGTTTGCACAGACTTAAGTATTGCTTGGTTCCGGCACTATCTCAAGTAATTTATATTCTGGCTAAAGCGATCATTTTCCGGAAAAATTTCGAAACTTTGTGCGGTTTACAGCGCTGATAAAGAGAATGTGAATCAGCTTGTAGATTTGGAGAAGTTGTGCCAGCTTGGCTCAGAAGCCTTGATGCGTACTAGAAGAAAGCTTACCTAAGCCATTGGGTTGGTTATAGTCTTCTGGCGTGGCATTTGGAGCCGAATTTGGTCATCTTTGGGATAGAGCGTTATGGCAATCCATCAATCTTTAGATCTAAGCCAGTATTTTATTGCTGGCTCTAACGTACGGTGGTGCGAAAGTGGGATCCCTACGGTTCATATCCCTGATTCCAGCTCAGCGCTCCAGGCAAACAGCTACTACTTTGGGCATCCTGAATGGGCAAAAGGTTACTTTGATGCCTGCCATCGCGACGAAGCGTTCAAAGCCCGCTGGCGAGCCGCGACCGGCAGTTGGGACGGCAAGATCGTGGTGGATGTCGGCTGCGGCCCCGGCAACGTGTACGCGTCTTTGGGGGGCTCCCCTCGGCTGCTGATCGGGGTTGATGTCAGTCGGGGCGCTTTGGAGATGGCGCGGGAAATCGGCTACACGCCGCTGCTGGCCGATGCCCAGGCCCTGCCACTGGCTTCTGGTTTTGCCGATCTGGTGGTGGTCAATGCGACGCTTCACCATTGCGACGACATGGCCCAGGCGCTGGCGGAAGCGGCTCGCTTGGTCCGTCCCGGTGGCCTGCTGGTGAGCGATCATGACCCTCAGCGCACCGCTTGGAATTTCAAGGGGATTGCGCTGCTGCTGTGGCGGGCTCGGCTGCCGCTGTACCGGCTGATCAAGCGCGGCGGCCACGCTTCGGTCGAAGAGCAAACTTGCGCGTTGGCGACCGAGGCTCACCACCGACCAGGCGATGGCATGACGCGGCAGTTCTATCACCAAATCCTGGAGCCCCTGGGCTTTAGCGTCAAACTTTATCCCCATAACCACACGGTGGGGACTGAGGTATTTCAGGGTCAATTGGGTCAGTCGAGCCGCAAATATCGCCTCGGTCAGCGCTTGTCTGGGATTAATCCTGACGCGCCAGAGGCAGCCCTGTCACTAATGTGTGTGGCTAGGCGCAAGGCTTAGGCTCGCGAACTGCCCCTTCATCTCCACCTTTGTGCACGGTCAAACCATGAGCTGGCCCCTGATTTCGGTCATTGTCCCAACCTACCGTCGAGAAGAGCCGCTGCGAGATACCTTGGCCGATCTGGTGCAGCAGGACTATCCAAACTTTGAGGTGTGGGTCATCGATCAAACGCCGACCCACACCCCCGAAGTTCAGGCTTATTTGGCAGAACTGGTCGCGGCTGGCAAAATTCGCTGGCTCCGGGTCGAGTGGGCCAGCCTGCCGGGGGCTCGCAACTACGGCCTGCGTCGCGCCACAGGCGAGATTATCTTGTTCATCGACGATGACGTGCGTCTGGGTCATGCTTTCTTGACGGCTCATGCTCGCAACTATGTGGAGCGGCCTGAGGTCGGCGCAGTGGCCGGTCGGGTCCTGGGGCCTAGTCTCGCAGGCACCCCAGAGGAGCCCACGATTGACTATCTGCCGCCGGAGGCGATGGACCCAGCGGTGGTCTGGTACCACCTGGACCTGGTCCACACCACGAAGCCGCAGCCCGTATTGACCGCCAGGGGCTGCAATATGTCTTTTCGGCGCGACATTTTTGAGCAGCATGGGCTCAGTTTTGATGAGCGCTTTGGGGGCAATGCCATCCGCGAGGAGTCAGATCTGTTTCTGCGCTTGCGCCAGACGGGTTTGCAGATTTGGTACGACCCAGAAGCGGCTCTAGTGCACCTGGGCGAGCAGAGTGGCGGCTGTCACATGCTCAGCCTGCGCTCCGCCAAATTCCAGGTCTATTTCTACCACAACCACTTCTTGCTAGCGTTCAAGAACTTGACCGCGTCACAGATTCTGCGCTCGTTTGTCAGCTTGTTTGAGGCTCAGGTGTTGTCGGGACGGCCCCCGTACTACAAAACCGGCTCCTTGCTGAAGATCTCGGTTCGAGCCTTTTTCTACCTGCTGGGCTTGCTAAAAGCCCTAACAACTGCTGTTCAAGCCACCTGGAGCGACGGTCAAATCTACAGTCATCTGGATAGCAAGGCCGCGCCTCGATCCAGTCAGGCCCAACTTTAAGCTCCCAACTCGCGCCGTGGAGTACCCAACTGAGCCGCTGAGGTTGCGAGCTCGCAGCTTAGAGCCCATCGCTCGGCCCTTGAAGCTGCAACCCCAGAATTTGCAGCAAACTGCTCAGCACTGCGCCCCCTCAGCTTGAAACTCCGAGCAAAACACCCACCCCAAGCAGCCAAGCAGCCGCAAGCTGAAGCCCGAAACCCGGAAGCTGGACCCCCAAACCCAACAGCACCGACAAGCGTGTCACTAACCCCTTGCGCAGGGGGCCTGGGGGAGGCGCTTCGTCCCCCAGTGGGGGGCTTGGGGGGCAAACGCCCCCCATTCCGG
>JANNOU010000143.1:0-21427 GCA_031399305.1 Leptolyngbya sp. SOY_34_metabat_272
GCAGCTCAGAGCTCCAACGACGCAGTTCTGGCATAGAAGCGTGAGGCTCAGAACCAAATGGCATCGACTCCAGCATCACTCACCCCTTGCGCAGGGGGTCTGGGGGAGGCGCTTCGTCCCCCAGTGGGGGGTTTGGGGGGCAAACGCCCCCCAATTCCGGGTTCTCTCCAGAAACCCGACTTCCCTAACTAGTGCCATTCGGCTCTGAGCACCGAGCCATCTGAGCAGCACAACTTCTGCTTCACTGCCAACCGCTCAGTTGTGACCGCAGAGCCTTCCCCCTAAGCCACCACATAAGTCTCAACCAGCTTGTGCAACTGCTGCACCAGCAGACTCAAGAACAAACCCACATCAGTCACCACCCCCACCGACTCCACCGAGCCCCGGTCCGCCAGCTTAGTCACCACCGCCGGATTGATATCCACGCAGACCATCTTGACCCCCGCTGGTGTCATATTGCCGACACCAATCGAGTGCAGCATCGACGAGAGCATCAAAATCATGTCAGCCCCCTCAATCAGCCGCGCGTAATCAGCCTGAGCCTTGATCAGATCCATCTGAGTATCCGGCAAAGGGCCATCATCCCGAATCGAGCCCGCCAGCGAGAAGGGCACCCCCCGCTGCACACACTCGTAAAAGACCCCCGAACCCACCAAGCCCTGCTCAACTGCCTGGGCAATGCTGCCGCAGCGTCGGACCAAGTTGATCGCCTTGAGGTGGTGCCGGTGACCGCCACGCACACTGACACCACGCTGCATGTCCATACCCAGCGACGTGCCCATCAGCGCCTGCTCAATGTCGTGCACCGCAATCGCATTGCCCCCCAGCAGCGCTTGCACATAGCCCTCCCGCACCAGACTAGCCAGATGCACGCCACCGCCCGTGTGGATCACCACCGGCCCCGCCGTGACCACCACCTTGCCGCCCTGGTCGCGAATCCGGCGTAGCTCCCAGGCAATTTGCTCGACCACCAACTCCACGCGTCGCTCGCTGGAAACCCCCGAGCCCATGAAGGTAAACTCCTGCGCCTTGCTATCTCGCGCCTCGGGCTTACGCACCGTGCGAATGCCCTCCACACCGCAGATCACCCGGTCGTCTACCTGCAGATCGCGCAGCAGCTTACAGCTGGCGGCTGGCCCTTGCTGTGTCTGACGGACCACAATCGCACCGTCCATGCGCTGGTCCTGCACCCGCAGCCACTGGCAGTTCACCCGCACCTCAGTGGGGTAGATCGTCGTGACATAGAAATCATCCGGGGCAACCCCCGCCTGGATCACGGCCTCCAGGTTGATATCGCAGATTTCACGCTCGGGCAGCACCGCCCCCAAGTCGATCAGCTGGCTCATTAGCCGCTCCATGACATCATGGTCCGGCGCAGAAACCTTGATCTCCGCCAAAGACGTGCTCTGTCGCTGCTCACCCAGGCTGAAATTGAGCACCTGGAAACTGCCGCCGCCTTCGACAATCAGGTCCAGCGCCCGGCTGATCAGCCCAGAATCTAGCAGATGGCCCCTGAGCTGGATCGTGCGCGCCTCTACCGCCGCGCTGGCGTGGACTTCGCCGCGCACCGGCTCGGTCACGCGCAGGGTCAGGCACTTGGCCGCCCCGCCCGCCTTGAGAAACTCGGTGAGCGGCGTCTCCACGACCTCAAACCCCAACTCAGTCAGCTGTGCTTTGAGGCCGTCGCTGGCCTTATTCATGATCACAATGCGCTCGACATTCACCGCATTGCAGGCGAAGTTCACGGCGTCCGCCTCACTGACCACCAGGCGCTTCTCGGGAGCCACACGCATCTCGATCAGCCGGTTACTGTAAGCGTCGAAGGCTGGGGGGTAATAGAGCAAATAGCCGCCCGTGAGCGGGCAGAAGCAGGTGTCCAGATGGTAGAAGCGCTCATCGCTCAGGCGCAGCGAGAGCACTTCGATGTCCAACCACTTGGCCAGGTAGGGGTGCGAGTCCAGCTCCGAGCGGAAGCCATAGCCCGCCCACAGCCAACGCCCTTCCCGGTCCAGCAGGGCATCGCCCGCGCCCTCAAAGGGCAGATCCGGTGGCAGCTCGTGCACCGTGTAGCCCGCCTCCAAAAACCACTGTTTGAAGTGGGGCTCCTCGCCCTGGCGCTCCTTGTGGAAGAAGCGGCTGAGCACCACCGTCTCACCCAGCATCAGCCCCGCGTTGGCCGTGAACACCATGTCGGGCCAGCCCCGCTGCGGCGTCACCAGATCCACCAGCGCCCGATCTTTCAGGATGTGGTGTAGGCCCTGCCACTGCTCCACCGCCTTGGTTTGCGAGGACTTGTGGACATTGCCCTCCATCCAGGGGTTGATCACGTAGTCCACCTCGTAGTGGTCGGGCGGACACATCAGGAAGCGGATCTGGGAAGTCATAGGAGATGCCGGTGAGTAGGAGTCGTGATTTAGGGAGCGTAAGCGATTGTGGGAGCGCAATGGGTCAGAGGCTATTGACAAACTCAACTGAACCTTAGAGTTTTCCACAGGCGACGAGCCCCTGTGGAAAACTACAGAAAAGCGAAGTATTCAGGCCACTCAGCCCGAGACGCCAGCAAACTGGCTAGCCTGAGACCTGGCTACTGGTCCGCCCCCTCGATCAGCGCAAAGCCCTGGCGTTGGGTGTTCTCGGTCACCGTGCGCGGCTCCAGGAACTGTAGCAGGTAATCGGGTCCCCCGGCCTTCGAACCCACCCCCGACAGCTTGAAGCCACCGAAGGGCTGGCGGTCCACCAGGGCTCCCGTGATGCCCCGGTTGATGTAGAGGTTGCCCACCTCAAACTCCGCACGGGCTTGGGCGATGTGCGACGGTGTGCGCGAGTAGAGGCCGCCTGTGAGCGCATAGGGGACGTCATTGGCAATCCGCAGCGCCTCGCCAAAGTCCCTGGCTTTGATCACCGCCAGCACCGGCCCAAAGATCTCCTCCTGGGCGAGCACTGAATCCGGCGCGACCTGCGTGAAGATCGTGGGGCCGACAAAGTAGCCCGTCTCGGGAACTGGCATCTCCAGAGCCACTTCAGCCTCGAGGCGACCCTTTTCGAGGTAGCGCTTGATCCGAGCTTGCGCCTCGGCGTCGATCACGGGTCCCACCTGGGTGCCCGGCTGCTCGGCGGGGCCGACATTCAGTGAGCGCGTGGCCTCGACCAGCCGCGCCACAAAGGCGTCGTACACCGGCTCCAGCACAATCACCCGCGAACAAGCAGAGCACTTCTGCCCGGCATAGCCAAAGGCAGACTGCACCACGCCCACCACGGCCTGATCTAGGTCGGCGCTCTCGTCGATGAGAATCGCGTTCTTGCCGCCCATTTCGGCGATGACCCGCTTCAGGTGCTTCTGCCCGGGCTGGAGCACCGCCGCATCAGCGTAGATCTGGCAGCCCACCTTCTGCGAGCCGGTGAACACAATCACCTGCACGTCCGGGTGCTTCACCAGGCGTGGGCCAATCTCCTCGCCGATGCCCGGCAGGAAGTTGAACACGCCTGCCGGGATACCCGCCGCCTGCAGAATTTGGCTGAATTGCGCCAGGATCACCGAGGACTGCTCGGCAGGTTTGAGGATGACGGTGTTGCCCGCCGCCAACGCCGCCACGCTCATACCCACCGGGATCGCCAAGGGAAAATTCCAGGGCGCGATCACCAGCGTGACGCCGCGCGGCTGGTAGTGATACTCGTTGGTCTCGCCGGGGACGTCGCGGGACTGGGGCACTTCTAAGCGCTCGCTCTCACTGGCGTAGTAGCGGCAGAAGTCAATGGCTTCGGAGACATCGGCGTCAGCCTCGCGCAGGGGCTTGCCTACCTCCAGGACAATCCAGGCTGCGAGCTGGGCGCGTTGCTGCTCCATCAGCGCCGCCGCTTTGCGCAGGATCTCAGCGCGTTCGTGGGCGCGGGTACGCTTCCAGGTGGCAAACGCCGCCTTTGCCGCCGCCACGGCCTGGTCTGCAAGGTCCACCGTCGCCAGACCGACTTTGCCCACCACCTCGCTGGGCTGGCCGGGATTCAACGAGTCCAGGCTGGACCCTGTGGGAACGGCGACCCCATTCACCAGTGGCAGATAGGTTTGCCCTAGCTGCGAGCGCACCTGGGCTAGTGCCGACTGCGCCGAGTCGCGAGCCTGGAGCTGCGAGAAGTCGGTATCGGCGGTGTTGCGAAAGCCGGGCAGTTGCAGACCGTAGCCGTCGCTGGTCTCTAGCTGTGGGGGGCTGAGCAGCTCTTCAGCTGGGCGCTCTTCCTCTAAGCTGCGGCGCAGGAACGAGTTGTTAGCAGTATTCTCCAGCAGGCGGCGGATCAGGTAGGCCATGCCGGGCACCAGTTGGCCATAGGGGCAGTAGATGCGCACCCGCTGGCCCAGCTCGACACAGGCTTGGGCAAATTTGCCGCCCATGCCATAGAGCATCTGCAACTCGAAGCGACGGCTAGGGATCTGTAGCTCCTGTGCCGTGGCGATTGCCACCGCCAGCGAGCGCACGTTATGGCTGCCGATCGCGGCGTAGAGATACTGGTGGTTCTCCAGCAACAGACGCGTCAGGGTCTCGTAGTTGGCGTCGGTGGAGGACTTCTGGTTGAACACCGGCTGCCACCAGTCGTGCTGGTAAGCCTTGATCGTCTCCTGATCCCAGTAGGCCCCTTTGACCAGGCGCACGGTCAGCGGGTGGCCTCGCTGTTTGGCCCAGGCGATCAGATCCTCTAGGTCGCGCTGCGAGTCGCGCAGATAGCCCTGGAGGGTCACGCCCACATCGGTGCGCGTGCGGAATTCGTCCTCGATTAGCACCGCCTTGAGCGTGGCCAGGGTGAGGTCCTTGTAGGCGTACTGCTCCATGTCGAAGTGGACGGCAACGCCCAGCTCCTGGGCTCGCCGCAGCAGAATGCGCACCTTCTCGCTGACCTTGGCGGCGCTGCCCACGGCGTCAAGCGGGTCGAACTGCGAATAGAAGGCGGTCAGCTTCACCGAGATCTGCACCCGCGGTAACGGCTCACCATCGGCCTCATCGATCTGCGGCAGCACCGGCCAGGACTTAGACGCTTCGCTCAGCTGGGCCATCAAGTCTAGGTAGCGCTGGAGGTAGGACTCAGCCTCGACTTCGGTGATCACTGCCTCACCTAGCAGATCCAGAGTGAAGGCAGTCCGCTCCTTGCGCAGACGCTCGATACTCTTGAGCGCTTGCTGCAGATTTTCACCAGCGATGTAGCGGCGGGCCAGGGTCTCGACGGCGGTGGTTACCGTAGCGGCGGCGATCTGACCGGCGGGCGAATCCGGCTTGCTGAAGTTCAGCAGGCTCTTGAGGCCCGGAAAATCGGCTTCGCCTAGATACTCCTGCAGATGCCGCGCCACCTCCGCCTTGCTGCGCAACGCGGGCAAACAGTCCACAAAGCGAAACAGCTGCACCCGTAGACCGGGGTTGCTCATCGCCCAGTTCATCAGCCGGTCGTCCAGACGCATCTGGTCGCGCAACGAGCTGAAAAACGATCGCTCCCCTTTCGCCTGAGCCAGAATTGCCTGGGCGATCTCACGAGTCTTGGCCTCGTAAGCCCTGCCAATTTGCGAAACCACGTCTTTACGAACGCTCCTAAAAAATCGCTAAACCTTGCCTGGGCCAGGACTATCGCCTGGTGGGCGGCTGTCTCCCGCCGGACTGCAGAGCAAAATAGGGGAGACCAGAGTACCGCCATTTGGCTCCATTATCCCTGACCGCCGCCGCTTACCACCGCCCCAACTGTAAAGTCAAGATTAAGCCCGCAGATCTCGACGGGGTCAGGCTTTCCGCAACTCGGGGTTAGCTTTCTCACCTCCACCCATCGGCAGACTTAACCGGATCATTTACAAAAATTAACGCGACTTCCGGTAAAAAAGGTTAAAAATGAATGGAGTTCGGTATCGGTGCATACAGCGAGTGCTAATCAGTTTACTCATCTAGATCTCTCCAGAATCTGTTGACTTGGTGAGTTGTTGGGTAATGCTGTTTTGCTGCTTGCGGTTGGCTTCCGAGCTGCTCGAGTTCGGACTTATGTAGAGCGCGGGGTTATCTAGCTATGTTGCAATCTGTTCGTTACTCTCTAGGGACCATCCAAGATGAGGCTCGCCATCTGGTCGATGCTGGAATCCTGAGCCGCTTGCAGCCGATCCGCAGCCTATGCAAGCATTTTCCTACTCAGGAGTGGAACTGGATCGAGCAGGAGTTGGAGCTGAATGACTACTCGCTGCGTGATCGCATTGGTGATCTTATGGCGCAGGAGATCTGGACCAACGATTGAGCGTTCTACCTTGTCAGAGAATGCTCAAGTCTCTGTAGATTTGCCAGCCCCAAATCGGCTATGAGTAAGTTGAACAGGCTTACGGTCAGTTCAACAGAGGTTTGTTCTGGCTGTTGCATCGGATACTTTTTTAAAGTCTTTTTAGAGAACCCAGACGACTTCAGCAGCACTAGTGAGAGAGCCTGGCCCAGTAGACCCAATGGCGACCAAGCGCTCGAGCGCTTGGTACAGTAGTGGTTGGCAAGAGAAGCGACCCCTGCGTGAGCGGTTAGAGCGGCTGATCCAGATCGTCTCTGCCGCCTCAAATTTGTCGCACCCAGAGGAGCAGAACGCCTTGGAATCGCCCTTAGACCCACCGCTGAAGGCCGCTGTGATGGCGATCGGCGGTGCGGAAGACAAAGTTGGCGAGCGCAATATTTTGCGGACGTTCTTTGAACGGGCTGGGGCGACCAACGCTCGGATAGCGATCATCCCCTCCGCCTCACGCGAGCCGGAGATCATCGGTCAGATTTACTCCCAGATCTTTGAGGAGATGGGAGCTAAGTCGATTGATGTCCTGGACATCCGCAACCGTCGCGAGAGCGAAGACCCACGCCTTCAGGAGCGATTGGAGGAGTGTACCGGGGCATTTATGACTGGCGGCGACCAGTTGCGGCTGTGCGCTCTGCTGGCGGAAACTCCCCTGTCGGCTCAGCTCCAGCAGCGGGTTCGCTCTGGGCAGTTGACTCTGGCGGGGACCAGCGCTGGCGCAGCGGTCATGGGCGAGCACATGATCACCGGCGGGGCGAGTGGCGAGTCACCCAATCGCAGCCTGGTGGACCTAGGCACTGGCTTGGGGATCATCCGCGAGGTGATCGTGGACCAGCATTTTCACAACCGCAATCGCATGGCCCGACTGCTCAGCGCCGTGGCCGCTTTCCCAGAGCGGCTGGGGCTGGGCATTGACGAAGACACCTGCGCCTTATTTGAGGGGGACGGCATTTTGGAGGTGGTGGGTAAAGGGACGGTGACCATTGTGGACGCTGGCGAACTCTTGCATAACAGCCGCCTCTTGGTTGGTGATCAAGATCCGATTGGCCTCTACAATCTGCGCATTCACATCCTCTGCCAGGGGGGTCGATATAACTTGTACAAACGCAAAATCATTCAGTAACTTGTTGCCGATGAGTCTGCAGCCAGCCCAAAATCCTCTCTAAGATTTTAGAGAAGGGCGGCTCGGTCCTTCTACACCAAAGTGAACTATGGGTGAATCACAGCAAATTGATCGCTCATTACGCTGTGACCCGCAGCGTGTGGCTCATTTTGTAATCAGAGCATTCCCTGCTGAGCATGGGCCGGACTAGGATCAAGGGAAGTCGAAATTTCGTTACATTAAGCACTATCCCGGCTCAGTTTGTCAAGCAATTATGACATGAGAAAGACTCAAGCAGCCCTGACATCTTTGTTTTCTTTCCTCCACTAGCTGACTCACATGAAGATTCTCAAGATACAGACGCTGCGCGGCCCCAATTACTGGAGCGTCCGACGCCATCAGGTGGTTGTGATGCGCCTGGAGTTGGAAGACCTGGCGGAGAAACCCTCGAACCTGATCCCCGGCTTCTATGAGGGGCTGGTGACGACCCTGCCCAGCCTGGTAGAACACTTTTGCTCGCCGGGCTGCCGGGGCGGTTTTCTGAGTCGGATGGCTGAAGGCACGATGATGGGGCACATCATTGAGCATGTGGCTCTAGAGCTGCAGACGCTGTCCGGGATGGCGGTTGGCTTCGGGCGCACGCGCGAGACCAGCACCCCTGGCACCTATCAGGTTGCGATTGAATACAAAGATGAGAAGGCGGGCCGTTATGCGGCTCGGGCGGCGGTGCGCCTGTGTCAGTCGATTGTGGACACTGGGATTTATCCGGAGGGCGAATTGGCGCAGGATCTGCGCGATTTGCGGGAGCTATACAATGAGTCGCGTCTGGGGCCAAGCACCGAATCGATTGTGGCCGAAGCCGAAGCTCGAGACATCCCCTGGATTGCGCTGAGCAGCCGTTCGATGATCCAGCTCGGCTGGGGGGTTTACCAGCGGCGGATCCAGGCGACGCTCTCGGATGCCAGCAGCATCTTAGCAGTGGAGCTGGCCTGCGATAAGGAGGGCACCAAGCGCATCCTGGGCGATGCTGGCGTGCCTGTCCCGCGTGGCACGGTGATTTATTATTTGGACCAACTCGAAGAAGCAATTGCCGATGTGGGCGGCTTCCCGATCGTGATCAAGCCCCTCGACGGCAACCACGGACGCGGCATCACTCTGGACATCCAGACCCTGGCGGCCGCGAGAATAGCCTTTGACACGGCCCGCGATGTCTCCAGCGCTGTGATCGTCGAGCGCTACTACGCGGGCCTCGACCATCGGGTGCTGGTGATCAATGGCCAGGTGGTGGCGGTGGCCGAGCGAATGCCCGCCTTTGTGATCGGCGACGGGCAAGCGACGCTGGGCGAGCTTATAGACCGCACCAACTGCGACCCGCGCCGGGGCGATGGCCACGACAATGTGCTGACCCGCATTGAGGTGGACCGCCACACCTGGGAGCTGTTGGACAAGTATGGCTACAGCCTAGAGACCGTGCTGCCGGAGGGCGAGATCTGCTACCTGAAGGCGACGGCCAATCTGAGCACGGGCGGCGTCGCCCTCGACCGCACCGACCTCATCCACCCCGAAAATATTTGGCTGATGCGACGAGTGGTCAAGATCATTGGCTTGGACATCGCGGGCATCGACGTGGTGACCTCTGATATCTCTAGGCCGCTGCGGGAGACCGGAGGGGTGATCGTGGAAGTGAACGCCGCGCCTGGCTTCCGCATGCACGTCTGCCCCAGCGAAGGCATCCCACGCAATGTGGCGGAGCCAGTGGTCAACATGCTGTTCCCGCCTGGTGCGCCCAGCCGCATTCCGATCGTGGCGGTGACTGGCACCAATGGCAAAACCACCACCACTCGCCTGATCGCGCACATCTTTAAGCAGACGGGCAAGGTGATCGGCTACACCACCACCGACGGCATTTATATCGGTGACTACTTGGTCGAGAAGGGCGACACCACTGGTCCCCAGAGCGCCCAGGTAATTTTGCAAGACCCAATGGTGGAAGTGGCGATTTTGGAGACGGCGCGGGGCGGCATTCTGCGCTCGGGTCTGGGCTTTGACCACTGCAACGTGGGTGTGGTGCTGAATGTGCAGGCCGACCACCTGGGTATCGGCGACATCAACACGGTCGAGGACCTGGCTTACCTCAAGAGTGTGGTGGTGGAAAGCGCTGCGCCCGATGGCTATGCGGTGCTCAACGCCGACGATCCGCTGGTGGCGGATATGGCCAACCGGGTAAAGGCGCGCGTGGCCTACTTCACGATGGACCCGGACAATGCGGTGGTGAAGGAGCACACTCAGCGCGGCGGTCTGGCAGCGGTTTACGAGAACGGCTACCTTTCGATTCTCAAGGGCGACTGGACTTTGCGCATTGAGCAGGCCCTGAGTATTCCGCTGACCCTGGGTGGGCGCGCGCCGTTCATGATCCAGAACGCGCTGGCCGCTAGCTTGGCTGCTTTTGCGCAGGGGATTCGCATGGAGGATATCCGGGCGGGGCTGGCGACGTTCAGAGCTTCGGCGGCGCAGACGCCGGGACGGATGAACCTATTCGATGTGGGCCGCTACACGGCGCTGGTGGATTACGCGCACAATCCGGCGGGCTACGCGGCGCTGGGCTCGTTTGTCAAAAACTGGCCGGGCGAGCGCCTAGGTGTGGTCGGTGGCCCTGGTGACCGGCGAGATGAAGATCTGGAGACTTTGGGGTTGCTCTCGGCGGGCATCTTTGACCGGCTCATTGTCAAGGAGGCGGAGTCGGATCGGCGGGAGCGCCCGGCGGGTGATGCGGCTCGCTGGATTATCCAGGGCATTGAGAAGGGGGTCGCCGAGGGCTCGAACTGCCGCTATGAGGTGATGCTGGACGAGAACCAGGCGATTGAGAGAATCCTGGACGAGGCCCCAGATGGCTCTCTGGTGGTGCTTTTGGCTGCGGATGTCACGCGCGCGATTGGGATGATCGAGGCGCGACAGCCAGTGAAGGGGGCGGTGCCACAGTTTGCTGCTCCGGCTGCGGAGCCTGCCAGTGCGCCGATCGTGGAGGCCAATCATCAGGTTCTAGAGGATGTGGCGCTGGAAGATGTGGAAGTTGTCAGCTTCTCGCGTCAGTAGTTCAAACAGCTGCCAGGGCGCATTTCTGTGCGCCCTGGCTTCGTGGTAAGTTTCAGAGTACCTATTCAGGTTGCTCGTCATGCCAGGCACTCGTTCCAACATTTCGCCTCCAGGCTTCTGCCGCGTTCATTAGGGCAGGATGGCTGAGATTTTAGGCTGGCGAGAACGAGCCTACTTTTAAGGATCAAAACCTATCCTGCCGCTGCCGTTTGAGTCTTTGGTTCACCGGGTCAGGCGAGGATAGTTTTTTGATGAAAACTCAAATTAAGGCCCAGGCGGAGTCGCGCCGGGGGCTGGGGCTGATTGTGGGGTCGGCGGTGCTGTGGGGGACGGTCGGCGTGGCGGTCAAGCTGCTCTATGGCTTGACGCAGACCAATGCGCTGTCAGTTGGGTTCTGGCGGTTGGCGCTGGCGGTGCCGGGGCTGGGGCTGGCTTGCGGGCTGGGGTTGGCTGGGCGCAGGGTGCAGATTGCGCGGTTCGATTTCGGTCTGATGCTACTGATTGGTGTAATGACGGCGCTGTATCAGGTCTGCTACTTTGGCGCGATTGCGCGGGTGGGGGTGACGACGGCGGTGTTGGTGACGCTGTGTACGGCTCCGATTTTGGTGGCGCTGCTGGCGGCGGGGTGGTTGGGGGAGCGGCTGACGCGGCGTCTGGGGCTGGCGCTGGGTGCGGCGTTGATCGGGACGGGGCTGTTGGTGGGGCTGCAACCGGGGGATGGTGGGGTGCGCAATCTGGGGATGGGGGTGGGATTGGCGCTGGGCTCGGCGGGTGGGTATGCGGTGGTGACGCTGTGCAGTCGGGCGTTGGCGGGACGGTACCCTCCGCTGCTGCCGGTTACGGTGGGGTTTAGTGCGGGGGCGGTGCTACTATTGCCGTTTGCGCTGGGGTCGGGTTTGGTTGTCAGCTATTCTGGCGTGGGCTGGGGGTTGCTGCTGTATCTGGGGCTGGTGCCGACAGCGTTGGCCTACGTGCTGTTTTTCTATGGGATGCGCCATGCTACGGCGACGGTTGCCAGTGTCATCACGCTGCTGGAGCCACTGACTTCGACGATTCTGGCTTGGGTGTTGTTTGGGGAGCGTCTGGGGGCAATGGGTCTTTTGGGTGCCCTGCTGTTGTTGGGGGCTCTCGGCTTGCTGTACCGAGACCCTTCCTGAGGCGAGACTTGGCGGGGAAGGGCGCTGACTGAGGGGAAAAGTGGGGGCTGGGGAGAACCCGGAATGGGGGGCGCTTGCCCCCCAAACCCCCCACTGGGGGACGAAGCGCCTCCCCCAGGCCCCCTGCGCAAGGGGTGACTGACACGCAGTCAGTGCTATTTAGCTCAGAACCTCTCGGGCGAGGCTCAGAACCTCTCGGGCGAGGCTCGGAACCTCTCGCATAAGGTTCGGAATCTCTCGGGCGAGGTTCTGGAGCTCTCGGGTGAGGTTCTGGAACTCTCGGGTGAGGTTTTGGGGCTGATTCGCGAGGTGTGGATGTCGATGGGGTATGCTAGCTGTCCACAATGGGGGTAGGTAGGGTCCAGCTATGCGGGGTGCGATGAGTTCTTGCCAGGTCACCAGTGCTGCGCCAGAGGGGTCGAACCTCGAACCGGTGCTCAAGCAATATTTCGGGCACGAGACGTTTCGGCCTGGGCAGCGGCAGATTGTGGAGCAAGTTCTGCAGGGGCGCGATCAGCTGATTCTGATGCCCACCGGCGGCGGCAAGTCGCTGACCTATCAGTTGCCCGCACTGCTGCTGCCGGGGCTGACCTTGGTGGTCTCGCCGCTGATCGCGCTGATGCAGGATCAGGTGGACCGCCTGCGCGACAATGGCATTGCGGCGACCTTTGTCAACAGCTCTCTCAACCCCGCTCAGCGCTCTCAGCGCGAGCAGGCGGCTCTGCAGGGCAAGCTCAAATTGCTCTATGTTGCGCCTGAGCGGCTGCTGAGTGAGGGGTTTTTGGGCTTGCTGGCTCAGATTCAGGCGCGGGTCGGTCTTTCGCTGCTGGCGGTCGATGAGGCACACTGTGTCAGCGAATGGGGCCACGATTTCCGCCCGGAGTATCGGCAGCTGTCGCAGGTGCGCGCGCGCTACCCTGATCTGCCTACCCTAGCGTTGACTGCGACCGCGACGGAGCGGGTCCGCCAGGATATCTTGAGCCAGCTGCAGCTGCGTGACCCCCATATCCACGTCGCCAGCTTTAACCGGCCCAACCTGGCCTACGAAGTCCGCGCTAAGCATAAAGGCTCCTACGCTGAACTGGTGGGTCTGCTGCGCGAACAGCCTGACGCGCCTGCGATCATTTACTGCCAGAGCCGCAAAACGGTTGAGCAGCTCAGTGAGCGCTTGGTCCGCGACGGCCTGCGCGCTCTGCCCTACCACGCGGGCCTGCCCGACCAGCAGCGCAGCGAACATCAGTCGCGCTTTATCCGCGACGATATGCCGGTGCTGGTGGCGACGGTCGCCTTCGGCATGGGGGTGGGCAAGCCCGATGTGCGCACTGTGGTCCACTACGACCTGCCGCGCAACCTGGAGGGCTACTACCAGGAGTCGGGCCGGGCGGGCCGCGACGGCCAACCGGCTCGCTGCCTGTTGTTTTTCAGCGCCGGTGACCGCGCCAAGGTGGAGTATCTGATTGCCCAGAAATCTGATGAGCAGGAGCAGCGCATCGCCCGCTCGCAGCTCAACCAGATGGTGGCCTATGCCGAGAGTGCGGTCTGTCGCCGCCGAATCCAGCTGGCCTACTTTGGCGAAATCCTCGCTGGGGACAATTGCGGCAACTGCGACAATTGCTTGCACCCGGTGCCGCTGGAAGACCGCACAGTTGAGGCCCAGATGTTTTTGTCTGCGGTGGCCCGCTGCCAAGAGCGCTTTGGCCTGCGCCACATTATTGACGTGCTGCGCGGCGCGAATACCCAGAAGATCCGCAGCCAGGGCCATGACCAGATCAAGACTTATGGGGTGGGCAAGCAGCACACTGCGGATGCTTGGCTACGCCTCGGACGCGCCCTGTTGCACCAGGGGCTACTGAGCGAAACCACGGATGGCTACCCGGTGCTCAAGCTCAATGCTGAGTCTTGGCAGGTGTTGCGCCAGCAGCGTCAGTTTGAGATGGCCGGGTTTGCACAGCAGCAGCAGCCTAGCCAGGAGCAGCGGGTCGCAGTCCCCAGTCTGGAACCCGAAGCTGAGGGGCTGTTTCAGCACCTGCGTCAGCTGCGCAAGCGCCTGGCTGACCAGCAGGGGGTGCCGCCCTATGTGGTGTTCCCGGACGCCAGCCTGCGGGCGATGGCTAGCTTGCGCCCCCAAAGCCCGACGGCCTTTGCCCAGGTGCCGGGGGTTGGCAGCCGCAAGCTGGAGGCGTATTTCACGCCGTTTAGCGATGCGATTCGCACCTATTGCGTGGCCCACGGGCTGAGTCTGGAGGCTCAGCCCCTGCTGGTGCCGCCGCCACCGCTACCGGTGCCTGGCTTGGTGCCGCTCACTCTGCAGCAGACTCTGGAGCTGCACCAGCAGGGGCTGAGCCTGGAGGCGATTGCCCAGCAGCGTAACCTCAGGCCTAGAACTGTGGCGGAGCATCTGGTCGAGCTGATTGAGGCGGGTGAGGCGGTGGCGGTCGAGCGCCTGGTGTCGCCGGAGCGTCGCGCTGCCATATCGGATGCGCTGCAGCAGTTGGGAGATGAGGTGCTCAAGCCGGTGAAGGAGTGGCTGGGCGAGTCGTACTCCTACGACGAAATCCGCTGGGTCAGGGCTGCGTTAAGGCGCTCTCGGCTGGACGGTTAGCGGCAGTCTAACTCCCAGCCCTGGGCTGCTGCGAGTTCTCCTGGAGAAGCCGCTTTTTTCGGACCCTTGATCTGACCTTTTCAGACCGACGACGACCCTATTGTTTTCTACGCTAGAAGAGTGCTGGCGGTGCACGCGGGAAGTTCTGGTTACCAGTTAACTTCTCGACCACAGTTTGAACAACTGTCGAATTAGGGCGCAAGTGTCTTCAGTTTTTGTGAAGCTTTGTGCTCGAATATTCTGCACTTTTCTTGAGGTAGAGTGACATGGTTCGACAGGCTCAGCCACCCGTGAGGTGGCTGCAATTCTCGCTTGCGCTTGTATTAGCGTTGGGCATTTTATACCGCTTTGCTAACCTGGATCAAAAGCCTTACTGGCACGATGAAACTTACACCTCGTTGCGAGTTTCTGGCTACAGAGCGCAGGAGGTAGTTGCTCAACTCTACCAGGGACAGACAATTAGCATTGGTGAGTTGCAACACTATCAACAGCCGGGCTCAGATAAGAGTGTGGTGGATACTATCCAGGGACTCGCCCACGATGAACCGCAGCACCCACCGCTGTACTACGGGATGGCAAGGCTTTGGGCCGAGCATTTCGGGAGTTCAGTGGTTGCCATGCGTAGCTTGCCTGTTTTGATCAGCTTGTTAGGGTTTCCGGCGGTCTACTGGCTCTGTTTGGAGTTTTCCGGCTCCCCACTGTTTGGCTGGCTCGCTGTGGCTCTATTCTCTGTGTCGCCGATCTATATCCGCTACGCCCAAGAGGCCCGGCAATACAGCCTCTGGCTCGTTATCATCCTGCTGTCTTGTGTCGCCTTGCTGCGAGCAATCCGGTACAAGACCAAACTAGGCTGGGGATTTTACGCGGCCACTGTGACAGCGGGGCTCTACTGCCATTTGTTCTCTGGCTTGGTCTTTCTGGGGCATGGGCTCTATGTCTTGGCAATTGAGCGCTTTCGCTTGAGCCAGCGGCTAGTCGCTTATCTGCTGTCATCTTTGAGCGCAATCGGTCTGTTCCTTCCTTGGCTCTGGATCACAGTGGCCCATCAGGACGCTTTGATTGCGACGACCAATTGGACAAAACAGCCTCTGCCAACTCAGGCTTTACTGAAAGTTTGGGGATTGAATCTTTGCCATGCCTTTGTATCGTGGCAGACTCAGTACAATAATCTGCTAATTTATTTGGCAATACCAATTCTGATCTTAATCTTATTGGCGGTCTATCGTCTCTGGAGCCAAGCGTCAAAACACACAGCGCTATTCATTTCAACCTTGATCGGTGTCACTGTTCTTGCCTTGGCTGTGCCGGATTTGATTTGGTCAGGTCAACGCTCAATTACTGATCGCTATTTCTTGCCCTGTTATTTGGGCATTCATCTGGCTGTTGCTAACCTGCTGGCTTACCAAATCAGTCACGCGACTCGAGGGAGGTTCTGGCAAATCATCACAGTTTTAGTCATCTCTGGGGGCGTTTTATCTGGTGCAGTCAATGCTCAGGCCAATACTTGGTGGGGATGGTCTGAATTTGAGGTTCAAGTCTCTAAAATCATCAACCAAGCACCTCGGCCACTGTTAATCACAGATATGCCATTGGGGATGGTCATGCCGCTCAGCCATCGACTGGATTCACAGACTCAACTGCTTCTGATGACTGAGCCAGAATCGCTCCAAATCCCTACTGGTTTTCGCGATGTTTTTGTCTACAATCCTTCTGATCGCCTGCGGGCTGAACTGGAGCGACGCAGAGTCGACCCGGAACTGGTTTACCAGTTTAGAGATAACTCCCTGGTGGTCTCGCTCTACCACCTGAGCTGACTCTCTAACCGAACAGGTCTCGAGCCAAATGGCTTTCAAGCCAAGCTGGGGAGCAGCTGTGGAGACGGTTCTGCGGGTTGGAAGCGGCATCTTTTAGTCAGAATCAGGCAAAATGTCCGGATGGTCACAGTCTAAGTAGATTAATCCAGGTGTATCTTTGCCTGCTGCAAGTCAGGAGACCAATAAGGTGTCATCTATCGGTCTGCTGCCCTTCTACTTGCATTGAAGAGTGATGAACCAGCAACCCTCTAGCAACCGCGAAGTCTCATCAACTCAGCCAAGGCAACCCAGCAAAAATCGGCTCTTTGCCCTTGATCTACTCAAAGCAGTCAGCATCACAGTCGTCGTTCTGTTTCACTCAACTTTTGTGCCGCCGTCTAGCTTCGCTGACAGTGCGGGATTACTTGGCTCGCTGTTCTCACCTCTGAGATTTTGTGTCCCGGTTCTGCTCACAATTTCGTTTTTCTTGTTAGCTCGGGGACTGGAAAAGTATGCGGCTCAGCCGATCTGGCCGCTGCTTAAAAAGCGCCTTTTGCGGCTTGCTATCCCCACGCTATTCTGGTTTGGTTTGATGGCGATTTTGGAACTTATCCTGGACAGCACCTGGCTGGCGTTGGTCAAAAGCATGCTGCAAGGCGTGATCTTCACTGGGGCCTACTATCTGCTGATCCTGTTCCAATTAGTGCCGATTTTTCCCTGGTTCAGACGCTATTGGCGCAATCTCAAAGGAGTTTTGGTCACGGTCGCCCTGCAAGCCGTGGTGTTTCTGAGCATCTCTGCCGCCGTCTCTGGTACCTGGGACTCGCAAATCCTGCCGATTCTGCGAGAAATGGGGCGCTCCCCGTTCGCCTATTGGTTTGTCTACATGGCGCTGGGGACTTACTTCCATGAGAAGTGGCCGCAGCTGGTCCAACTCTCGAGCCGCATTTCAGCTGGATCTAAGCTGCTGCTGCTCGGCATTACCCTGGCGATGTTGCCGGTCGAGCGCAGCTTGATCGTGTCTAACGACAGCGCCTCCCCGTTTGAGTATGTGATGATCTCTTGTATCCTCAGTGTGCCGGTGGCGTTCTTGTGTTGTGCGTCGCTGGAGGAAAGCCAGCTGCCGCCAGCTATTCGGCAAATTGTGCTGCTGCTGTCGAAATATAGCCTGGGGATTTTCTGCATCAACGGTATTTTGAGCCGGTTCCTATCGAATATTGGCCATGAACTGTTCAGCGCCGAAACCTTCAGTCTGAGCGAAATCTTGGCGATTCGACTGATCAGTTGGAGCTTGTTGCTAGCTGCCTCGCTGGGATTGTCTGTCTTGCTGGATCGGGCCAAGCTCGGAGTCTGCGTCCGTTAGAGGCTGAGTCCCAGAGGGGAATGGCGCTGATTTAAAGCTGAGCTGCAGCCTCTCAGAGGCCCCCACCCCCGGCCCCTCTCCCGAGCTCGGGAGAGGGGAGACAAGGACAGGGGTTTGAGAACTTGCCTCCCCTGGGTTCGAAAGCGGGGGAAGGGGTTGGGGGAGGGGCCTCTAGTGGTTGAGCTGGATCAGAACACGGGTCAGTAGGCTGGCGTCTTTGCGCCATTTGTTCACCGGGTCAGACTCCCACAGGTTGAGGGCAAACGCTTTGTAGTTGAGGGCAAGCGCTTCCTAGTTTGCCGCAAACGCTTTGTGATCGAGGGCAAATGCTTCCTAATCGACGTGAATACTGACTGGTTTAGGGCAAACGCTTTCTGGTTTGTCGCAAACGTTTACTGGTTTAGGGCAGGCGCTTTCTGCTTGACCCGAATGCTTTCTCGTTTAGAGCAAACGCTTACTCGTCGAGGGCAAACGCTTTCTCGTGAGTCCCAAAACCTGGCGGTGAGGCGATTCTGCTGAGTGGTCTGTCTGAACTACCCAGTTCCAGTCCTCGCGGCTATGGTGAGGGGGTATCCTTGCCTCCTCGACCCTTTGCTACTTGGGATTAGACACCAGTCTCAGGTGATCAAGAGCCCTGGACCTGCGACCAGAGCTTTTCCTCTGAGAGTGTGGCAGGGAATTGCTGTACCTGTCGGTGGCAACATACGGCGATGCCTGGGCTCACTTCAGGTTTCGAGGTCAGGGAAACTCGACAACGCACGCTCAATTGATTCTGAGTGGAAGCCGCAACTTGCCCTTGCACGGCTAGAGGGCGGAGAAAGGCTTCAATCTCAGCCTTGCCCATGTGATTTGGCTGAAACTCGTCTCAATCCGCTGTCGCGTCTGCTTTTGAATATATTCCAGCCACGGCTCGAACGGTCGCTGCGAATTCTTCTTACGTAGCGGTCGCAAGAAAATCCAATCCGTTCTTCTCAACCAGGCTTCATACTCGCAATCTATGTAGGCTTTGTCTGCATACACGACAGACTCCTCTGGCAAGTCTAGAGTAAGCTGTTTCAGGGTCGGACCTCATGATAACGACCAGGAGCCAAGACAAACTCCAAAGGCTGTCCCGTTTTGCTTACCAACCAATGCACACGTAATCCATAACAATACCAGCGACTTTTACTCAGCATCTTGGGGATATAACCGTGGGATTGCAAAAAGGTGCGAGAGGTTTCACAATTGCCCGAGAAGAATTGAGCAGCGACCAGGGCAGTGGTCATGACTTCAGCGTTTTGGGAAAGCAGTTTTTCTCCATTGAGCTTCTTGGTATAATATAGATTGAGTTTGGACCTGGCAGAGCTAGAGGTAAACCCAAAATGGTACAAATACCATCTAAAGCGTTGACATTGGCGGAGTTTCTGGAGTTGCCAGAAACAAAACCCGCGAGTGAATATATTGATGGTCAAATTATCCAGAAACCGATGCCACAAGGGAAGCATAGTGCAATTCAAGGAGAATTTGTACCTGCCATCAATAGCATAGTCAAACCTGAGCGCATTGCTCGTGCATTCCCTGAGCTACGTTGTACCTTTGGCGGTCGTTCAATTGTTCCTGACATTGTAGTTTTTGTTTGGAAACGGATTCCCCGTGATGAGAATGGGGAAGTTTCCAACGCATTTCCCATTGCTCCAGATTGGACAATTGAAATCTTATCTCCAGACCAGAGCCAAACGAGAGTAACAAAAAACATTATTCATTGTCTGAAGCATGGCACTCAAATGGGTTGGTTGATCGATCCGGGTGAGCGAACCGTGTTTGTCTATCGTTCCAAACAAGAAACTGAAGTATTTGATGAGCCGGATGAGATTCTTCCTGTGCCACCGCTTGCAAGTGAGTTGTACCTTACAGTCAATGATTTGTTTGCTTGGTTGCTGGAGTAAGGATTGAGTAGTTGTCAGCCATCTAAAATTGCATTGGTGCGGACGATATAAAGTTATCGGTTCATAGTTCGAGGCTACTTGCCGCCGCACAACTTCACCGTTAGCTGGCAGTAGACTTCAAACGCCATGAGCCGAGTCCTCTGCGTCCCTCCGCGAGCGTTTTGCCTCACCATCCCCGTTGCCAGCTTCGCGGTCCCTGCTCAGAACTCAACCCATAAAGCGTTTTGCCCCTGCGCCCAAACTCATTCTAGGTCTGAGCTTCCCAGGCTGAGGGCAACCGCTTTCTGTTTGACGTGAATGCTTACTGGTGGAGGGCAAGCGCTTGCTCGTCAGCCCTAGGTGCAGATGTCCAGGGCGCAACCCAAGGGCAGTGAGTGCGATTCTCCTGGGTAGTCTGTTTGACTACCCAGTTGCAGTCAGCGCAGCTATTGTAAAAGGGTATTTTTGCCTTCTCTACCCTGCTGCTCAGGGTCAAACACCGGCCTCAGGCGATCAAGAGCCCTGGACCTGCGACCAGAGCCTTTCCTCTAAGACAAGGGTGGGGAGTTGCTGTGCTTGTGGGTGGCGACGCACGGCAATGCCCAGTCTCCTCCAGGCGTAGTTGTGTATTTAAGAGATGAACTCAAACGGTCAGGGTTTGTTAGGTTCAGAGGGAAGGTACCCATAGGGATGATTCCCAAGCCCGGTTACATCGTCCATAATGGAAAGCGCGTCAACCTGACGGATGGATTAACCTACCTGACAGAAACAATTGGTAAGAAATGTTGAGTTAGATTGTGCTTTAGTGCCGAATAGGTTTACATAAGGCCATGCACAAGATGAAGTCTTGTATCTGAGGCTTTTAGTGCGGATTTGAACAATTGAATCTGCAGTCCCCTCAATTGAGGGGCGAAGCATTGAGATTGGGAGATTTTGCTGATTTTCCAATTTCTTTGCCTGTAAGCTTTGCCCCTCTTGTGTTTTAAAGACCCCAAAATCTCAGGAGTGAAAAATCATGGACCCAATTACACTTATTCTCGCTGCTCTGGTTGCGGGTACGGCTAAGGCGGCGGGCGATGCGGTTCCGGATGCCTATAAAGGGTTGAAAGCGCTAATTCAGAAGAAGGTTGCAGGTAAGCCGGTGGCAGAAGCCATGCTGAATGAACATGAGAAAGACCCGGAAACCTATGCGGCACCACTCAAAAAGAATCTAGTGGAAGCGGGGGTTGACCAAGATGAGGAAATTCTTAAGGCGGCAAAAGAGTTGTTGGAGCAGCTAAAGCCTCAAGGGGCAGCACCAGGAACAATCAATATTGGGCAAGGTGCGAAAGGGATTATTGGGCAAAATGTGACTGGAGCAACAATTACAGGAAATATTAGCTAGAGGTTATTCGTTAAGAGACGAATGATTATTGAGCAACGACCGCTGCTTGGCAATGTTGTCACTAGCGATCATGCTTTGCCGCTCACTCAAGATCGCTAGTGCGATAAGTTGGAGATTAAGTCAATGACTGATAGCAGTTTGTCCAGCAGTGTCAATATTGGTCAGGATGCAAAAGGGATTATTGGGCAAACTATCACGAATGCTACCTATGTTGAGCATCAACAGGTAATTACGCCCGATGCAATCGTCCACAGAGAATTAATCAAGCGATCGCCCTACAAAGCTCTGAAACGCTTCGATGTTGATGATAGTGAGTATTTCTTTGGTCGCTATCGGCTCACGCTAGAATTGCAGGACGCGATTCAGAACAGTAATTTGATTCTGGTCTTAGGGGCATCGGGGAGTGGCAAGTCGTCTGTAGTGCGAGCCAAGTTAATCCCAGCGTTCCTGGAAACTGGTTCCCATTGACATAACTTTATTTTGACTCCCAAGGACGATCCGTTTCAATCGCTGTATGAAAGTTTAATCGGTCGAGATAAGATTGGACCGGATAAAGATTATTGTTTCAGTGAATCCAAAGCTCAGTTCATTCTGGAAGGTAAACCCAATGGCAAACCGGATGCCTTGACGCAAGTGGTTCGCCAACTGAAGCCGGAAAAGTCGGAGTGGTTAATCTTTATTGATCAATTTGAGGAACTGTTTACTCGCTGTACTAACTTGAAGCAACGAGAAAATTTCATTAAAAGT
>JANNOU010000160.1:0-8873 GCA_031399305.1 Leptolyngbya sp. SOY_34_metabat_272
TCAGGAGCTGCCTGGGCTGACTATCAAAAACCATGCCCTCCCTATCAGCAGCTGTCATAGCAAGCTCAATTTCACTTGAGCTTAGAATCGAGTTGTGGTTCGGCTCTCTTCGCCGGGATTAGGATCACGATAGCGCTCGGGCTCCCGCTTCTTACCCGCCAAACCGGCTAGACCAATCAGACCGAGTAGGCCCAACCAACCCCAATCGAAGTTGTCGTCAGCTTCTGTATAGGCGGTGTCCGCAGCACCTGGAGTAGCGGAGGTTTGGGCAGAGGCAGACAGCCCCGGCAGGATGCTGAGGCTCAAGGTGAGAGCGCCAACGCCAAGAATTTTGGCCAGATTACGGTGTTGCATGTCAGACTTTCCTTCCTTTGATGAACGAGTTTTCAGGGTATTTGAACAAGCTTGAGCTTTACAAGCTAAACTAGCCAGACAACCGAGTAACTAACTGAATCTTAATGGCTTTCAAATCATTAACAATCCGCCTAGGGTTATAGAACTTGTCAATAGAGTAACTGTGTTTACAATGACAAGCCGACCAAGCCTTTTAAAATCAATCTTTAGAGTTGCACGGGGCTCTCTGCGCCGCAGGAGCCCCACTTTTGTTAGGGGCCACTGCTAGGCTCGTTGCTCAGGGCATCTGTATCCAGCCAGGCCTCACGATTGGTGAGATCTTGAGCCTCGTCTGCCATGTCCTCTTGGTCATACTCTGTGTAGACCATTTGCTGACCGAGCGGGTCGAACAGAATGCTCTGTGCATAGTTGCGAACCGCTTCCTGCTGCTTTGGAACGTAATCTTCTTCACCCAAAGCCTGATCTAGGGTGGCCAGAAACTTTTCATTCGCCTCTTTTACGTAACTGTAGCTACGCAAGAAGTGTCGGTACATCGCGTGGATCTCAGACTGGGTTTCAGGGTCAACTTGCTCTCCAGCCGCAGCAATTTCGGCCTCCGCTTCCACAGCATTGGTTTCGAGCAGGGCCTCTGTCTCAGGTTCTGAGCCTGGAGCGGGTTCAGGCTGCTCAGCGGCAGTTGCTGTAGAGTCCATCTTCACGCCAGCTATGAGCTCAGTATCTAGAAGAGGTTCTACGTGGCGATCTATTTCTAGTTCTGAAGTTTGCGAGTGGTGGACCATAGTGAAAATCCGTGAGACACTTCATAACTTACGATCTTTTCTAAGATCCTCCAAAACCAGGCCAGATGCTTCTACCAGATGACAGAGCTTAAGTATCGGTAAACACCCAAAGGACCATTGCCCTGGTGGCTGGCCTAAGGCAATGGCACCCCAGCAAGGGTTTAGATCCCAGCTCCAGCCTTGGGCTCAGAACCCATTGGATCTACAAAGTTGCGAAAGAGCGTGATCTGCTGCTCAAAACCTAGTCCCTTGATTTCGTTCAACAGACTTTCTGCCCGAGCGGAAAGTTTGTAGTCAGAAGGGACTGGCACGACGGTACCACTCTCCACGCCCTGAGCTAGCCGATACCAGAACAGGAGTACGGTTGCTCAAACCCTTCCCTAGGTAGAGGTACTTGGAATCTATCTAACGAAGATTGAGAGGTAGAAAAACCTGAAAAGCCAGGAAGATTACAAATGGGTAAGCGCTTGGAAGGTAAGGTTGCCTTGGTCACAGGTGCGGGTTCAGGAATTGGTGAGGCGACCTCGAGATTACTAGCCCAAGAAGGGGCGAAAGTCGCTATTCTGGGGCGCACGGAGGAAGAACTCCAGAAAATTGTTGCAGAGGTTCAGCAAAATCAGGGAGAAGCTATGGCAGTGGTTGCAGACATTTCGCAGCCGGAGCCGATGCAGCAAGCCATTCAAAAGATTGTCAGTCAGTGGGGACGCATTGATGTGGTCTTCGCCAATGCGGGGATCAACGGGGTATGGTCACCGCTAGAGGAACTGACCCCCGAGGAATGGGATAAGACTCTCAATATTAATCTCAAAGGCACATTTTTGACTGTGAAGTACGCAGTTCCTCTGCTCAAGAAGCAGGGGGGCTCGGTAATCGTGACTTCGTCGGTGAACGGGACTCGCATCTTTAGCAATACAGGAGCAACGGCCTATGCTTGCTCCAAAGCCGCTCAGGTTGCTTTCACCAAGATGGTGGCTCTGGAGCTAGCAGAACACCGAGTTCGTATTAATGTCATCTGCCCAGGTGCGATTGATACAGAGATCCATGAAAATACTCAACAGCGAAATTTAGAGAGGGTTCAAGAGCCTGTTGACTACCCTGAAGGGCGAATCCCCCTGACCGATGGTCAGTCAGGAACCTCCGAGCAGGTGGCTCAGCTGGTCCTGTTTTTAGCGTCGGATGTATCCAGCCACATCACAGGCACCGAGATCTGGATCGATGGCGGAGAGTCGCTGTTGCAGGGTTAGGATTGCCGGCAAGCTTGCCCATTGTCTAAGAGAAAGCCAAGGGGTGCATACCACTCCTTGGCTTCCGTTCTTGTTGTTTCCTTTAGATTAATTCGGTCAAGGGCGCAGGCGATTATCGATGACCTGATTGCGCACCAGTCGCTTCTTATTGCCGGAGAGTGTGCCAAGAATCGCCGTAGCCAAACTTAGCAGAGAACCGAATACAAATGTCCAACCTGTGGCCGCGCCCACACCAGCCGCGTTGCGGATCTGCTGAGTACTGGGAGGATTCACGTTCTGAGCGGCGGTGCCCAAGTCAGCCCCAGACTGCTGAACTGTTTGCGCTAGTTCACCGACGTTACCTGCGACGGTGCCAAACAGACCCCCCACGCCACTTGAGAGCAGCCAGGAACTCAGAATTAGAGTAGTTGCCCAGAGGACAATCCCATTCATAATCGCATCGCCTCGGCTGAGCGGCAGCGAACCGTAGCCGACCGTCAGTCCACCTAAAAACAGGGAGATGAGCAGACTAATCCCTGTCCAGATTGCGACACCCGTTCCCACATCTCCCGCGTCACTACGAGGTGCGCCAGACCCCGAAAGGACATTCAGACCAATTGCAGCACCCAGCGCGCTCAGCACCAGTTGGCTGCTAAGAGCCACAAATAAACCAGCAATAATCGGACCCCAGCGGATTCGGTCGTAACTCAGGATTTCACTGCGAACCGGTAAACCTTCAACGCTAGTTGCCATGTTCATTTTCCTCAAGAGAGCTTAATAAACTGCCGATGCATAGGGTTGTGCAGAGAGAAATCTCAGCGCACCCACCACTTTTTAGCTTCAGCTTAAATTTAGACAGACATTGCCTTTCGCTGACCTGAGTCTTGCTTACGTTTAGATGCTCTGTAAATCCCTCTCGAGAATGATCTGATTTTGGGCTCACGGTTAAAAGTGAATGTATCACCGCTCACCAGTCAACCTAGAATGCGCCTATTCCATTAGACAGAGGAATTCAAGCTTTGGATTTATTATCCTCATTTTGACTTGGAAGCCTGAAAAACGGACACAAGAAAATAGGTACAAGCCAGTACAAGTCAATTCTTGTGAAGACCGGGAGAACATTGTGACACAGTACCAGAACGTCCCCCCTATTATTGAAAGCAATGAGAACGAGGTTTGGGATGGCGGCATACCCGGCACCGTCGCGATTGCTGGACATCCTAATCTTCATGAAGATTGGATAGAATAGAAACGTAACTTCTGCCGCCTGCGGGTAGGCGTGAGACGAAAAAATGACTTCTTGGCGTGATCGTCTCAACCGGATGGGGGGCCGAACTCGATTTGTGGTTTGTCGGCTATTCGTTCATCTGTCGGGTCAAGAGGTTGCACCCCTGTTAGGGGTGCTCAACCAAGCGGGTCGGCAGGCAATCGAAGCGGACGGTGATCTCAGCGTCCTGGGCGAAGGTTTGGTCCAGATCGCGCAGAGCTTGCTTCAATACGATGCCTACTGGCGCTCGGCGAGCAACGAAGGTGATGTGTTTTGGGATGAAGGAGAAGCGTCAGACTCTGTCACCGAGCTGTTTACAGACTCGGCCAGTCGCTACTTGAGCGAACCGGATCTGACCGAGCCTGAACCCGACCCTGATGAACCCTTGTCCTTGCCGGTTACGCAGAATTTGGTTGTGATGCTGACTGTCGCTTATGAGGGCGAGGTCCCTGCTCTGGAGACAGATCTGGCAGACGCCAAGGCGCTGGAGACCGGTCTGAAAGCGATGATTAATCTCCATTATCAGGGAACTCTACGGGCGATTCAGGTTCACTTTTCTCCGGCTCGACTGGGAGATGAGCTGACTTCTGACCAGCTGTTGCTCAATTTCCCAGAGTTAGTTCCTCTCTAATGCGTTCCCTTGACTCTCTCTTATAGCTTTCCTATGTCTCGTAAACTTGCGGTTCTCTTGATGGTCTTGACCCTGAGTTGGACCACGTTTGCCTGTGGCAGACCGCCTGCACCCGAAGCTCAAAACCCCACCCGCAATGTATCTCCGAGCGTTCAGGCTCAGTTGCCGGATGGGCAGTATCCGGTGCAACAGGTCACTTACAACGATGCGGGTGGGGAATATAGCCTGTTTTTGCTCGACACACCGCCCAATATCCCCTCTAATTTCCGAACCACGGATCTGCGCATGGCTCGCCTGACCGAGGCAGAAGTCTCTGCCAGTCAGCCCAACTACTTGAAGGTAGAGGCAGGTCAGGCTTCGCTGCACGTGGCTCAGGACTTTCAGATTCAGTATGTCCACAACGTAACTGAGACCCAAACCAATCCCCAGACGGGTCAGCCTGAGACCGTTGTGGTGCGTCAGGAATCTAACTTCTGGACGCCCTTTGCAGGAGCATTGGCGGGTCAAGCAATCGGCAGCCTGTTGTTTCGGCCCCAGTACTATGTGCCGCCCGTTTATCAACCGGGCGGAGTCCTGACGGGCTATGGCGGCTATGGCAGCACTTATGGACAAGCGGTCAATCGCTACCAAGATCGCTATCAAGCCCCGCCAGCTGCTGTCCGCAATCAGCAAACCTTGCGGACGACAGGCCGACTCAACGCGCCCTCAGCCAACCGGCCCGCGACTCGCCCAAACTCAGGCACCGCCCGAGACCGCTCGTCTGGCTCTGGCTTCGGCTCTAACACACTGCGTCAATCCGACCCATCCCGCCCGAGCCGGGTGAATCGCGGTTCCGGTAGCTTTGGGACCGCTCGCCGCACTAGGAGCAGGCGACGGTAATAGGCCAGACGGCAAGGCCAGGCGACGACTTGCCTGGGGGATGCGGGTGGTAACCAGAGCTTAGATCTGCTCATTGAGGGTGCCGCCCGCGCCCACTTGCAGCCTGCGCCCCCGCCAGTAGATGTCTTGGCCAAAGGCTCCCGCCACCCAGGTTGCAAAGCTCATTAGCTCCCGCAGCGGCAGTGTCCACAGCCACGCCAAGAGATTGGGACTGTCCAGGCAACGAATTGCGATCATGACCTGAAGCACTCGGATTGCCAGCGTGACCAGACAGACGCCGACTGCCCAGCTCTGAAAACCGGAGAGCAGCAGTAACGGCAGGCAGTACACGGTGCCGTAGCAGCAGCCAAGGCCGTAATACTGGCGGCCACGGTTCCAGCGAATGGTTCTGGCCCAGCGCAGCTCCCGCTGAAACACCTGCGAGATCGTCTCACGGCCACAGACATTTTGCAGAATGTAGGACGACAGTTCAACGCGATAGCCCAGAGCCGCCGCTCTCTGGCCCAGGTGATAATCCGAGCCGATCCGATTGACCACACTTTGCAAGCTGCCCAGTTGCGCCAGCACTGCTTTGCGAGTGGCAATGGTTGGGCCAATGGCAAAGTGCAGACCCCCATCCAAGGCGCGAGCAACCAACACACTGGGCAGAAAGTCAATACACCGTCCCAACGAGGCCAGGGCTGCCCCCAGCAACTTCGGCGCAGGGTCCAGGTAGCCACAGGTCACGATGCCGACACGACGATCGGCCAGCGGTGCGGTGACCGTCCGCAGATAGTCGGGCCTCACGCGAATGTCGCTATCTGCCAAGACCACGACCTCATGCTGAGCCACCTCTAGCAGCTGGATCAGATTGCTGACTTGATGGTTGAAGCCGCGCACCTCCAGGCCCCGCAGCAGTTGTACGCGGTCGGGAAACCTGGCAACCAATTGTTCCAAGACAGGCACAGCCGGATCCTGCGGATCCATGACCCCGAACAAGACCTCGTAGGTTTCGTAGTCTTGCTGGCAGAAGGAAGCCCAGTTTTGCTCAGCGCCCTCGTCTAAGCCACATACCGGAATCAGGAGGGATACGGCCTGGTCAGCGGCACCGGTTGGCCGCCGCCGGGTCGCGAAAAACCGCCAGGTACAAATTGCGCACCCGATATAGAACACAATCGACGCTGCGATCAGCAGCAACAGAGCCGCCTGTAAAACACTCACCATCAATCTGCTTTGCCTGGATGAAGCGGATCCTATCGTAACTTTTGCCCCGATTTTTTGGAAAAAGTGGGCGTCTGTCTTTGGCTGTAATCTCAGGAGTAAGCCTTAACCGGGGTCATGTGGCAGGAAATTCATGCGTAGACGCGTCCGTCAACTGACCGAGACCTGGAAAGTGCTGAGCCAAGCTGCTGCCTTCAAACCTTGGCTGAGGCTGGCTGTGATCGGGGTGAGCTTGGGCTTTTTGGGGCGAACCCTGTTCAGTCACTGGTCGGAGCTGAGCAGCTTCAATCTGACCCAGGTGAACGGGAACTGGCTTCTGGCCTCGACTGGCCTGACGCTCTTGGGATTCACCTGCAATGGCCTGGCTTGGCGGGCGATCCTCCGAGCCTTGGGCGCGAAAGTCCCGGCGGCTTGGTCGGTGCGCGTGTATCTGCAAACCAACCTGGCTCGCTATACGCCGGGCGACGTCTGGCATTTCTATGCGCGCATCCTGGCCGGGGAGAGCCGGGGCATCGCCCGAGCGGTCACGCTGCTGAGTGTGGTGATTGAGTCGGTGCAGCTGCTGGTGCTGGCCTCGGTGATGGGGCTGGGCCTTTTATCCGGAGCCGGGCAGCGGTTCCATGCGCTCCAGTTCCTAGCCCTGGCCGGGATTGTAGTGCTGGCCGCACTCAGCCTCAAACCCGACCTCCTGAATCGAGTGCTCCAATGGCTGTCCCAGTGGCGCAAGCCAGCACCAGAATCGCCAGAACCGCTTGCCTTGCACTCGTCGCTGCTGCCCGCCTATCTAGGCTCGCTGGCCTTCTTGGTGATCCGAGCGCTGGGGCTGTGGGCGGGCTTTCTGGCCTTCACCGATCCCCCTCTCCAGACCTTGCCGCTGATTGTGGGGGCGTTCAGTTGCGCTTGGACGATTGGCTTTCTGGTGCCAGGAGCCCCGGCAGGCATTGGCGTGTTTGAGAGCGTCATGCTGCTCCTGGTTGGGCCAAGCTTCAGCAGCGGCGTTCTCCTGGCTGTGTTGGCGATGTATCGATTGACCAGCACGCTCGCGGAGGTTTTAGGGGCCGCGCTGGTGAGCTTGCCAGGGCTGGGGCGTAGAGTTTAACGAGAGTCTATGTGGCAGCGGACATAACGGATGGGTGACCAGGCAGCCCCTCAAGTCCCCATCCGTTACATCCGTTTTTTATCCGCTGCCAATTACCCTCATCATTGCAAGCTCATTTCAGCCTTAAGTTGTCAGACGGGGTTCTAAGCTCGGACCGGGGACTAGAATACTCGGCTCTCCGAGCTGACGACTCGGAAGTTCGAGCCATTTTCTCGACTTTCCAGGCTTGGTGCTCGGGAGACCGAGTTCAGAACTCGGATGCTGGAGCTGATGGCTCGACCAGTCGGGCTGGGAACTCAAGGCTCCGGCCTCGGAGCTGGGCAGCCGAGGGTCTGAGCAGCAAACTCCGACCTTCCAGCCTGAGCGGCTGACCTTGGAACAGGGCTGGAGGGCAAACGCTACAATGCGGCTGGAGTTGCCCGCCTACTTTGGAACCCCAAGGCTCAAGATGACAGACGCAGCCGATATCGAGCTGACGATTGACTTTAACGATCCGGAGGCCAGCAGCGAGAAGCTGGAAAAGTTGACCCAGAGTCTCTGGCAGCAGATGCGCGCCTTAGAAGGGGTTAGGGTTGAACGCGTCTTGGATCCCAATCCACCGGAGGGCAATAGAAGCCTGGGGGCATTCCTCTTGGGTGTCCTCAATGCTGAGGTGAGTGTTGCCAATCTCAAGATGGCACTTGAGTTTCTCAATGGCCGACTGTCTGGTAAGCCGATCAAGATTAAGGGCAGCGCCAATGGTCGGGAAGTGGAGATAGAGGTGCGCACGCAGGCAGATCTGCTAGTGGCTGAGCAAGTCCTCAGCCGGTTGCTGCCACCGGAATAGGAAGATAGCTGATGGCAAAGCTGGCGCTGCTGATTGGGGTGAGTGAGTATCCAGAGGGGTTGAGCCCGCTGCCTGCGGCGGCCAAAGATGTTGAGGCGATGCAGCAGGTGCTGCAAGCTCCAGAGATGGGCGGTTTCGACCGGGTGAAACTGCTCGCAAATCCTGACCTACAGGAAATGCAATTCGAGATTGAGACTCTGTTCACCAACTGTGCAGCAGATGATCTAGTGTTGCTGTACTTCTCGGGTCATGGGCTGACAGACGAGTTCGGCAAATTCTTCTTTGCCAACCGCTCCACTCGCAAAAACCCACAGGGAAAGTTAATTAAGGCAACGGCAGTCCCGGCCAGCTTTGTGCATGACGTAATGGACAATAGCGATTCAGAGCGTCTAGTAATTATTTTGGACTGTTGCTTTAGTGGTGCTTTTCCAGAGGGATTAAAGGCTAGAGATGATGGCTCGGTAAACATCAAGCAGGAGCTGGGGGGCAGAGGGCGAGTGATCCTGACCTCATCGACGTCGTACCAGTATTCCTTTGAGCAACAGGGAGAGGAGCTGGCGGTTTATACCCGTTATCTAGTGGAAGGGATTCGGACTGGAGCAGCAGATCTGGACA
>JANNOU010000194.1:0-17204 GCA_031399305.1 Leptolyngbya sp. SOY_34_metabat_272
CCGTCGATTAAGGAAGCTTCGCCACCGACCACGCGGGCCAGGATATTGCGCAGGTTGGGATTGGCGAGGAAGGTGGCGATCTGACCCTGGGAGAGGCCGAAGCGGGAGAAGCTGTGGAAGAGGTTGGCGCGGTCGCGCGAAAGCTGGCCGCCGGTGACCTGGAACTGATTGCCCTGGGGCGTGACCACCGTGCCGGTGCCATCGGGGGCTGGGGTGATCGCCTGGGCTAAGAACTGGGGCGTCTGCCAATGCTGCGAGACATCAACGAGCGCAGGCGGGGCAGGAGGTGTTGCGTAGAGCATCTTCCAGCAAAATAAGTCTGATGTATGATTGGGCGCAGTGCTTCAGCCCTCCTCATTAAAGGCTGGATCGGCCCAGATTGTTCTCTAAGAAACTTAAAGGTGATAGACAAAGACTGGGTCCCCTTTGGATCATAAGCTGAGAAACAGCAAGCTTCGTCTAAGCCTGACTGGGCTCACCTTTGTGTTAAGGGCGGGATTAACTTCTGGTTCAAAATGTTCTACCTATTGCCAGCGCTAGAATTTCTCGCGCTTCCCACTACTGCTTTACCGTTAGCGGTAATTCATCCATCTGCGATTACAACACCTGCGGTTGTTAGCCCTGCTACACCGTTTAGAGTGGCTCAGGCTCCCTTAACGAATCCGCCTGCGAGTCCCGGCGATCGTTTTCTCCAGCCAGCCCCTCCGCCTCAGCCGGTTCCCCCTGAGACTCAGCAACCGGTTCTGCCGACGCCGCCCAATCCTACATCGCCCGCCCCAACGCCGCCCCCGACCACGCCGCCGGTGACCGTGCCGGTGCGCAGAATCCAGGTCCGGGGCAGCACGGTCTTTGGTCCTGCCCAGCTCAACCCGATCATCCAGCCCTTTGAAGGCCGCAGCCTCTCGCTGCAGGAGCTGCAGTCGGTCGCGGATGCGATTACCCAGCTTTATCTCAACCGTGGCTACATCACCTCCCGGGCGCTGCTGCTCGACCAGCCGATCACCGAGGGCACGGTAGTGATTCAGGTGTTCGAGGGGCGTCTGGAGCAAATCGAGGTTGAGGGCACCCGCCGTCTCAATCCCAACTATGTCCGCGCTCGCATTCAGCGTGGGGCCACGCCACCCCTGAGCACCGCTCAGCTCGAAGACCAGTTGCGATTGTTACGCCTAGATCCGCTGTTCAACAATGTGGAGGCGAGTTTGCGAGCGGGGACGCAGCTCGGCCAGAGTATCTTGACGGTGCGGGTGGTCGAGGCGGACGCCTTTGAGGCGGCGCTCAGCTTTGACAATTATTCGCCGCCCAGTATTGGCGCTGAGCGCCTTGGCATCGACTTGCTCTATCGCAACCTTACCGGGCTTGGCGATGAGCTGGCGGGGTCCTATTTTTTCTCGGTGCCGGATGGCTCGGATGTGTTCGACTTCAGCTATCGGCTGCCGGTGAATAGTCTCAACGGCACGGTGCAGTTCCGGGCGTCGCCCAATCGCTCTGAGATTGTGCAAGAGCCGTTTGATGCCTTTGGCTTTCGCGGCAGTTCCAACCTGTATGAGCTGAGTTATCGGCAACCGTTGATCCGCACGCCGCGCGAGGAGTTGGCGCTGTCGGTGGGCTTTGCTTTCCAGGACGGGCAGACGTTTATCGCGGACACAATCCCGCTCAGTGACCTCGACAGCCGCACGCGGGTGCTGAAGCTGGGGCAGGAGTACGTGCGGCGGGATGTGCGTGGCGCGTGGGCGGTGCGGTCACAGTTCAGCGTGGGCACCGGCTGGTTCGATGCGACGGTGCGGTCAGGTTCGCAGCCGGATGGGCAGTTTTTCAGCTGGTTGGGGCAGGTGCAGCGGGTGCAGTTGCTGGACCAGAACCAGTTGCTAATCGTGCAGGGGGATGTGCAGCTGACGCCAGATAGTCTGCTGCCGCAGCAGCAGTTTGTGATCGGGGGTGGCCAGTCGGTGCGGGGCTATCGGCAGAATGTGCGGGCTGGGGACAATGGTTTTCGCTTCTCTGCTGAGGACCGGATCACGCTGGTGCGCAATGCGGCGGGTCTAGCGGTGCTGCAGGTTGCACCGTTTGCGGATCTGGGACTGGTTTGGAATAACGGGTCTAATCCCAATCGCTTGCCCAATCAGCGCTTTTTAGCTGGGTTGGGTCTGGGACTGATTTGGGAGCCGATTCGGGGTCTGAGTCTGCGTCTGGACTACGGGGTGCCGCTGGTGAATCTTGAGGATCGCGGCGATAGCTTGCAGGACGATGGCTTTTATTTCAACCTCGTCTATCGCCTCTAGCTGGCAAGCTTGTGCGGGAGGTTTTGAGATGGGTCGCTGAATGGAGAGGAGACAGGGGATGAGTGGGAGAACCTGGAACCTTAAGGGAAGTGGCAACGGCTTCGGGAGCGGATGTGACGGCTGGGGAGTTGAGGGTTTGACCAGTCGCCCATCTGTTACATCCGTTGTTTATCCGTTGCCAACCGGGTCGGCTTGCTGTGCTTCCAACTCGCTGGCCGCTCGGCCTGCCGAGCCTGTAACTCGGAGCATTCGGCTCAGAACTCGAAGCCTCCAGTCTGGAACTCGGCTCTCCGGGCTGAAGGCTTGGAAGTTCGAGCTATTTTCTCGACTTTCCCGGCTGGGTGCTCGGGAGACCGAGTGCAGAACTCGGAGTCTGGAGCGGATGGCTCGACCTGCCGGTGTGGGAACTCGATGCTCCGAGCTTGGAGCCTGGGAACTGCAGTTTTGGGTGGCGAGGCTTCCCCAGCAAATCTAGGGCGCTTCAGCGGGTTCTTTGCAACACCCACAACTTCCCCCTGAACCCATCACCATCCGCTCCCAAACCTCGTCCTAAAACCTAAAACCTCAAAAAACACGGGCAAGCCAAAAACTTGCCCGCAAACTCACAGAAGCAAGGCTTACTGAACGCTAGCGCTGCTGGCCCCGCCGAGAGTGGCATAGCCAAAGGTGGCATTGGCCATCCGGCACCAAATCACAACCGATTTGAAACTGGCCAGGTTGATCGCAGCAGGAATGGGATAGCGCTGGGTGCCGTTGACAGTCCGAATTCTACCCAGATTCACATAGCTGCCTTGATTCTGATAGCGTTGGGGCGGTCTCTCAGCCGTGTCTAGCAGCACATGTAAGTCTGGTCCTTGGTCAGTCCGAAATGCGGCATCGAACTCTAAAAAGCGTTGTCCATTTTCGGTCACAATGCGGGCGCTGCCAGACGTTGGATGCTCAGCCGCAACAAAGGTGCCAGAGCGCAAAGCCGGTCGAGCCTGAGCAACCAGAGTTGCACTTGGCTGCGGTTGAGTCTGCTGGGCAGCCGCTACAGTCGAAACCAGAGCAGGTGCTCCCAGCACCAGGGCCACAGCCAGGCTGAACAAAGCTGAATGTTTCATGAGTAAGTCTCTCACTAGATAGCTTGTCGGAATGGCTCACGCAGAAATCGAAAGCCGGGCAGTACGCCTGACCTGATTGAACACTGGCAATCTGAGCCTGCCTGCAACATCAGCTTGGAGTCAGATGAGAAATTGATTGGATAACTGAATAGAGCCTGAGATTTAGCGGCTCTCTGGCTTCGGTATCGAACAGGCAGGTCTTGTGCACAGTCGCCCCAGAACCTCGACAGCCCAGAGCCTCTGCCCAAACCCCAGGCTAGACATCAGTACACTATTTGGTTGGCGTGAGAGAGAAGGCATGCGCCACAGTAGACCTATGAATGCCGACCCGATTGAGTTCGACATCGCAGCGATCGTGCACGGCTATACCCAGGGCTACTTCCTGATGGCCGAAGGGTCGAGCCTGAGCTGGTACAGCAGCAGACAGCGAGCCCTGATCCCCCTCGATCACCACTTTCGCTACCCCAGTTCGCTGCGCCGAGTGCTCAATCAGGCGAAATTTTCGGTCGCCATTAATCACGCCTTTGAGGCCGTGGTCGAGGGCTGTGCAAACCGAGACACCACCTGGATCTCCGACGAACTCAAAGCGGTCTATCACGCCCTGCATCAAGCCGGTTGGGCGCATAGCTTCGAGACCTGGCAGGGCGACCAGCTGGCCGGAGGCATCCTGGGCCTAGCCCTAGGCGGCGCGTTCATCGGCGAATCGATGTTCTTCGCCATCCCCGATGGCTCGAAGGTGGCAATGGTCAAGCTAGTCGAGCACCTGCGCCAGCGGCAATTCCTGCTGTTCGACGCCCAAATGACCAACCCCCACCTCGAACGCTTCGGCGCGCGCATCATTCCAGGCCGGGACTATCAGACCCTGTTGCAGCAAGCCATCCAGCAGCCCTGCCGCTTTGTGTAGTCTCAAACTCAGTTTTTGCCCTGGACAGGTGCATCAGACAGCGGCTCCTGAGCCTCCAGCCTGAGCAGTAAATCGCGCAGCTTGATGCGGGAGATGTGCGGCCAGCCGCCAGTCGCCTCAATGTCGCGCAGCAGGCTGTAGAGCGCCTGCCGATTGTTCGGCAGCGCCTCCTGGAACAGAGTGTCGCAGATCTCGCGGTGGAGCGCGTCCAGCAGCCGCAACAGGGTCAGCAGCTCCGTCACATTGCCCTTACGCCCTTGCGCCAGAGCGTAAACTTCAGCACTCAACCTCTCCAGATCTTCAGCCAAGCTGCCAGCGTCGGTAGACATGCGGACATTGTATCGGTCTGTTGCGAGGGCGTCAGCCACCTTGATTTATGAGAAGCCGTGCAACAAAAGGCTACGACCGACGTGTAAAATAGGGTCCGACCCAGCCGGGGGTCCTTCGTCAATCCTTCGGATTTATACGCCCTGTCTCAGTCCTGTCGCGAGGTCGTCATGCGGTACCGTGCCCTAATAACTGCCCTGATCGCTCTCTGTTTTGGTCTGCTCACGGCTTGCAGTGATGCCGCCCCCACCGCCACCAGCGGCCCCCTGACCTATGACCAGATCAGAGGAACAGGGCTGGCTAATAACTGTCCAAAGCTAGACGACTTCAGCCGAGGCAGCATCCCCGTCGAGAGCGGCAAATCCTATCAGCTATCTGATCTCTGTCTTCAGCCCACTGAGTTTTACGTCAAGTCGGAGCCCACGAATAAGCGTCAGTCCGCCGAGTTCGTGCCCAGCAAGCTGCTGACCCGCTCCACCTCGACCATCGCTTACGTCAACGGCAGGCTAGAGCCGACCAACGGGGGCGGACTGCGCTTCGTCGAAGAAGACGGGCTAGACTATCAACCGATCACCGTGCAGATGCCCGGCGGCGAGCGCGTGGCTTTCCTGTTCACGATTAAGGATCTCGTGGCCGAAACCCAGCCCAACCTGACCGCGATCAGCACCTCCACAGACTTTGAGGGCGAATTCAAGGTCAACACCTATCGCACCGCCAACTTCCTAGACCCCAAAGGCCGGGGCCTCACCGCTGGCTACGACAACGCCATCGCCCTGCCCGCCCAGGCCGACCGTGAGGACCTAACCGAAAAGAATATCAAGCGTGAGACCAGTCTGCCAGGCCATCTATCGCTCCAGGTTGCGCGTGTGGACAATGCCTCCGGTGCAATCGCAGGCACCTTCGAAAGCGAACAAACTTCAGATACTGACATGGGTGCAGAAGAGCCCAGAGAGCTGAAAATTCGCGGCCTATTCTACGCTCGCGTCGAACCTTCTAAAGCCTGAACCATCCTGTTCGCGGCTGGCCTAAAACCAGCCCCAGTTAGACACAGAGGGAAGCCCGAGGCTTCCCTTTTTGCTAGGTCGTTACTTGCAGCGAAATTTGTATTCATCAAAAGTTAAACTTCCAAGTTTGAATAGAGCAGCGATCCCCGCCGTAACAGGCGCTGACTCTGATCACAAGATTCTAAAATGTCCAGGCCGCGAGAACGAACAGCAGTTCCGTGCGGCAGATTAGCAAATCGCGAGGGTCGCTGACAACTGAGAGCTTCTAAGGTATGCTTCAGGGCCAGGGGCCTAAGATCCAGACGGCTGGCGGGACCTATTCAGACATCAGGGTGGGCGGTCCAAAAGACCGGCGGGTTTGTGTCAATTCTCTAGCGTCGCTTCATCAAATCTTCAAGCACTCCTTAGGGTTCTATTACGTTGCACGGACAGCTTCCGTGACACATTAGGTTGTTGGGACCTTCTGGGACGTGCTCGGCGCTCAGTTCTCTAACCCTGTCAAATTGGTCATGATTACACCCGTCTCTGCTGATCTGAAGAGCCAGAGTCTACAAATTTTGCAGGAGTACCGGCGCTGTCCCAGCGCTCAATTGCGCAATCAGTTGGTGCAGCTCAACCTGGGCCTGGTGCGCAAAGAGGCCCACCACTGGATGAACCAGTGCACAGAAAGCTACGACGACTTGGTGCAGGTGGGGGCACTGGGCCTGATCCGAGCCATTGAGCGCTTTGACATGTCCCGGGGGCACGCCTTCAGCTCTTTCGCGATCCCTTACATTCGCGGCGAGATCCAGCATTACCTACGCGACAAAAGCCCCACCGTGCGCATCCCCCGCCGCTGGCTAGCCCTGCAACGACAGGCGAGCAAAACTGTCCGAGAACTGCGCACCCAGCTCGACCGCCAGCCTTCCGATGAAGAGCTGGCTGCCGCGTTGCAGATCGAGCTGGCCGAGTGGCAGCAGATCAAGCTGGCCTGTCAGAATCGCTCGCCCCTCAGCCTGGATGCGCCCGTGCGCGACGAAGAGGAAGGCACCATCTCACTGGGCGAGATGGTGCCGGATGCCTGCTACCGCAGCTTTCAGTTGGCGCAGGAAGACCGTCTGCGTCTACAGCAAGCCCTGGCTCGCCTAGAACAGCGCACTCGCCAAGTGCTGGAGTTTGTTTTCCTCCACGACCTCACTCAGAAAGAGGCAGCAGAGCGCCTGGGAATTAGCGCTGTCACCGTGTCTCGGCGGGTCAAGCGTGGGCTGGAGTCGCTGCAAACGCTGATGGTCGGGGCCGAAGACTGACGCTAGCCCCAAGCGCGGCGCAGGCTAAAAAAGCCCTCTAGCAGCAGCTGCAACCATGAGTTGCGGGCATATCGCTGCTGCCTAAATTGCTGAGCAGCGCGGTGGTGAACCTCCGAGAGCGTGGGCTGGATGGGGAGCGTGCGACCCAATGCCTCGACGCTGAGACCACTCGCCATTGCCAGCACAATCGGGGCGAGCAATTCACTGGCGCTCTCACCCACCAGGTGCGCCCCCAGGATCTCGCCGCTGCTGCGCACCAGGATTTTGCAAAAACCGACGGTCGCGCCCCGAACTTGAGCGCAGGCAACCGACTTGAGCTCCTGCTTGAGCACCCAAACATCCTTGCCATACTGACGCCGGGCGGCGGGCTCGGTCAGACCGACGCGGGCGAGTTCAGGTGCAGTAAAGATCGCCCAGGGTAGGGCGCGGTAGTCCACTTTGCGCGTGGGCAAAAACAGGGCGTTTCGCAGAGCGATCTGGGCCTCATAGACCGCGATTTGGGGAAATGGATAGCCACCGATTAGCTCGCCGCAGGCGTAAATGCGGGGATTGCGCGTCTGCAGCTTGTCGTTCACCCGTACTCCCTGAACGCCGACCCGAACGCCCGTTGCCTCTAGGCCCAGAGTGGCTACATTGGGCGCTCGTCCGGTAGTCAGCAGGATTTCATTGACGTCGATTACCTGCTCGCCCGCATAAAGCCGTTTTTTGCCTTCGATTTGCTCGACTCGGCTCAACTGGGTCTGACTGAGGACGCGAATCCCCTCGGCCTCGAAACAGGCTTGAACCAGGCGGGCCGCCTCAGGGTCCTCCTGCTCTAACAGGTGAGGACCACTGGTCAGAAGCGTCACGCGACAGCCCAGGCGAGCCAGCGCCTGACTCAACTCGCAGCCCATCGGATCGCCACCAATCACCGCGAGCGACTCCGGTCGTTCGCTCAGGTTGGCAATCTGCTCGGGGGTGAGGTAGCCCACGCGCTCCAGGCCGGTAATTGGGGGCGGCGCGGCGCAGGAGCCGGTTGCCAGCAGAAAGGCGCGGGCGCGTAGCTGCCGGCCCTGGACCTCGAACGTGCGACGGTTTATGAACTGGCCGTCCCCTCTGATCACGTCCACCCCCAGCGCGGCCAGGGCTTCGGGAGCGTCGGCTTCAACAGCGGTTTCGAGCACGCCACGCAGCCAGCGCGTGGTTTCGGCGAATTTCAGGCTAAGGCCGTCGGCGTACACGCCGAAATCGGCGGCGTTGCGCAGGGTATGGGCTACACGTCCAGCCTGGATTAGCGCCTGCGTCACGATCCCGCTCGCGTTCAGACGGTTACTGCTCGTAGTGGGCAGCTCAACCAGCGCGACGCGAGCCCTGAGTTGGGCAGCTTCTCGGGCCGCCGCCAGCCCCCCGGCCCCGCCACCGAGCACCACCAGATCGTATTCAACGGGCATAGCAATTCCCCTAGATGAGCTCAGAATAGCGGCTCACACGCCCCTCGCTTCAGGGATCGACAATCTCCAGATCAGGACTTACTGGCACTTCCAGCTCGCGCAAAGCCCTCAGGCTCTCTTCCGGCCCGTCGATTTGGTGCGCCTGGTCCAGCCAAAACACGTGGATCCCTAGCTCGGTCAGAAACTGAATGTACTCCCCCAGGGGCGGTCGGTCAAACACACCCGCCTTTAACACGCGGTAGCCCTGCTCCAGCCAAGGACCCAGGGCGAAGCGCTCGTAATAGAGCAGCTGGCCGACCAGCTCCTGGATACTCTCGGCCATGTCCTGGTAGTAGAGCAGCTTGACCTCGGCCAGCAGCACCTGGGGCGGGGCGACCGCCAGGAAATCGAAGAATTTGCTATCTTCGCGCACCTCTAGGCCGCTTAAGCGGAACCAGCGGCGGAAGCGTTTGAGTAGTTCGTTGTGCTCCGGCGTGCGCTCGAGCTGGCGGCGGCGGCGGCGCTCTGCAGTCAGTGGGTCGGGGGTCGCCGAGCTGGGCAGGCCACTGGCCCGGTAGGTGGGCATCTGGTCGGGATCGATGACGACGCGCCCGCCGGTGGGCTGGCCTAGGCTGGGCCGGTATTCGGGCGGGTGGGGACGGAAGGCTAGTTCCGCCAATTCCTCGTCTGGGTCATTGCAGATCGCCAGCAGGCGTGCGTTGAGCACCGACGCCTCATCAGCGTCGAACAGGGCCTCGAACAGGTTTGGTGGCAGGCTCAGATCCTGACGGAGACGTTCGGGGCCAAGCAGGGTCTCGCCCTGCGGGTTGAGCAGCTCGTTGCCGAAATAGAGTGCTACCAGCAGCGGGTAGAGCGGCAGACGGTGGTTGGAGGGCACCAGCATCGACCACATGGTGTGGGACCACTGGGAGCGGAACACCTCGGCCTCTGCGGTCCGCCCGACCACCTTCAGCAGTTTGGGATAGCCGCTCTGCCAGCCGCAGGGGTTGTCGTCGAAGCCGCAGTGCTGACGGCCTTGATCGACCGCCAGCGGATAGCGACCGTCGTAGAGACGAAAGGGGCACAGATCGCGGTCCCCGTCGAGAAAGTCGGCGTCTTCCCACAGATGCTGCGCCACGGCGTGACAGCCGATGCCTGCTTGGCTGTTGCAAGCTCGTAGCCAGCGACGATCTTTGGAGCCCAATGCCTGGGGCCGTAGGGGCTGGATGTGTCCATCGTCACCCTGGTTGAACAGGGGCCAGACGAGGGACGTCCCCACCTCGGTCTGGGGCAGTTGGGGGTGGCGCTTGGCATAGAGGGGGTCGCAAATCAGTGCACCAAGCGAGCGCAGTGGCATCCCGTGCCTGGCCCCGATCTTAGGCAGCTTGTCGGTATGGGCTTGAATTGCGAGCGCGACCTCTACCCCAACCGGCTTTAAGTGGGCACCGCACAGCCGTTGGTAGCGCTGTAAGAGGCGTGAGGCCGCAACAAAAAGGGAATAGCGCTGAACGGGGACATAAGTCATGGACAGAGGTAATTCAGGGCAACAGAATAACCTCCCTGACTGATTCCTCAGTTTACTGTGCCTTTTTGAGCGGGGAGGCGTAGGCTTTGCGGTGGGTCGGAACGCACGGCGGTAGGATTGGGGGGCAAGTTTTGTAAACCCGTTTGAGTGCAAGACCTTGATCCAGACAACCCTGTCGGATGACCCTTTGACGCTGATGGCCAAACCAACTATCCAGCCCCATGGCGGTGCTCTAATTAACCGGATTGCCTCTGCTCCACAGCGGGCTGAATTCCTCGATCAGGCAGGTCAACTGCCCAGGCTATGTCTGGATCGGCGGACGCTCTCGGACCTGGAGATGATCGCGATTGGCGGCTTCAGCCCACTGACTGGCTTTATGGGCCGAGCCGACTACGCGCAGGTGGTGGAGTCGATGCACCTCGACAACGGTCTGGCCTGGTCGATTCCGATCACGCTGTCGGTGAGCGAGGCGGTGGCGGCATCGCTCCAGGAGGGCCGTCTGGTGCGGCTGGATGCGCCGGATGGTCGCTTCGTCGGGGTGCTGGAGCTCAGTGAGAAGTACGCCTACGACAAGGTTCACGAAGCCATCCATGTTTACCGCACCAATGAGGAGCGACATCCGGGGGTGCGGGTGGTCTACGAGCAGGGTCCGATTAACCTGGCGGGTCCAGTCTGGCTGCTGGAGCGTCAGCCTCATCGCCAGTTCCCGACCTATCAGATCGATCCGGCTGAGTCGCGGGTCCTGTTTCGCGAGAAGGGCTGGCGGACGGTGGTCGGCTTCCAGACGCGCAATCCTATCCACCGCGCCCATGAGTACATCCAAAAGTGCGCCCTAGAGATCGTGGACGGGCTGTTCTTGCACCCGCTGGTGGGAGCCACCAAGGAGGATGACATCCCAGCAGACATCCGCATGCGCTGCTACGAGATCATGCTGGAGCACTATTACCCGCAGGACCGAGTGATCCTGGCAATCAATCCGTCGGCGATGCGCTATGCGGGGCCGCGTGAGGCGATCTTTCATGCGCTGATTCGCAAGAACTATGGCTGCACGCATTTCATTGTGGGGCGGGATCACGCGGGGGTCGGCGATTTCTACGGCACTTATGATGCGCAGCATATCTTTGACGAGTTCGAGCCGGGCGAACTGGGGATCCTGCCGCTGATGTTTGAGCATGCCTTTTATTGCATGCGCACCAAGGGCATGGCGACCACCAAGACCAGCCCCAGCCTACCCGAGGAGCGCATTCACCTCTCCGGCACCAAGGTGCGTGAGCTGTTGCGGCGCGGTGAGCTGCCGCCGCCGGAGTTCTCCCGGCCTGAGGTGGCGGCGGAACTGGCGCGGGTCATGCATCGGCAAGCTGTGGCGGAAGCCTCGAAAGCGGCAGATCAATACGAGATCTAAGTGAGAGCCGGGCGAGATCTGGGTCGGGCGGATTGATGTTGCCCGGTGGACGGTTCTAGGAGAGGGTGTCTGGCACAGTAGAGACATTCCAGACACCTTTTCTGAAGCTATGACCGCATTTCAAAGGGCAACTGTTCAGGGTGACACTCGAACCTTGCCGGGGCACTACTACACGTCGGCAGGAATCTTGCAGCAGGAGATGCAGCGCATCTTCTATCAGCAGTGGTTGTGTGTCGGGCGCGAGGAACAGATCTCCGAGCCAGGCGACTATTTCCTGGTGACGATCGGGCAGGAGAGCATCATTGTGCTGCGGGATCGCGCCGGTCAGCCGCGGGCATTTTTCAATGTCTGCCGCCACCGGGGTACGCGGCTGTGTACGCAGGAGCAAGGCCATTTCACCGGGCCGATCCAGTGTCCTTACCACGCCTGGACTTACGGTCTGGATGGGCAGTTGACAGCGGCCCGGCTGATGCAGGAGGTCCTAGACTTCGACAAGCGAGACTATCCGCTGTATCCGGCGGCTCTGGCGAGCTGGGAGGGGTTTTTGTTTCTCAACCTGGCGCCGGAGCCGGAGCCGTTTCATGAAGCATTTGCGCCGCTGATCGACAAGTTCACGGCCTGGGGCATTCCAGAGTTGCGGGTGGCTCGTCGCATTGAGTATGACGTGCAGGCCAACTGGAAGCTGATCTTCGAAAATTACTCCGAGTGTTACCATTGCCCGCTGGTGCACCCGGCGTTGGATCGGCTCTCGCATTCGCAGAGTGGGCGCAACGATCTGATAGAGGGGCCGTTCCTCGGCGGCTACATGACGATGAATCGGCCAGGCACGAGTCTGACTACCACGGGCCAGCGTTTGCGTGCCCCGATTAGCACGCTGCCTGAGGCGGAATTCGACCGGGTTTATTACTACACGATTTTCCCCAGCTTGTTGTTCAGCCCCCACTCGGACTGTGTGATGGCGCATCGCATCCTGCCGCAGAGCTGTGACCGGACGCGCATTGTGTGTGAGTGGCTGTTCACGCCGGAGGCGATGGCTCAGCCTGGGTTTGACCCCAGCGATGTGGTGGATTTTTGGGATCTGACCAACCGGCAGGACTGGAAGGTTAGCGAGCTGACCCAGTTGGGTGTCAACTCTCGGGCCTACACGCCTGGTCCGCTCGCGCATCAGGAGGGCTTGATCGATGCGTTTGACCGCCATTATTTGAGGCTGATGGGGCACTAGCGGCTGGCTGACCACTAGTCGTGGGTTTGGCAGGGTGGGTCAAGGGGTTCACCCTGGCAGTTTTATTGGCGCTTGGCTGGTTTGCGCTTCGGCTGGTTGTTGGCAGTGCCGAAGTACTTTTCGCTGCGGTAGCGCAGCCACACGCGTAAAACTTGGGGGATCTGGTCTTTTTGTTGCGGGGTCAGCGTGTTGTAGAGGGCGAGGGCGCGCTCGCGTTCGCGACTGCAGGCTGCGTTGTTGTGCGCATCCCATTGGCTACGGGCTAGCCGAATGCGGCGACAAACTTCTTTGACCAGTTGTGGCTCTGTGAGGGGAGGGTCTTGCTTTGCCATGACTCCTAGTGTATTGGGTTCGGGGAGGGGGGCGAGAGGTCGAGCGATAGAGCCCGGTCGGGGCGCGGCTGTGCGTCGTTACAAGGGTTGCAGGAATCAGGTGAATGGGTAGCCGATTCGAATGGCACTGAGGTAGGGGGGCTGTCGGTGGTAGAGAGAACCCGGAATTGGGGGGCAAACGCCCCCCAAACCCCCCACTGGGGGACGAAGCGCCTCCCCCAGACCCCCTGCGCCAGGGGTGACTGACACGCTTAAGTCGGGGCCGTTCGGTTCGCAGCCAAATGGCACCTGAAATCTCGTGACTGACGCCACTGCCTTGCCCCTTCGGTCACGGCTATTGGCCTTCTTAGCTGGCTCGCTGAAGCCGAAAGCTGGAGCCGTGCACCTCAGTGCTCGACCGCTCGAGTTCTGGGCTTGGGCGCGGGTGCAAAACGCTTCGCGGGTCGAGTTCTGAGCGGGGACCGAGAAGCTGGCGGCTGGGACGGTGGGGCCAAATGCTCACTAAGTGACGCAGAGGACTCGGAGCATGGCGTTTGTAGGTTAGCCTCCTAGCCCACAAGCATCTCCTGTGAAGGTCAATCCAGCCTGGATGGCCTTGGACGGATAGTAATCTACTTCACTCAATTGCAAATGATGGGTTGTATGCTCCCAGTTTGGCTGGGTCTTGAATCCCAATGTCTGATAAAACTTATTAGCTGTCGGGGGGTCAGTTCGCAGCGTCAACAGTTGGTAGGACTGGCTGGCTTCGCGGGTGATTTGACTAACTAACAGACGACCAATTCCTTGCCTTCGCCCTGATGAGGCCACATACAGATGCCGCAAACGTCCTACATTGGGATCATCAAGATATGGATCTCGGTTCAGTCCACCGATTCCAATCACTCTACCGTTGAGTGAAATGACGAATAGAGCCTCACCTGTTTTGTCAAAGCGATTAGCTCCGCTATAATACTCTTGACTGAGCCTTGCCATAAAGCGGAACCCCTGGGACAGGCTTTTTTCGGTCAGGTGAGCAATCAACTCTTCGTTAAGTTCTGAAATACGAGTGATTTGAATATGTCCCTGAGAATGGTTTCTCACCCAATGGTGCATGCAGTAACAAAACTGTCGCCCACACCACGCGATAGATCGAAAAGACACTCCCAAAAAAACGACGATCTTGTGCGCCAAAGACAGTCAGGTGCAACGGCGTGTTGTGTTGATGTTTATTGGCTTTGACTTCTTCTCATAATTAGTGACCAACCCCGATTGGTACATATTGAATAAGCGATTGCTTCTGCTCTACGACACCCACTTTTTTGAACACCAATGGCACTGGCAAGCCTTGTGTCTCAACGTAAAACATAAGAGTTTCGCAATCCATTTCATATACAAAAGGCGGGATCTCATTCATCTCACGGCTCTTGAAATTTGATACACGCACCAACAACCTAGAGCGATCATCTGTCAATTTCTCCGGGTTTGTTGATCGATTGGGGTCTTGCAGGAAAGCTATGTCGAAAAAGGGATATTGATACTTGAACAGAATTTCATAAATCTGGTCGTCTAGAATGATACGTCGATAGAACCGATCATCATAAAAACCTTGTACGCCGGTCAGTAGGGGGCGGGTTTCAAACGCTTGCTTAATTTCATCTGTGGTTTGGTCGAACCGATGCGCGCCACTGTTCCGCCGCAAATCCTCAATGTTTTCTAGTAATGTGTTGGCGCTAAACAGCGACTTGGCTTCCCACAGGGTGCCATCTGCATCGGCGACCTGAGTCCGGCAGTAGCATACATCCCAAAAATCCATTTCTTCACTCCGCGAAGCAAAGCCCAACGCAAATGAGAGCGTAACAATGTAGGGTTTGTAGTGATCCTTGTCGCTATCAGTGGGCCATACTATGCGGAGCTTGCCACCATCTTCCGTGACAAAAAACGCTGCTGGCCGTGCAGCAATCCCTATTGTGGTGAATTCAGACTCCATCGTAACCGACATTTACTAGCATAATATCACTTTCATTCTTCTGTTGTGCTCGACTAAGCTATGCACAAAAACACACGGTGCTATGCACAAAAACACACGGTCGCGTTGAGCGGCTGCTAGAGAGAGTCGCAATATATCAAGGGACTGAGCAAATCCGCTCCAACACGGTTGTTGGGCTGTGCTTCTGCTACGACTTCTCAAGTCTGAAGAACACCATAGGATTCCCATTCACAATTCTTTCTTCCGTCTTCCTCATTCCCAGTCTTTCCGCTACTTTTTGCGACTCAAGGTTTGAACGGTCGCAGCTTGCTACAAGATACTCATACCAAGCTCAGCAACGGCGGGGCACCGGTGAGCTTGAAGTCCCAGAAACGATTCATGCCCTGCCGTCTGCTGCAGCGTCTGGTTCGGCGGCTTGTACGCCCAAAGGGACCACCTGATCCGCGTCCTGAATCCAGAACGACCGAAGGCCGCGCTGCGCGGTAAAGCACGCCTTCGACAGTGATGCGGCGACTTCCCTGCTTCGCCAGTGCCATGGGGGACGCCTCCGCTTCTGCTGCCGAATGCCGCACTAACCGGCGCGACCGAAGGCAGCGTTCGTGTTGAGCGCACTGTTATACATTGCATGCTGAGTCTAGTCTTTTCTTCATATGATAGAGCAAACTCCCTAGGGGGCGATCCTCTAGCACACCATAGACTGAATAGCCGATCCGTTCATAAAACGCTTTCGCCCTGACCGTTTTTAAATATCCCACCACTGCGCCATGGGTAACGGCAAGCTTTTCTGCCTCGCTCATCAAGCGCGACGCAATGCCCTTTCTCCGGTACTCTGGCGCTACCCACAAGGTATCAATCTCTAAACCATTCCAAAAGATAGTCGCCTTTATTCCGCCAATAACCTGGCCATCGTCATTTTTGGCGAAAGCAAAAAATTTGATATCTTCTGATTCGTCTGGTAGATCAGGGAATACTGACAGCTCGAAGTCTCTCATTCCCTTTTCTAGAACCTTGAGGTCTTCAGGGCTTGGATCTTGTGTAATCTCGATATTCATAGGTGTGTATAACGGCAACGTGCAACGGCGGCAGTTAACCTTTGCAAGCTCACCAGCAGCTTTCGACCGTCCACTACCATGAAGTGTTAGGCGCGCTGATGACGAATGACGTTGAAGTTCTCATCGTCTACTGGTGCCTGAAAGTACTTCGTAATGGCATCAAACTCGGCATCGCTCGTGAAAGCTGAGCCTTCAGCAAGCTCCTTGCTCCGCTCCCGCAGTTGACGCTTGCACAACTCGTCAGTTGCATCGACGTAGTGCAACTCATGATCGGCGTTCGCGCATTCAAATAGCTCGCGAAACCAGACACGCTGCGTTCTGGTGTTGCCGGGAAAGTCAAGCACAACCGATATGCCCTTCGAGAGCAGTGAGCATAGGTGCGCCGCAAGAGCATCTTTCAGCCTTGATGAATACTTGATAAAGCTAGGGATGTCCATGACTTCGCCCGGAAACAACTTGCTCAAGAACTCATCTTGCACTACCAAAACCGCGTCCTCTCGCTGCGCTATTTCCCTTGCCAGGGTCGATTTTCCCGCCGCCATCTTTCCGCAAAAGAAGAAGAGCTTTCCTCGCTGCTTCATATCCTATGTCCCTCAGCTTAACGGTTGTGTTGAACGGTTTTCAGAAAGCTTTGTAATGAGCTAGGAGGTTCTCAATTCGCTCCAATGTGGTTGTTAGGTGTCAGAAGTGCCAGAATCATCAACTGCTGATAGCTGTAATCTTTTCGCAGTATCAGGATCGCTGACTTCATAAGTATACTCGCGTGGTGTGAGCAGTGCATCATAATCCTGTGAAATAACGTGCTGCCTTTGTTCTGCGACAAACTCCGAAATATCTTCGATACTCACAATCCATTCGCGTGAATACTGGGTAGCTGCTTCACCTTGTAAACCTAGTTGAATTGCCCGACGCTCAACTCTGTCACCCGCTGGATTATGGTCTGGATCCCACTGCAAGCGCACATCAGAGCTTTTGACTGCTTCGCTCCAGGCTTGCGGGTTCTCGTAAATCTCAGGAATATGCTTCGAGTGAACAGCTTGGGCAAGAATTGCGTCAAAAGCAGAACGCTGAATACGAATCGCTAATGTCACTTCTTGCCCTTCCTTTGTTCCCCATCCAGAGCGGTACATCATCCAAAGGAAATTGGGTTTAATCCAGGTCATGCGCGATAGTTTGAAGTCCCCACCAAAATAACCATACTGTGCAGCAAAATGCCCAATGGAAGGACGATAAGCCTGATAGACCACAACTGAAGCTGCATCATACTGAGCAAGAATCACTTTGCCTCTTGGTTGCCAACGTTCTTTTTGATTAAGGTATAGCTCAGTTTGCAGCTTCATTATTCACAACAGAAAATTTCAAAGCACAATCAACACGGATAACTAAAGACAAC
>JANNOU010000195.1:0-16118 GCA_031399305.1 Leptolyngbya sp. SOY_34_metabat_272
GATTCGGTTGAGAGCTTTGTGATTGAGTTTTGGCATCTCAAGCGGGAGGCTTTGAGACTGGGGGGCGAAATTCAAAACCTCGGCGACGAGGCTCAGAACCTCGTGAGCGAGTTCCAGAACCTGGCGGTCGAGTCTCGGAACCTGGTAGTCGAGCCTCAAAACCTCGATTGCGAGTTCCAGAATCTCGCAATCGAGTTCCAGAACCTCGTCTCCGAGTCTCGGAACCTGGCGGTCGAGTCTCGGAACTTCACGGTTGAGTCTCAGAACTTTGAGGTCGAGTCTCAGAACCTCGTGAGCGAGTCTCGGAGCTGCATGGCCCCGGCCCCCTACCTCCCAGCGTGCCAGTAACTCCTTGCGCAGGGGGTCTGGGGGAGGCGCGCCTCCCCCAGTGGGGGGTTTGGGGGGCAAACGCCCCCCAATTTCCGGGTTCTCTCCAACCTCACGCCTCCCCCAAGTCAGTACCTTTCGATTCAGAACCTCATGGAAGAGATTCCGAGGCTGGCACGCAAGGTCTAAAACTGTGCCACCGCAGCCGAAAGGCCTACCGTCTAGACTGCCGCGCTCCCGGCGACTACACGAACCGCCTGCGGTTTAACGCTCAGGCTTACCGCCTGGATCACATCCTGCACATCTTCATCGGTCAGCCCAGCCGATAGAGGAATGCTCACCGTCTGCCGCCCGATGCGCATCGCGTTTGGGTAGTCCTCAGGCCGCCAGCCAAAGGTCTGCTGGTAATAGGGATGCTCCGGAATGCTCAGGTAATGGACTCCCACGCCGATGTGGTGAGCGTTCATCGCTTCCAGGAAAGCATCCCGGCTGATGCCAGCCCGCGCTTCATCGATCAGCAGGGTGTACAGATGATAACCATGACGGGTGTCTGGCTCCGGATCGGCGGGCAGAGTCAGTGGTAGGTCGGCGAAGGCCGCGTTGTAGCGCTGCCAGATCGCCTGACGTCGCTGCCAGTAGGTCTCCACGCGCCGCAGTTGGTGGATGCCAATCGCTGCCTGCAGGTCCATCATGTTGTACTTAAAGCCGCATTCCACCACCTGGTAGTGCTTGTAACCTTCATCTTTGAAACGCTTCCAGGCGTCCTTGCTCATGCCATGCAGGGCCAAGATTTTTAGGCGGGCAGCGTCTGCCTCATGACGGGCGAGGATCATACCCCCCTCACCGGTGACGATGTTCTTGGTGACATAGAAACTGAAACTGCCAAACTCGCCAATCGTCCCCGCCTTGCGCCCTTTGTATTCGGTTTCAATCGCGTGGGCGCAGTCTTCAATCAGCTTCAGATCGTGGCGCTGGGCAATGTCGCAAAGGGCGTCCATCTCACAAGGCCGACCGGCGAAGTGCACCGGCAGAATCGCCCGCGTCTTGGCGCTAATCCGGGCCGCCACCTGAGCCGGGTCGATATTCATCGTCACCGGATCCACATCGGCCAGAACCGGTGTCGCCCCCGTATGCACAATTGCATTCACCGTGGCACAGAAGGTCAGAGGCGTGGTGATCACCTCGTCACCCGGCCCAACCCCCGCTGCCAACAGGCTCAAGTGCAGGGCTGCGGTGCAGGAGTTGACGGCGACCGCATGCTCAGCTCCCTTATAAGCCCCAAAGGCTTGCTCGAAACCTGCCACCTTGGGGCCAGTGCCCAGCCAACCACTTTTCAGGCTGGCGACCACTTCCTGAATTTCGTCCTCCTCAATCGCAGGTAGGCCGAACACCAGAAAGCGCTCTTTAGAACGGATGGGTTGATGCGTCATGACTTTTCCCGAATAACCTCTTGCTCCCAAAACACACAAGCTCGCTGGCGCTCAGACAACGACCGGGACAGTAGCAGCCGATCCTCACGAGCGTAGGGCATGGCGAGTTCCGGCTTCTTGAACCACCGAGAGGTGTAGGTGAAATACAAGACCTGCCGCTCCGCTTTCGGGACCTTGCCGTGATGCCAGAGGCAGGCGGTGTCGGCAATCATTACCGTGCCCGCTGGCCCTAGACACGACCGCCAAGCCGACTGGGGAATCGCCTGCTGCATGCCCTGATCTAAGAGCCGAATCCGGCTCTCCACATGCCGCAGCAACGGATACACAGATGGCGTCAGCGCTTTGGGAATGTACTCGAAGGGACCGCAATTGGCGTCAACGTCAGTCAGGTGGATCATAATCTTGACGACCCGGCGGTCTTCTGAGTCGAGATGCCACTGCCGCGTGCCGATCTGACCCAGGCCCTTCAGATCTTTGCGAATATCGACGCCGAAATAGGTGGCTGGCAGACCCAAGTAGTTCTCGACCAAATTGAGCAGTCGCTCTTGGAGTCCCCACCAATACAGCTCTGGATAATGGTGGGCAATTTGAGCGGAGCTAGCCTGGACCGCGTGGTTGCCGACATGCCAGGCATAGTCTACTTTGGGCAAGCTGGTGGCTGTCAGGCTCGACCTGAGAGCCTGTGCGGCAGCCAGCAGTTGGGGCGTGGAGGGCAAAGCCAGCGCCGCCAACGAGGTGAAATACACCCCATCTCGTCTGAGGATCTCAACGATCTGCCGGTCAGCCGGAGACAGCGGTGGCAGTTGGCGCTTATGTTTCGCCAGGATTGCCCGGTAACCGAATTCAGACGTCAATTTTGCTTGCACATGAGCCGCCCGCTCTAAGAGCGCCTTAACCATTGCTTCGCTCCTTTTTTACAATTTCAGCTACTGTGGACCCTCTTCTACTCACTAAGACGGCTCAGAGTGAAGTTAACCCTCAATCTCGGGTCGTCAATCGTGCGCTTCATACTGATTCGGTGAACCAGATCCCTGGCTAGTTTGGGAGAGGGCAGTTGCAATAACAACCACTTCAATAGGCGACGCTGGGTCGGCCTAGTCAATAAAATTTTCGGATAGGCGCGAACCGCCATTAGCAACTTATGACCGGCCTGCTCAATTGCTCGAGTGTTGTTGAGCTGAGCTAGGTGCATCCCGGCGACGTAATCATAAATGACCGCTAAACTCTGCTTTTTAAGGGGTTGCAGTTCTGGAGGAGCGGCTTGATACTCTCTTTCGAGTAAGAGCAAAGAGTGTTGCTCCACCTTCTCGATGTTGGACGACATGTTGGATGACTGTCCAGGCGCAGCTTGACGATAAAGGATCTGGATTTTGGGAACCACCACGAAAGACCAACGGGCTGCTAAGCGCAAATAAAAATCCCAATCTGAGCAGCAGAAAGCTGGGTCAAACCCGCCCACTGCCTCGATTGCTGGCTTGCGAACCAGGGGATTAGAGCCGTGGGCCAGAAAGTTGCTCACCAACAGCTTGTCATAAACGTTGCCCTCAAAGAAGATGGGCTCGTTGGTGTGAAACGCTTCGCCTTGCTCGTCCATGCTGCAGGTCCAGCTATAGGCAACGCCTGCATCTGGGTGCTTCTGCAAAGCGGCTAGCTGTAGTTCCAATTTGTCTGCCGTCCACAGATCGTCGTGATCTAGGAAGGCAATAAACTCGCCAGTCGCGTTGGCAATCCCCCGGTTGCGGGCCAGAGAAACACCACCATTTTTATAAGACAGAACCTTTAAGCGTTTGTCTCGGATACTGGAAAGTAGTTCTAGGGTTCGGTCACGAGAGCCATCATCGACAACAATGAGCTCAAAATCCGAAAAAGACTGCTGTAGAACCGACTCAACGGTTTCCAGGATTGTTCGCTCTGCATTGTATGCAGGAATAATGACAGATATGGCTGGCATAAGACTGACGCAAGACCGTAGGGGCTTATAGAGCATGCGAGCGATTAGACAAGGCTAAGATTCGGCCACCGACTGCGGCTTTAAAGCCAACTGTCTAACCGTGGACTCGCGAATGATCTAATCTTGGGGGAAGGCGGTAGCGACGTCTAGAGGGTATGCGTGTTTTCACTCGAACTTTACGAAAAAAATACACATAGAGCACTGAGAGCAGGCAGCGACGAAGAAGAGTGACTTTCGGACCCGTGCAAAATGCCGCTAATTGACGCGCACCAAGCGGATCTCGGTGCGCTGGTTGCGATCGTCGTCGGGACGACTACCGAGCAGGGGCTGGCTGGAGCCTTTGCCCTCGGCGACGATGTTGTGTTTGAGACCTCGGCTGCGCAGATAGGCGGCAACGACCTGCGCCCGTCGCTGGCTGATCACCTGATTGGTCGCCGCGATGCCGGTGCGGGAAGTATGGCCGATCACGCGCACGGCAACGGTCTGCAGGTTGAATTCGCGGATTTCGTTGGCTAGGCGGTTAAGGCTTTGTTTGCCCTGGTTGGTCAGCTGGATCGAGCCTGCCGGAAAGCTCACCGCTCCCTGGACGCGGAGATTGCCGATGTCGGGGGCGCTTTGGATCTGGGCGGCGTTGCGCACAGGGGGGAGAGGGCTGGGTTTCCCAGCTAGGCGGTCGGCCAGTTCGGGGTTGTCGGCACGCACCAAGTTGATCAGAGCTTGGCTGTTGACGGCGGCTCGATTGATGAACTGGTCGGTAAACAGGCGCTGGGGGTCTGGGCTCACCTGGCTCATGCGTCCGGCTAGCACCAGGACGCCGTCGGTAAAGCCGATGCGCCGCAGTAGGGTGCCGTCGGTCAGCCAGTCTTTGGCCTCGACGGCGGTAAAAAATTCGATGCCCTGCAGCACGGCGGCGGCGGCGATCGGCGAGAGGTCAGCGTCTGCGGCGATTTGGCTTTGCAGTTGGGAGGTGTCGTGGATACTGGCGTCGATGTGCTGGTAGTAGGTTGCGACTAGTTGGGTGACCTCGTTGGGGCGGGTCTGGATCAGGCGCTGCGAGGCAACGATCACGTCTACGATTGCGCCGGGCACGTCGCGGCTGGAGAGCACGACGGTGTTGCCTGCCTGCCGGGCTTGAGTGACGAAGGGCTCCCAGAGGACGGCGATGGCGACGCTGCTGTCGGGGTCTTGCAGGAGTTTCCAGGCTTCGGAGGCGTCGCCGACTTTGACTACCTCGAAGTCGGCTAGGTTGAAGGCTTCAAATTTGGTGTCCAGCAGCAGGGCTAGGTATTCGCTGGTGGTGTCGCCCGCGAAGGTGATGCTCAGCCGTTGGCCACGGGCGCGGGCTTGCTCGACCAGTTGCGCTAGATCTAGAAGGGATTTCAGGTTGGCGTATTTGCGGGTGTTGAGCACGACAGCGTCTGCGCCTGCGGTGCGGTCGATCAGGGCGACGATCTGGCCCTGGGGACGCTGCTTCAGAAATTGGTCGAGCGTGGTAACCAGCAGGTCGGCCTGGCCCTGGTTGAGTAAGCTGGCGCGGCGGCTCTGGTCAAATTCGTCGGCGTAGCGCAGGTTGAGTCCGGCGGCGGTCAACGCCTGTTGGAAGGCGGCGCTACGGAAGGTGCTATAGCCGCTGAAGGTGTCGCCCAGGAGGGTCAGGGGGCTGAGGGCAGCGGTCTGGGGGGCAGTAGACGGGGGGCGGGCCTTGCCCAGCAAGGCGGGGGCGACTTGGCCCAAGATCCACAGGCCGCTGGCGCTGATGCTGGCGATCACCGCCAGGGTCCACATCAGGGTTGAATCGATGCGCTTGCTCATCGGCCTTTGACGCCTTGGGGATGTGGGGTCAGGGGAAGCCCCGGCTCGTCTAATGTCTTACCCCTGGAAGCTGAACACTCAGTGTATCGCTGGTAACCGCTTGGGAGAACAGGTGGACAGGCTGGGCGGGCCGGTGAGGCAATGGGCAGCGCAAGGGATCACTTTGGGCAAGGATGCTGCGCACCTCCTAGGGCTGGTCGCGCTTGGGCGGGAACAAGCGAGAACTTTGCAGGCACAGGCAGAGCCTGGGCGGGAACAGGTATCGCTTCGGCGGGAACTTGCAGTCCTTGGGCGGGAACGGGCCGAGGTTGGGCGAACGTTTGCCCAGAGGCGGCGACAACTTGCGGCAAGCTTGCGTGGAGTTGTCAGAAAAGTGCTCAAGCTTGTGGGGAGGTTGCCAGAACTTGTAGAGCCCTGGCTTGAGCTGTCGAGAAGGCTCCTAGGCTTGAGACCAAGCGTCACAGTCAAAAACAGAGGCGGCACACTCAGCCCTCGACCAGGAAATCGAAGCCCCCGCCCGCACCCTCACCCGTATACTCAAGACAAACTAGTGCGCTGCCCCTGTGATTCCCAAGAGTTCTCTGCTGCTCGGCGGCTCCGCGATTACGGCCATTGCGGCAGTCGGCTCGGTCTTTGAGCTGGCCTACGGTCAACCCCGCTTCGGCACCGTCGCCACCGCTGTCATCCTGGCGCTCAGCATTCCTCTGACCGCCCTGCTGTTCTATTGGGCCGTCCGCTTCGGCAAACAAGAACAAGAAAACTGAACAACAACCGCAAGTACCCGACAAACTGCACAGGCCACACCCCATACGGTAGAACAGAAGCGGACACCTGACCCCCCCGCCGACAAAGACCCTATGCAACCCACCCTGGGAATGGTCACTCGCCGCTTTGGCCGCACCGAACTCCAGATGCCCGTCTTCTCCTGCGGCGGCATGCGCTATCAGCACAAGTGGCAAGACATCCGCCCAGAGGACATACCCCCCGACGGCCAGGCCAACCTGGAAGCCAGCATCCGCCGCTCCCTGGCCGTCGGCATCAACCACATCGAAACCGCGCGCGCCTACGGCTCCTCCGAGATGCAACTGGGCTGGGTCCTGCCCAAACTCCCCCGCGAGCAGCTGGTAGTCCAGACCAAAGTCGAGCCCATGGCCGACGCCCAAGCCTTCCGCCGCACCTTTGAGCAGTCCCTGGCCTACCTGAAGCTGGACTACGTCGACCTGCTCTCAATTCACGGCCTCAACACGGCTCAGCTCCTGGAGTGGACCGTGCGCAAAGGCGGCTGCCTAGAAGTGGTGCGCGCCTGGCAGCGCGAAGGCCGAGTGCGCTTCTTCGGCTTTTCTACTCACGGCCCCACCGACGTGATTGTGCAGGCGATCAACACCGGCGAATTCGACTACGTCAACCTGCACTGGTACTACATCAACCAGCTCAACTGGCCCGCCATCGAAGCCGCCACGCAGCAAGACATGGGCGTGTTCATCATCAGCCCCTCCGACAAAGGCGGCATGCTCTACAAGCCGCCACAGAAGCTAGTCGATCTCTGCGCCCCCCTCAGCCCAATTGTCTTCAACGATCTGTTCTGCCTTGCCCAGCCGCAGGTGCACACCCTGTCGCTGGGCGTCGCCCGCCCGCAAGACTTCGACGAGCACCTGAAAGCCTTGCCCCTGCTCGACCGCGCCGCTGAGCTGCTGCCGCCAATCGTCGCCCGCCTGGAGCAAGCGATGATCGAGCGCTTGGGAGCCGACTGGTGCCACACCTGGCAGCAGGGCCTGCCCCAGCCCGAAGACACCCCCCACGGCATCAACATCCCCGTGATCCTCTGGCTGCGCAACCTGGCCCTGGCCTACGACATGCTGGATTACGCCCGCATGCGCTATAACCTGTTGGGCAACGGCAGCCACTGGTTCCCCGGCCAAACCGCTAGCCGCCTCACCCCCCAAGATCTGCAACCGTGCCTAGAGCGCAGCCCGCACCGCGAGATCATCCCAGACTTGCTGGCCGAAGCGCACGAGCTGTTGAGCAGCCCAGCCGTCAAACGCCTGTCCCAGAGCTGAGCCGAGGCAGGTCCTCACCCCTGCGCCCGCCCAGCCGACTCCGCCCCGGTTGGCGACAGTTCCAGTCGCTTGCCTATACTCGTGGGGAACTGACCTGAGGGGGATTGTGCGCTCGATGGGTCTGCCCTGGGCAACCTCGCCTCGCTCCCGCCGCTTCCTCAAGCCACTCCGCTGGCTGGTGATCCTGGGTCTGCTGGCCTCGCCCTTAATCGCCTACGGCTGCCTGCACCTACAACGCCCACCGCGCCTCAGCCAAACGCGCCGCCTGTTCCCAGGCATGGTCTACACCCGGCAGGCTCGCTCTGAGCCTCGTCCGCTGATGATCCATATCGTCAAGCTAGATCTCCACTCACCTGGCCTCAAAGTCCTGGTCAGCCCCGGTCTCGCGCAGCCAACCCCCGACCAAGAAGCCGTTGCCCACACCACGGCAGAATTTCTCAGCCAGTTCAAAGTGCAACTGGCGATCAACGCGAATTTCTTCTTTCCCTTTCGCGAGAAAACCCCCTGGGACTACTACCCGCACTCAGGCGATCCGGTCAATTTGGTGGGCCAAGCCATCTCTAACGGCTCTGAATACTCTCAGGGTGAATCGGACTGGCCGGTGTTGTGCTTTGCGGCCAGCCAGCGGGCCAGGATCCTCGCCAGCGGTCAATGCCCGGCAGGCACCGCTCAAGCCGTCGCGGGCAATCTGATTTTCCTGGCGGGCGGCCAGCCAACGCCGCTGACGCGGGACTCAGCCGACAGCCAAAAACCCTATCCCCGCACTGCCGTCGCCCTCGACCGCGCCGGTCAGACCCTCTGGCTGATCCTGATCGACGGCAAACAACCGCTCTACAGCGAAGGGGTAACTCTGGCTGAGCTCAGCCAAATCACCCAGCAGCTCGGCGCAGACACTGCCCTCAATCTCGACGGCGGCGGCTCTACCACCCTAGTCGTCGCGACGCCTTCTGGCCCGCAGTTGTTGAACGCGCCCATCCATACCAAACTGCCGCTGCGGCAGCGCCCCCTGGCCAACCAGCTGGGGTTCTATGCTCGGCCCCAGGCTGACTAGCGCCTCAGCTTTTTCAGCTTTTCAGGCCCAGTTGCACGCGCCAGAGACTAGCGTAGATGCCCTCCTGCGCCAGCAACGCTTCGTGCCGCCCCTGCTCAACCAGACGGCCCTGCTCCATGACGTAAATGCAATCGGCATTGCGCACGGTCGACAGACGATGCGCGATAGCAATCGTGGTTCGATTTAGGGTAATCCGCTCCAGAGAGCGTTGAATGGCGGCTTCGGTCTCGTTGTCCACCGCAGAAGTGGCTTCATCCAGGATTAGAATCGGCGGGTCTTTCAAAATTGCGCGGGCAATCGCCAAGCGCTGCCGTTGCCCACCGGATAACTTCTGACCTCGCTCGCCCACAATCGTGTCGTAGCCTTGGGGCAATTGCTGGATGAATTCGTGAGCCTCCGCGACTTTGGCGGCAGCGATGATCGCCTCTGGGACCGCGCCAAAGCTGCCGTAGGCGATATTTTCGGACACGCTGCCGTGGAACAGGAATACATCCTGGCTGACCCAACCGATCCCAGCGCGCAGATCGCGCAGGTTCAGATCGCGCAGTTCAAGGCCATCTAAGGTGATGCTGCCCGCCTGGATTTCGTAGAGCCTTAGCAAGAGTTTGACCAGGGTGCTTTTGCCAGAGCCCGTGGAGCCGACAATCGCTGTAGTTTTGCCCGCTGGGATGTGCAGCGAAAGATTCTGGATCACCGGCAAGCGATCTTGGTAGGCGAAGCTGACCTGGCTCAAAACAATTTCGCCGCGCACCGAGTCAACCGGCAACGGTTTATCGCCCGGATGAATCGTGATTGGGGTGTCGAGCAAATTCATCACCCGCACGGTTGAGGCCATGGCCCGCTGATACTGGTCAAGGGTCTCACCCAGGCGGGTCAGTGGCCAGAGCAGCCGCTGGATCAAGAAGACCATCACGCTGTAGCTGCCGACCGAAAGCTGCCCTGCCGCCGCCGCCAGACCGCCATAGAGCAAAGTGGCAATGAACCCCAGAAAGATCAGCATCCGAATCAGGGGAATAAACGCCGCACTCAGCGCAATCGCCCGACGGTTACTCTGGCGATAGGCTTCACTGTCCACGCGGATCTGCTCGCGTTCGTAGGCTTCGGCGGTGAAACTTTTGATCGTGGTGATGCCGCTTAAGTTATTGGATAGGCGGCCATTGAGCAAACTCACCCGCTCACGAACCTCGGCATAGCGGGGAGCCAGAAACCGCTGAAAGAAAATCGACCCCCAGAAAATAAACGGCATGGGCAACATCGCCAGCCAGGCCACATCCGGAGCCAGGAAAAAGAACGCGCCGCCGATCAAGATCACCGTTGTGATCACCTGCAGCACTTCATTGGCCCCGAAGTCTAAAAAGCGCTCCAGTTGATTGACATCATCATTGAGGATCGACAGCAACCCACCCGTGCTGCGCTCCTCGAAATAGGCTAGATCCATCTCCTGCAAATGGCTATAAGCGTCGAGCCGCAGGTTGTGCTGAATCGTCTGGGCCAGGTTGCGCCACAGCCGGGCATAGGCATACTCAAACGCCGACTCCAGAGTCCAGATCACCAGACTGAGCAAGCTCAGGAACAACAACTGATCCGAAACACGCGTGATCCCAAACTGGGCGATTATCGAATTCTGCTTCTGGATGACCACATCCACCGCCGCACCGATTAAACCGGGCGGCGCTAAGTCAAACAGCTTATTGAGAACCGAGCACAGAGTCGCCAGCCAGACCTGTTGGCGATAGTCGCGACTGTAGTCGATCAAGCGTCTGAGCGGATGCTGCGAACCCGAGCGGCCAGAGCGCTGAGCTCGGGAGCTTTTAGGAACCACCATATCGGAAGCCTCGGGGAAGCCGGGCTCCGGTCAGGTTAACCCCCGCCAGGTCAGCTCCGGTCAGATTGGCCAAGCGTAAATCGGCCCCGCGCAGGTCAGCGTTGCTGAGCTTAGCATTGAGCAAATTGGCGCTATTGAGATTGGCCCCACTGAGGTCGGCATTGCTCAAATCGGCCCCACTCAGGTTGGCGCGGGACAGACTGGCATCGGTCAATTTGGTGGAGCTTAGATTGGCACCGACCAAATTGGCCATCGCCAAAATCGCGCCGCGCAGGTCTGAGCGCGTGAAATTGGCCTGCACCAAATTGGCCCCGTAAAGGTTGGCTTGCACCAGATTGGCTCCGCTGAGATTGCCACCGCTTAAACTGGCGTTGGACAGGATGGCTCCCCGCAAATCCGCGCCGCTGAGGTTAGCCCCGCTCAGCCTGGCATTCTCGCCATTGAAGCCGCTGAGGTCGCAGGCCGGACATTGATTGGTTTCGAGTAGCTGTCTGACTTGTTTGCGCTTCGCCGCGAGCACCGGTGCTGCGATGCACAACGAAGCCAAAAGGAGCGCGATTGCCCAGATCCTGGCGCGTATCAAAAGGCCGTCCTCACGAATTTTGACTCTCACTCTAGCGAATCCAATCGCTAGCGGAAGTACTGAATGCCATCGAGTGCGAACTTAACCAAGAACTTGCGTTGCACCTGATCCGCACTTTGCCAGTCCCGGAACATCTGCTGCATGTTGCCGTTACCCTTGGTAAGGGCGATGCGCTCGGCCCAAGCGAGCAAGTTATTCTCCGCGTTCATCAGCAGGTCTTGCTTGATAGAGTCACTCCAGTGTTGTTGCCATTCGCGCTGAGCCCTCATATAAGCTTGCTGTTCTGACGAATACTTAGCCATGGGACTGAACCACCTCAACTTTGAAAGGACCTTAATCAGCGAGCTGGCGCAACTGCTACGAGCCTACGTCTGTTCACAAAGCAACGCAAGACCTCTCGCCCTTCCTCTACAGGCGCAGGAAGGGGAAGGCAAGGTTCGTAAGACACTAAGCTCAGAGGCTGGTTTCGGGCTGGAGCAGTGCTTCGTTCACTGGCTGATACTGGTCTTCAGGGCTGCGCAGGAGGCAGGGCGCGACTTTGGCCTCGCTGCTGGGGAGCGCCTGCTGCGCCTGGCTGCTGGCCGCACCCAACCAGCGGGCGACGTCTTTGGCGTGGTAGGTCAGGATGCCGTCGGCCCCGGCGCGCTTGAGGCTGGTCAGGGTTTCTAGAACCAGTCGCTGCTCGTCGATCCAGCCGTTGAGCGCGGCGGCCTTGACCATTGAGTACTCACCGGAAACGTTGTAGGCGAACACCGGCAGGTGGCTGGCCTGCTTCACCTGCCAGATGATGTCCATGTAGGACAGGGCGGGCTTGACCATCAGCAGGTCTGCGCCCTCGGCGATGTCTAGCTCAATTTCTTTGAGCGCTTCGCGACCGTTGGCCGGGTCCATCTGATAGGTGCGGCGGTCGCCGAACTGCGGTGCAGACTCGGCGGCATCACGGAAGGGACCGTAGTAAGCAGAGGCGTACTTGGCGGCGTAGGACAGGATTGGGATATCGGTGTAGCCCGCCTGGTCGAGGCCGTCGCGCAGGGCCTGGATCATGCCGTCCATCATGCCCGAGGGGGCGATCACATCGGCCCCGGCGCGCACCTGGGAGACGGCGGTTTTCTGGAGCAGGGTCAGGGTGGGGTCGTTGAGCACTCTGCCGCTGAGGTCGCCCGCTTGCAAATAGCCGCAGTGGCCGTGGTGGGTGTATTCGCACAGGCAGGTGTCGGCAATCACCAGCAGCTCGGGCACGGCGGCTTTGACGGCGGCGGCGGCTTGCTGGATCATGCCGTGGTCGTGCCAAGCTCCGGTGGCCTCGCCGTCTTTATCGGCGGGGATGCCGAACAGGATGATCGCGGGGATGCCCAGATCGTAGACTTGCTTGGCTTCCTCGACGATCCGGTCTACCGACAGCTGGTACACGCCCGGCATTGACTTAACTTCTTTGGCGAAGTTGCTGCCGGGCACGGCGAACAGCGGGTAGATCAGGTCGTCTACGGTCAGGACGGTTTCCCGGACCATACGCCGGAGTTGGGGATGGTTGCGCAGGCGGCGCGGACGCTGTTGAGGAAACATAGGTTTACAAAATCTGAGGGATTGGCTTCCGTCCAATGTGAATCAGTCTACTATCGCCCTCTGCACACCCTGGTCCTGGGCGCTGGAGTCGTAACCTTCTTTAACGCGTTGACGGATTGTTGAGCTTGTTCAGGCGCAGCTCTACGGTGTTCAGCCGGTTATTAATTCTGGTGAGCAAGGGGGCCAGGGTCAGGTTCATCCACAGCCACAGGCCGCCGAGCAGCACGACCAGCAGCAGGGGCATCAGCCAGGAGTTGCGGCTCTCGGCGCTAGCCCAGGAGGGCCTTGCCGTGGCCCGGATCTGGCGCTCGATGTTTTTCAGGCGCTCTTCTAGGCCCAATTTCAAGCTGGTCAGCGAGCTTTGCAGCGCTTCTGGATCTGCCCGGTCTAGGCGTTCTTCTAGGCTGGTGCGGAGACTGGCGAGTGAGGCTTGCAGGTCGATTTGCTCGGCTTGCGACTCCAGTTGGGGCAGGGCCTGCAGCTGGCTGGCCACGTCTTGCATTTGCGCCCGCAGCTGGCTCAGGGGCTGAACCACTTCGGGCAACTGCTGCAGGTCGTCAAACTGTTTTAGCAATAGCTTGAGGTCGGCGCTGAGGCTTTCTTGTCCTTGGGCTAGCCCGCTCATGGCTTGGGCGTGTGCCCGCAGGGTTGGCGTGAGGTTGGGCAGGACCTGGATGCCTTCTGCCTGTTCTTGGATCAGGTCTTTGAGGGAGCGACAGTCTTGACCTAGGCTCTGGATGTTCTGGAGCAGGTCGGGGGGAAAGCCGCCGGTTTGCGGCAGTGGGGTCTGTTGTAACAGGCTGCGCAGGCTGGCGATTTCTTGCCGCAAGCTGGATAGATCTGGGCCGGGGCCAGTCTGGGCAGAGGCGGGCGCTGCCTGGTTCAAGCGTTCGAGCAGGGTTTCTAGCCGCTGCTTAACGGCGTCTTGGCCTTGGGCCACTAGGGTCCAAACGCGGGCGTGCTGATTCAAGTCGGCCATCAGGGCGTCCAGCCGGGTGCTCAGCGGACGCTGATGGGCGCTATTGGGTAGATTCATTGGTCTCTTGCTCCTGAACGACGGGGAACACGGTTCAGCAGGATTGGCGCACGGGGGGGCTGTGTGCGGTCCTGGGTTCAGTGTCCTCCTCAAGGTCACTTTGTTGAACTCTGTCGCTTTGAGTTCTGCTGGCAATACGTCTCGATCTGCCCTATTGCATTCGCGTCTGAGCTTGCTGGAGGCGGCCCCCCCGGCCCCCTGAGTTCGGGGGGAGCAGGAGTCTGGTTGTTCTGAATTCGGCAGTGTTGTCTGGAACTCGGGGCTTTCAGCTCAAGGCTTGGGAGTTCGAGCTTTCTGCTCGGAGCGTGCAGCTTGGAACTCGGGATTTTCGGCTCAAGGCTCGGGGCTTGGAGTTTTCTGCTCGGAGCGTGCGGCTTGGAACTCGGGGCTTTCAGCCCAAGGCTCGGGATTTCGGGTCGGAAGCTCGGAGCGTGCGGTTCGGAGCTTGGGGCTTCGGGTTCGAAGCTTGGCGTTTGCGGTCTGGGGCTCGGGGGTTTGAGCTGGGGGCTTGGCGGTTGATGTTCGGGGCTCGGAGCCTGGTGCTTCAGGCGGTTGGGCTATTCCACTCCCGGCAGTTCTGTCTGGGTTGCCTCGGGGGTTCTGGCGTTCTGCTTGGAGCCCTGCCGCCCCCGTTTCGTTTTGCTGCCTGCGGTCTCGCGCTCGGCTCGGATGCGCTCTAGTAGAACAGATGCGGGTTCATCGTTGGGATCTTGCGGCACCAGTTCACCTCGAAAGGCTTTGGCGAGAATGGATTGGTTTAGGCTTTCGATTTGCTGTTTGCTATGGAGCAAAAGAGTTTCAATGTGCTTAATTGTCGAGAGTTGCCTTTCAATCTCAACGATGATTGCAAGCTGCTCAGGTAGAGATGGTAATGGAATCACAACACTGCGAATATCATCCAAACCTAAGCCTGCTTTAGTTGCACCTCGTTCCAGGGAATTGAGTTGGGCTTGCCCATATTCACTTGTAAGAAACCACCCAACATACTGACTTAGTTCTATTAAAACAGGTCTGGCAAGGGCAACATGCTGATTGATGTATGCTTCTTCTACATTTGCTGGTGCTATAGCAACTCTTCCAATATCAGCTGTAATCGAGATCAATATGTCGCCGGGCAATACTCTTGTTCGCAAACCCTCGCTCCCTGATGGAGGTTGTACAAGCTGAACATTTTCTAAATTGAGACCGATTGTCTGCCGATTGAGATTTCCTACCCGCAGAAACAGTGCTCCAGTTTCGCGATAAAATTCTGCCCAGCCCCTAGACCCGCTTGTCACAAAACCAAATATTTTGTCCGAGGATACGCAAATCCATCCCTTAGGAAGATCTAAGCATTCCGATTCTTTAGCTTGTGGTGACTCCTTATACTTTCCCTTCCACTTATCATCCTTCGGCACTTTCCCACTCGCCTTCATCTTCTCCAATTCCGCCTCTTCCCAACGCCGCCGCCGCTCAGCCCGAATACGCTCCAACAAAACCGATGCCGGTTCAACATCCGGATTCTTCTCCCGCCAATCGGCCGTCAGATCGCCCCGAAAAGCAGCAGCGAGGACCGATTGACGGAAGCGCTCCAGCAGAGGTGGGATGGCGTCTAGTGCCTCTTTTGCCCGCTGGCTTCGGGCTGTGAGGGCTTCGATTTTGGTGACGATGCGGCATTGTTCGTTGAGAGGGGGAAGCGGAATGGACATGGAGCCGATTTGCTCCTGGTTTATCGATGCCATTCCAACGGTCTGTTGAGCATTCTGATCAAAGTATTTTTGGCTATAAACCCGAAACCAGAATCCTACAAATTTACTCTCACTAGAGTTTCTAAACAACCTTAGCCGAATATTTTTGCTCTCATATACAGAAGCCTCAAGATTTGAGGAAATTACTGCCGCCTTCCCAACAAGTTCTCTACTATTAACACGGTTGATCAAGATGTCACCTGACCTAAGTTCGTACTGACGAACCTCCTCAGGCGTCAAGAGCATTCTCTTAATGTCTTTCCACACAATGGCTCCATCTTCAATATTGTACATCCTTAGACAGGCAATGCCATCTTCGTTATAGAAATGACTCGGTTTATAGATGCCATTTTGCATTGACTCAGTAATTTCTTTTATTGCTGTCCATATCCACCCATCTGGTAGAACTGTCAAATCTCTTTTGTTTTCCATCATGTTACTTGCTCCATGCTTGTATGTAGTTCTACCAATGTTTAACTGCTATATTTTATTTTATTCTGTCAATCTGTCCACCAAATTCTATCTAAACTCAGAATTGCTCAATACCTAGTTCAATCTGAAATTAACAATGGGCAGGCGGGTCCCAAGGGAACCTCAATTTGCTGTAGACCAACAAAACGCGGTGGGTTATTCAGCAGCTCCTGATCTTCTTCCAGGCACAGTTCCAGAACCTCCTTGAGATTCTGATTCAGTTCATCTAGAGTTGCGGCTTGTGTGTGGGCTCCGGTGATACCTGGCACGATGCCGACATACAAC
>JANNOU010000002.1:0-20253 GCA_031399305.1 Leptolyngbya sp. SOY_34_metabat_272
TTGCCAATATGACTCGCAACGCGATCGCGGACCTGCGCAAGTAACTCTCGGGGAACCCGTTACTCAGTTGAGGGAACCCATTGCTCGATTGGGGGAACCCATTACCCAGTTGAGGGAACCCGCTGCTCAGCTGAGGGAACCTATCACCTGTTTGAGGGAACCCATTACTCAGTTGAGGGAACCCATTACTCGATTGAGGGAACCCACTACTTAGTCGGGGGAACCCGTTACTCGATTGGAGGAACCCACTACTTAGTTGAGGGAACCCGCTGCTCAGTTGAAGGAACCCATTGCTCGATTGGGGGTTAGTGTTTGGGCTGGTAGGGTAGTACTGACTTAGTTTTGAACGCTCAGAAGCCCTCTCCCCCGGCCCCTCGCCCGAGATCGGGCGAGGGGAGGCAAGGACAGAGATTAAGGAGGCGATGATGACAATATTGACGGCATACATCGAGTACGACCCTGAGACCCAGTTGTACGTGGGTATCGTACCCGGCATTACGGGTGCCCATACTCAGGGAGAGACCTTAGACGAACTCAACCAGAATCTCAAAGAAGTCCTAGAACTGTGCCTTGAGGACGATCCAAAACTCCGAGAGCAATGACATCAGGCAGAAATCTCCAAGCCACGCTTGACGCCGCACCCGACCTATACTAATGTCGTTAACCAGTTCTATTCTTCAGCACAACCCTAGACACCTATCGAACAGAACCGCCACAGAACCTAAGCGCCACTCAGACGCTGCTGGAACAGCCCTGAGTGACTGACCCCCAACGCTGTTGTCGCCAGCGCGGAGGCTAGAAGAGAGCTTAACACTCCCACTAGCCACCCCAGCTTGCTATGGCTAAGCAACGGGGTGGCTTCGGTTTTGGCCCCTTCAGATCACCAAACCCACTGGGAGTAACCATGACCACCCCAACCTCGATCAGCGACAGCGACCGCAACGTCCTACGCGCCTACATCGACCGCTACGGCCTCAGCGCCATCCTCCTCGTCCTCGCCAGCATCTGCACCGCCAAAGCCGAACTACTCGCCCAAACCTGGGAAAACACCAGCGCCGCCCGCGACTGGCGCTCCGACGGCGGCCAACTCGCCCGCCTCGCCATCCGCCTCAGACACTAACCCCCCTCACCCCGCCCCAGGCAACACCAACTCCAGCAAAACCGGCAGATGATCCGAGCCAACCCTCGGACCCAGCCGCCGCTGCCGCACCAACACCCCCGGCGACACCAACGCATGGTCAATCGCAATCCGCAACGGCGCAGGCAAAAACGCAGGCCAGCTCGTCTGTAACCCCCGCCCCCAACGGCTATCGCGCAACTTAGCCTGCCGCAACAACACCTGGAAATAAGGCGACCAATCCGTAATGTTCAAATCCCCCAGCACCAGCACCGGCTCAGCCTGCTGCACCAGATAACTTGCCATCGCCGCCAGCTGCACATTGCGCTGCGCCGAACTCTCTGCACTGCGAGGCGCAGGCGGATGACTGCCCAACAGCAGCAGCGGACGCCCCTCCCACACCAGCCGAGCCTTCAGCCAAGGCGTCAACCCCGCAACCGGCGGCAAAACCTCCGCCTCCAGCAGCGGCACCCGACTATACAGGCCCATACCGCTGTAATCACCCCGCGCCGCATTCAGCTGATAGGGATAAGTCGCCAGCACCGACTCAAGCTCCGCCTCCCAGGCATGAGTAAACTCCATCAACAGCAACACATCCGGCTGCTCCGCCTCCAAAAACCGCGTAACCGCCGGGTAATCCTGATTCGAGATCCACAAATTCAGCGACGCCACCCGCAAACTGGGCAGACCCGGCTCTCCCAGCTCCGGCAAGCCCAGATAACAGCGCAGCACCAGCGCCAAATTAATCAGCACAAACGGCAACAGCGTCAGCGCCAGATGCAGCCTGCCCTTAAGCGTCAGCAACAGCGAACAGAGCACCAGCCCCAGCAAATACTGCAAGCGAAAATGGCTGCTCAGATCCAACAACCAGTGCGCCTGCCCCCAAAAACCCGCCAAAGTCAGCAGACACGCCAACACCGATAAGAAACAGATCAGCATTTTGCCCTCATTTTTGTCTGCTGTCGGGCTCAGGATGCCCGGTTGCCACGTCTGGCATAGCGCTTTCAGTGGTAGAGCTTCATACTGAGAAGCGGCCTGCGCTTTGTGTAAATTGAGTCGAGATCTGTGAGGGCTACCGCGTGCTGGAACTGCTGGGATCCGGTTTTCTATCGCTCTGGCTGCAATCGGCGGGCCTAGACCCGACCCTGCTCAACCCCATGACCCTACTGGCCACGCTCAACACTGAGCTGCCGGTGCCCGAGCCCTCCGCCACCGCCCTGGTCGAGCGCTACCTGGGCAGTCTCACCAGCCAGGGGCTGGCCGCGCCGCGCCAAGGCGTCTGGATTCAGGTGGGGCCGCTGGTCTTGGCCAGCCACCGGGGCACGACGCCGCTCAGCGCCGCCTCGTTGACCAAAGTCGCCACCAGCCTGGTTGCCCTCGACACCTGGGGCGCAGAACACAGCTTCATCACCCGCCTCAGCACCAACGGCTCGATCCAGAACGGCGTCTTGCTCGGCGATCTCTGGGTACAGGGCAGCGGCGACCCCTTCTTTGTCTGGGAAGAGGCGATCGCGCTGGGCAATGCCCTCAACCGCGCTGGGATCACGCGGGTCAACGGCAACCTGATCATCAGCGGCCCCTTCTACATGAATTTCGAGAGCAATCCAGCGGTGGCCGGGGCACTGTTGCGGCGAGCCTTTAACCGAGCCACCTGGAACAGCGAGATCCAGCGGCTGTCTCTGGCCTTCCCCCCCGGCACGCCCCAGCCCAATCTGGTGATCGCCGGGACAGTGCGCTCGGCAGGCGTGGCTCCCAGCGCCGCCCGCCAAACGCTGCTGGTGCGCCATCGCTCGCTGCCCCTGTGGCAGATCCTCAAGCGCATGAACGTCTATAGCAACAACGCCATGGCCGAGATCCTGGCCTTCGGCTTGGGTGGCGGGCCTGCGGTCGGGCGGCGGGCAGCCCAGATCACCCAGCTGCCCCAGACAGAGTTCAAGTTGGTCAACGGTTCGGGCCTGGGGCAGGAGAACCAGCTCTCGCCGCGAGCCGTGACCGTGATGTTCATGGATATCCAGCGGCGGGTGCAGCCGCAGGGGCTGAGTGTGGCCGACTTGTTCCCGGTGATGGGCTACGACCAGGGCACGGTGAGACGTCGCCGCCTGCCCACGGCCACGGTCGTGAAGACCGGCACGCTCTCCGATGTCAGCGCGCTGGCAGGGGTGTTGCCGACCCGCAACTGGGGGCCAGTCTGGTTCACCTTGATCAATCGGGGCTACCAGTTGGATAGCCTGCGCGGCCTGCAAGATCAGCTGTTGCAGGGTCTGGTGAGCCAGTGGGGTAGCGTGGCGGCTCCACCTGCGGACCTGGCCCCGGTGCGCTGGCTGGATGAGGATCGCAATGAAGTGTTGCTCGCGCCGGTCACCTCTGCGGCGGAGCCAGTGACGGTTCCCCCGGTCCAGAGCGCCCTGCCCTGAGCCCAGAACTGGTCCCCCAGAAACGGGCCGAAAGTGGTACACCCTCCCTGGCCTCACCCCGCAACACTGCGCTGCCCAAGCTCCAAGCCCGCAGCGTCGAGTTCCCAGCCCGGCAGGTCGAGCCATCCGCTCCAGACTCCGAGTTCTGAACTCGCTCTGCCGAGCTCAAAGCCTTGAAAGTCGAGAAAATAACTCGGCGCTCCGAGCCTTCAGCTCGCCCAGCCGAGTTGCAGACTGGACGCTTCGAGTTCTGATCCGAATGCTCCGAGTTCCAGGCTCGGCAGGCCGAGTAGCCAGGTGCAAGCGAGCCGACCCGGCTGGCAGCGGATTAGGGCGCGGATGTAGCGGATGGGGAGTGGAGGGGTTGACCAGCCGCTCATCCGTTCCATCCGCTTCCTAATCCGCTGCCACTTTCCTTCAGTTGACAGCCATGGCCGGACTCCTGCTCCCCCCGATCTCGGGGGGCTGGGGGCCTCTTCTGCTAAAAACCGTCCTGCTCGTCGTCTCGATGGCTGGGGCTGGGCTCGATCAACCGCAGCAGCCCCAAACTGGGCAGAGCGCCCAGAACCGTTAGGGCAAAAAAGGCCGACCAATTTACCGTTTCGGCCAAAAAACCAGCCCCCGCGCCCGCCACAATTCCCCCCATCGCAAACAAACTCGAGAGCAGCGCATACTGAGTGGCCGAAAACTGGCGGTCGCACAAACTCATCAGAAACGCCAAAAACGCCGACGTCCCCATGCCGCCACAGAGATTCTCAATTGTGATCGTGCCGAGCATCGCCGCGTAGTTTTTGCCAAGCAAAGACAGCCCCAGATAACTCAAATTGCTCACCCCCTGCAGGATGCCGAACACCCACAGCGAGCGCAAAATTCCCAAGCGATTCACCGCCGCCCCACCGATCAGCGCCCCGCCAATCGTCGCGAACATCCCGACCAAACTCCGGGTGACCCCCAGCTCGGCGTTGGTAAAGCCGGTTTCCTTCAAGAACGTCGTAGACATCTGCCCCGCCAAGCCATCTGCCAGCTTGTAGAGCAAAATAAACATCAAAATCCAAATCACCTGAGCATATTGCTGCCAAATCCGCCCAACCTGGGACCCCGTGACCTGTACCGCACTGCGCGCATGTTGCCGCCAGAAAGCGCGGAAGGGCTCAACCACCGCCGCCCTCAGCGATTGAGGCGTGCTGCCATCATCAGGAGGCTCCGGCGCAAACCACGAGGTGATTAAGCCAATTGCCATCAGCGCCGCCATCAGCAGGTAGACCTGCGACCAAGGCAGTTGATCGGCCAGCTGCAGAGCAATGCCACCCGTGGCGAACAGCGCCAGCCGGTAACTCGTGACCCAAATAGCCGCCCCGGCTCCCATCTGCGGCTCGCTCAGCAAATCGGTGCGATAGGCATCCGCCGCAATGTCCTGCGTCGCGCTCAAGAAGGCCACTGCCATCCCCGCGATAAACAGAGGCTGAGTCCAGACTGCCAGCACCGGCCAGGTTCGCGCCAGATCCTGCAAGCCTAGCGACGTCAGCCAGGTCTCGGTCGGATCCTGCAAGCCCATCAGCCCAATGCCGAAAATCAGCAAGACCTGAGCAAGCGCCATCCAGCCCCGACGTCGGCTGCCGCGCAACCGCCCCGGCAACGGCGGCACAAACCGATCCAACAGCGGCGACCAAAGAAACTTGAACGAGTAAGGAATGCCCAGCAACGCGTACAGACCAATCACGCTCTTGCTGACCCCGGCATCGGTCTGCCACGCCTGCAGCGGCGTCCCTCCGGTCAGCAGCAGCGGCAACCCCGACGCAAACCCCAACAGCAACAGCGTCATCATCTTGCGGTTGGCGTAGACCGCTAGGGAGGTTGGGAGGAACTGGAGCAACGACTTCATAGCAAACTAGCGCAGACATTAGCCGTCATCTTCCCACGCCGCCTCCGCAGCAGTGGCAGCAGCAAAGCCTTGACCTTTTCGTAACAATTTATAGGCTTCAAAAAGCGAGACGCGGCCAAGGCCCAACAGCGGATGAAGTGTTGATGAACCTCAACTTTCGAGTGTGTGATGACGTTAATGTTCGTGTCTAGAGCCTCATGTATTTCGGCCCTGCAAAGACCCACCGAGTCCTTCAGCATAGGACCGCAGCAGAGCGCTCAGAAGCATCTTTACCAAAGATAGAGCGGCAAGCCTGAAGCAGGGGAACATGTTCAAAGTTAAGGAGTGGCTGAACACCGATTACCTGCCGTAGAGCTAGGAAGCGCTCGCCATGCCCGAACCACCTCAGCGTCTTGCCCTATTCCTCCGCTGCCTAGTGGGCGGCGGTGCTGAGCGGGTTATGATCAACCTCGCCCAAGGCTTTGCCCAGCGCGGCTTGAAGGTCGATCTGGTTCTGGCGGCGGCGGGAGGGGTCTACCTGTCTGAGGTGCCCCCTGAGGTGCGGGTCGTCGATCTCAAAGCCACCTGGCTGCCGCACAGCCTGCCTCGGCTGGCGCACTACCTCCAACAGGAGCGACCGACGGCGCTGCTAGCCGCTCTGCACTACCCCTGCGAAATTGCCCTGTGGGCCAAGCGCTTGGCCAGAGTCCCCACCCGAGTCGTGGTGTCTGAACACAACATGCTCTCGCTGGAGTCTCAGCGCTGTGCCGAACTCTCGGCACGGTTGACGCCGCTGGCTGCCCGCCTCTTCTACGGCTGGGCCGACGGCATTGTTTCGGTCTCACACGGGGTGGCCCAGGACCTGGCCCAGATCACCCGCCTGAAGCCCGAATGCATCCGCGTCATCTACAACCCCATCCTCACCCCCGAGCTGCAGGCCAGAGCTCGCGAACCCCTCGATCACCCCTGGTTTGCCCCAGACCAACCGCCCGTGATTATGGGCGTCGGTCGTCTCAGAAGCCAAAAAGATTTTCCCCTGTTGATTCGCGCCTTTGCTCAAGTGCGTCGGAGCCGACCGGCGCGCCTGCTAATCCTCGGCAGTGGCCCCGAGAAGTCGCACCTGCTAGAGCTGGCCCGGCAACTGGGTGTTCAGGCAGATGTCTCGCTGCCGGGGTTTGTGCAAAATCCCTACGCCTATCTCGCTCGCGCCGCTGTCTTCGCCCTCTCCTCTGCCTGGGAGGGCTTCGGCAATGTCCTCGTGGAGGCACTCGCGGTGGGGGTGCCGGTAGTCTCGACGGACTGCGAGAGCGGCCCCGCCGAAATTTTGGACGGTGGACGGTACGGCAGGCTGGTGCCAGTCGGTGATAGCGAAGCCATGGCCGAGGCGATTTTGAGCGTGTTAGCCGGTCAGACCCAGCCTGTGGACTCGGCCTGGTTGACGCAATTCAGCCTGGAGGCTGCCGTCGAGCACTATCTCCAGGTCTTAGGCGTCGCTCCCCCGTAGTAGAACACCGTAGTAGAACACCGTGGTAGTAACGATTGATCTTGCCTTGCGTCGAGAACTAGCCCAGCCATGATGGTCAAAACGAGATGGAGTTAGGGAAAACTGGCGATGGCTGTGATGGTCAACCGCTCATTGCCCTCTACCTCCGCTACCTGTTCAACACTGGCATCGAGCCAGTGACCCTCAACCTCGCGCGCGGCCTGATCAAACGCGGGCTGCGCGTCGATCTGGTCCTCAACAAAGTGGGGGGCGGCTATGCCGATCAGATCCCTCCAGGGGTGCGAGTTGTGGACCTGAAGTCCCCCCACCTACCAACCGGTATTCCTGTTCTGGTGCGTTACCTGCGACGGGAGCGGCCTGTGGCGCTACTCTCCTCGCAGCACTTTACCAATGAGACCGCAATGCTAGCCAGGCTACTCACCCCTAAATCCACCCGATTTGTGGTGTGTGAACATGTTGTTCTCTCACAGGATGCTCGCAACTCAACCCGGTTCAAGGAGCGCCTGATGCCCCTGACCGCTGGGCTGACCTACCGCTGGGCGGATGGGATCGTCGCTGTCTCGCACGGGGTGGCCCAGGACCTCGCCCAGATCACCCGGTTGCAGCCCGAGCGCATCCGGGTCATCTACAACCCCGTGCTCACCCCCGAGCTGCAAGCCAAGGCGCGCGAACCCCTAGACCACCCTTGGTTCGCCCCCAACCAGCCGCCTGTGATCGTCGGCGTGGGGCGGTTGCGAGCACAGAAGGACTTCGCCACGCTGATCCGAGCCTTTGCCCGAGTCCGCCAGAGCCGACCGGCGCGCCTGCTGATCCTCGGCAATGGCCCTGAGAAGGTGCGGCTGCTAGAGCTAGTGCAGCAATTGGGCTTGCAAGAGGATGTGGCGCTGCCGGGATTTGTGCAGAATCCCTACGCCTACCTGGCACGCGCGGCGGTGTTTACGCTCTCTTCGGCTTGGGAAGGGTTGCCCACCGTGCTGATCGAAGCGATGGCCGTGGGCGTGCCCGTGATTGCTACGGATTGTCCGAGTGGTCCGGCGGAGATTCTAGAGGGTGGGCGGTACGGCGTGCTGGTGCCGGTCGGCAACAGCGAGGCCATGGCCGAGGCAATTCTGGGCGTGTTAGCGGGTCAGGCGAAGCGAGCCGATCCGCTCTGGCTAGAGCAATTCACCTTGGACACTGCGGTCGAGCACTATCTTCAAGTCTTGGGGGTGACGCCCTAATCAACGTCTCGAAAAAAGCAAAACAAAAACGGATCATCCGGAAAGATTACAGAATCTTCATCGTGCACTCAGGCTGAAGTTAAAAATTGACCGCTTATGCTGAAGGACCAACCCCGTGTCGCTCTTTACCTACGCGCCCTGTATGGAGGGGGAGCCGAGCGCGCTCTAGTAAATTTGGCCCGTGGTTTGGTTGAGCAGGGCATCGCGGTTGATTTTCTGCTGAACGAAGTCGGAGGAGCTTACCAGGATCAGGTGCCACCAGAGGTGCGGATTGTGGATTTGAACACTCAGCGAACGCTACAGGTGGGATTGCCCAGACTAGTGCGTTACCTGCGCCGAGAGCGGCCCGTCGCGCTCCTGTCGGCACTGCACTACAACGTTGAAATTGCCCTGTGGGCCAAATATCTAGCTGGCGTCCCGACCCGAGTTGTAGTGTGTGAGCAAAATACGCTTTCAATCAACGTCAATAGCGAAGTCTCTCGCAATGAACGACTGTCCCCGCTTTTGACGCGGCTGTTCTATCGGTTTGCGGATGGAATCGTCGCCGTTTCCCAGGGCGTGGCTCAAGATTTGAGCCAAGTTGCGGGCCTGCCCCGCGAGCGCATCCAGGTGATTCACAACCCGGCGGTGACCCCAGAACTCGCAGCCCGAGCCCAAGAGCCCGTGGAACATCCCTGGTTTGAAACTGGACAGCCGCCCGTGATTTTGGGCGTGGGCCGCTTAGCAGACCAAAAGGACTTTCCCACGCTAATTCGGGCCTTTGCACAAGTCCATCAGCAGCGATCGGCGCGGCTGATGATTTTGGGGGAGGGCAAGCAACGCAAACAACTTCTGGCGCTAGCTCGTGAACTCAAGGTTGAGGCAGCGGTTGCGCTACCGGGCTTTGTAGCCAACCCCTACGCCTATATGGCCCGAGCGGCTGCGCTGGTTTTGTCCTCGGCCTGGGAGGGACTGCCGACCGTGCTGATCGAAGCGATGGCCGTAGGCACTCCGGTGGTCTCGACCGATTGCCCCAGCGGGGCCGCCGAGATTCTGGACCAGGGGAAGTACGGCTGGCTCGTGCCGGTCGGCGATCACGCAGCAATCGCCGTAGCCCTGCTCAAGATTTTAGCGGGGGAGGTGAAACCGGTTGATCCGGGCTGGCTGCGACAGTTCAGCCTGGAGGATTCAACCCAACGCTATCTAGAGCTGTTTGGCATCCCTCAAGTTTCACCAAGTTGACGTTGTCCTAACTGAAAAGCACCCCATGCCAGAAGTTGTCCCTCGTGTCGCCCTTTACCTCTACCACCTGTACGGCGGTGGGGCTGAGCGCATGATGGTGAACCTGGCACGCGGTTTGGTGCAGCAGGGTTTGAAGGTGGACTTTGTGCTAAATCGGGTAGGAGGTGCTTACCAAGATCACCTGCCGCCAGAGGTCCGCATCGTAGACTTGAAGGCACCTCGCTTGATCAAAGCGCTTCCCTTACTGATTGCATACCTGTGGCGAGAGCGGCCCGCTGTGTTGTTGTCAACCCTACACTACACCTCTGAGATTGCACTTTTGGCAGCACGTCTGTCTGGGATGCCCACCCGCGTGGTGTTACGGGAGCCAAACACGCTCTCCCTCCACGTGAAGCTCGAAGCGGCCAGGAATGAACGTTGGTCCCCCTTATTTGCCCGCCTCCTCTATCCGTGGGCAGACGGGATCGTGGCGATTTCCCACGGCGTCGCCCAGGATCTGGCTCAGATCACTGGTCTACCTCAACAGCGCATCCGTGTGATCTATAGCCCGGTGATCAGCCCTGAGCTGCCCGAGCGAGCGCGCGCGCCGGTTGAACATCCTTGGTTTGCACCAGGGGAACCGCCAGTGGTCCTGGGAGTCGGGCGGTTAGTTGAGCAAAAAGACTTTCCGACCCTAATCCGAGCATTTGCTCGCGTGCAGAGGACGCGACCGGCGCGGCTGGTGATTTTGGGCAAGGGGTCGCAGCGGGACTTACTCAAGGCGATGTCCCGTGAGCTGGGTGTGGAACAAGACGTTGCGCTACTGGGCTTTGTCAGTAATCCCTACGCGTATATGGCTCGAGCCGCTGTGTTTGTGTTGTCTTCCATTGAGGAGGGATTGTCCAATGTGTTGATCGAAGCGATGGCGGTCGGCACTCCGGTGATTTCAACCCACTGTGAGAGCGGTCCCGCAGAAGTTTTGGATCACGGCAGGTACGGTTCGCTCGTGCCGGTGGGCGATAGTGAAGCGATGGCGGAGGCGATTTTAGAGGTGTTGTCTGGCAACACCAAAATAGTTGACTCTGCTTGGCTTGAGCAATTTACGCTAGAGGCCTCAACCAGGCAATACCTCGATGTCATGGGCGTCGCTCACAGTTGATCAAGACCGAGAGAGCTAAGACATGAAGCTTCTAATCCAACACCGTCACGCCGACCACGAGATCAGTGGGGTTCTGACTTATGTGAACTCGATCATCCCAGAGTTACAACTGCGAGGATTTGAGGTGAGAACCATCTCAACCCAGCAAGACTCCGTGCAGAAATGGGCAGAGTCTGTGGCCTGGGCGGATATCGTTCACATGAATTCCAACCATCTCGGCTTTGCACTTTTGTGCAAGGCCCTGGCGAAAAAGATCGTCATCAAGTACCACTACCCGTTCTACCAATCGGCGCACTCGCACTATGAACCCATGCCCTTGTGGCAACGGCTCAGGACAGAATTTCGCTTCTCGCTGCCCAAGCCCGACGCGCCGCTGAAGTGGAAGCTTCATACCGCAGTCAAATGGGCGCGCTTGGCGACTCGGGCAGCGACCGCGCTGCTGTCAGATCGCCACGCTTTTTGCAGCGAGTTCCTGGCGGAGTCCTATGGCTTTCCCTGTCCGGTTTACACCACCTACAATCCCATCCAAATTCGGCACGACCAGGGGCCACGAAGCCTGAGCGATCTCACACACCCCTACTCTTTTGTCTTCGCCGGTCGTTTGGACCACGATAAGGGAGTGGATGTGTTGCTGAGGGCGGTACGCTGCTTGAAAGATGAGGCGAGGCAGTTTCAGGTTCTGATTCTGGGCGACGGCCCCAAGGCTAGCGAACTCAGGGCTCTGGCCGCTCAATTAGGGATCTTGGATGCTGTGCGCTTCCTGGGCCGACGCCCAAATCAGGAGGTAATTGCGGCGGTTCGGTCGGCCTTGGCCTTGATCGCACCGTCCCGCTGGCAGGAGCCTGCGCCCTACGTGGTTCTGGAGGCGTCCAGCGTACAAACCTGCGCCATCGTTTCCAAAATGGGAGGGCTGCCAGAGGTGGCCGGTCCTTACGGTTTGTTTTTCGCCAATGAAGATGCTCAGGCCCTGGCAGCCGTGATGGCTCACTGCCTGGATCATCCTGCTGAGGCCATTGAGCGAGGGCGGCAGGCTGGTCAGTTTGCGGCTGAGCAGTTCTCCCCGGCCAAGGCGGCGGCGGAGCTGATCGCAATCTGTCAGGAGCTATGTGACCACCAGTTTGATCTCAGCTCACCTCAGATGCGAGAGCAACTGGCTGTACGGCCCGGCTCTCGATTTTGACAGTGCCCTTTTGAGCTTGGCATGTTCCTCTACCTGTCCAAACTGCTGCCGCTGCTGATCTACCCGTTGGGGCTAAGCTGTGTGCTACTGCTGGCGGCGTTGTTGAGCTTCTGGCGATGGCGGCGGCTGAGCTTTGCCTGTAGTGCAACGGCGCTGTTGCTGCTACTGCTCAGCAGTCACTCGTCCCTGTCGAGTGACCTGATACGTTCGCTAGAGTGGCGTTACCGTCCTGAGGCCGCGACCTTGCCCCGCGTGGACGCGATTGTGGTGCTGGGCGGCGGTACCAAGCCGCCGCTGCCGCCACGGCCTTGGGTCGAGGTTGCAGAGGAGGGAGATCGCATTCTCTACGGCGCTAAGCTCTACCGCGAAGGGCACGCGCCCTGGTTGATTGTGACGGGTGGGCGAGCGGCCTGGCTGGGCGCAGGCGGTCCCCCGGAGTCCGAAGACATGGTTAGCTTGGCCGAGGCGATGGGGGTGCCGCGCCGTGCGATCCTAACCGATTCCAGCTCGCTCAATACCTACGAAAACGCCCGCAACGTCAAGGTAATCTTGCGGCAAAAAGGGCTGCAGCAGGTGCTGCTGGTCACCAGCGCCCTGCACATGCCACGGGCGCTGGCGATCTTTGACAAGCAGAAGATCCCGGCGTTCCCAGCGCCCACCGACTACCTCGTCGTCGAGAGCCAGGCTCGCAAAAATTTCTGGGCGTCGCTGCTCGACTGGCTGCCAGAAGCGGAGTCGCTGCGCAACACGACACGCGCCCTCAAGGAGTACGTCGGGCTCGGGATTTACCGCCTGAAGGGCTGGCTTTAGGCGGCGGTACCGGTGACGGCGCTGGGAGCTCAGCAGCGGCTAGAGCATCGGGCTCGCTCCCTTCGCTGTCGTCGCCACTGGTGGCTGCGCTGTCGGTAGCCTGGGGAGACTGAGCGGCAGCTTCAGCGGGCCAGGTCGGGTCCAGCAACATTTGGTGCAGGGAGCGCCGGAAGTCCCAAGCCAAGTACTGCTGGCGCACGTCTCCCCAGTTGGACAGGGCCTCAGCTTGCTGCTGCTCAATGGCTACCTTTAGGCCCGGCAGCTCGACTTGATCAGGTAGCTCGTGTGCCAGTAGCTTGAGCAGGACCTGGGTGTCTTGCACGGTGCCCAGCCGGTCCTGAAGTTCCTCAAGCGTGTCCAGCCACTGTTGGAAGACCTGCCCGTAAAAGTCGGTGAAGAATTCGGCCTGGTAGCGGACCTGCTTGATCGTCTTGCGCAGATTGTGCAAAACCGGCCCTTGCGTCCTGAGGTCGCTGTCCACGGGCACCAGCCAGCCTGGGTGCAACAGTAACTTAGACAGCAGTGGGCTCAGCAGGTCGGGGATCAATGGCAGTAGGGGCAATTGTGCCACTGACTCGCACTGGGGCTGATTGAGCCAGGTCTCGTAGCCTTCCTTGAGCTTCTGGTAGCGAGGCTGGGTGAGCGCGTATTCCGCTGCTGCGAACGCTCGGCGTCGCCGCTCGCTCAGGGCGCTTAGGGCTCGGTCCAGCCAAAGTTGCTCGGCCTCGGTGAGTTGGGGCCGGTAGTGATCCCGCAGGGCAGCGATCTGCACGTCCAGATCGCGCAGTTTCCCCAAGACTGACGCCAGATGGCGCAGATGCTTGACCCTGGACGGCTTGGGCAGCTCGACCGCAAGATCAAAGATTTGCAGGGCGACTCGCAGGCGACGCAGACTCACACGCACCTGATGCAATGGCTCGGGGTCCCGGTCGGCCAAGACCTTCTTCTCCTGCTTGACAATGCGACGATACTGGGACCTGATCAGCGCATGAGCATATTCGCCAAGGGTTTGCTCGCCCTCGACTGCCAGTAGAGCGTTCAACGTAGCCTCCTAACCTCAAGAAAGTACTCGCCAGGGCCTGCCAGCTGACGGCGCTCTGGAGTCGTGAAGAATCACTGATCGGGCGTGGCCCGTCTGTCAAGCTTGCGCCAAATTGTAACCTAAAGTTAAAGATTGGTTGGCTTTAGGTTAAATTAAGGTAATCAATCTATAACTTTAGCTTACCTTGGCTTGGGCATGACCGATGGGGACAGGATTATTTGCCGATACAGAAACGGCTGAAGATCTGATCCAGCACCGACTCAGTGACATCCTCGCCCGTGATCTCGCCCAAGGCGCGGATCGCTTGTCGGAGGTCGACGGTCCAGAAGTCTAGAGGCAGGCGTTGCTCGATGGTTTGACGGACCTGGGTGAGGGCTTGCTGGGCCTGGGTCAAGGCAGCAGCCTGGCGTTGATTGATCGCCAAATCCAGGTTGGCTGCCTGCAGCTTGCCGCTCAGGACCGCCGCCAGAATCGCCTGTTCCAGGGCCGCCAGTCCCTGCTGCTGAGCCGCGACGGTGCTGACCCGCTGGATGAGTTCCTTGGGCAAGTTGGTCAACTCGCTGGCCGAGCGTAGGTCGGTTTTGTTGATCACTAGGAGCAGCGGGCGCTGGCACACCGACGCGTAGAGGGTCTGGTCGGCTTCGGTCCAACCAGCTTGGGCATCGATCACGAGCAAGACGAGGTCAGCCTGCTGGGCGGCTCGACGGGAGCGCTCAACGCCGAGCTGCTCCACCCGATCCTCGGTGTCGCGGATGCCTGCGGTGTCGAGCACCTGCACAGGGATGCCTCCGACCACCAGATGAGACTCTATCAGATCACGGGTCGTGCCAGGCAGCTCGGTGACGATCGCTCGCTCCGTGCGGCTCCAAGCGTTGAGTAGGCTGGACTTGCCTACGTTGGGGCGACCGACGATGGCGATTTTGAGCCCGGTCCGTAGCAGCTCACCCCGGTCAGCGGTGCTCAACAGCTGTGAGACCTCGGCGCTCACCTGCTGGATCTGTTCCACCACCCAGACTTCATCCAGCGGCGGCAGGTCATCCTCAAAGTCGATGCGGGCCTCAACCTCGGCCAGCAAACTCAGCAGGTGGCTGCGCAACTGACCAATCGGCTGGGCCAGTTTGCCCTGCAATCCAACCAAGGCCGCCTGAGCAGCCTGGGGAGAAAGTGCGCCCACCAACTCAGCCACACTTTCCGCTTGCGTGAGGTCGATGCGCCCGTTGAGAAAAGCCCGTAGCGTGAACTCCCCAGGTTGAGCCAAGCGGGCTCCGTGGCGCAGGCACAGCTCAAGCACCTGCTGCACCACCACAATGCCGCCGTGACAGTGAAACTCCACCACATCTTCACGCGTGAAAGAGCGAGGTGCCAGCATTAGCAAGAGCAAGGCTTCGTCGATCAGCCGCTCAGCCGCCTGGATGTGTCCATAGAGGATGCGATGGCTCTCCCAGGGTTGCTGGCCGCTGGCCCGAAATAGTGCCTGCCCAATTGCCACTGCCTGGGGACCTGAGAGACGCACAATACCGACGCTTCCCTGCTGTGGCACGATGGCGGTGGCAATGGCGGCGATCGTATCGGTCATGGCAGCAGAAGCGCAGATGAGATTGCTGTCTGCTAGCTTAACGAGCGCCGATCCTGGATCGAGTGTGGCGGGCGAATTCAGCCTTGGCTATCGCCTACGCCGATGCGCACTTCGGTGGTATCAACTCGTTTAGCCCCATCAATGGCACAGGCAATTTTGTGGATGCGCTGGAGCATCTCTGAGTTCGGCACTGAACCGGTGAAGACCACAGTGCTGTCCCGCTGGCTGATGCTCAAGGTTTCGATGTCATCGAGCCCTGGTTCCTGATCCAGCGCGGCGGCCACGCGCTTGGCTAAACCGTTCGCATCATATTCGCCCTCAAAACCCATGTGGGCAGGCGCAGTAGGCGGCTCATGCATGGCCGCTTTTTCGCGCAGATCCAGGTCGTACCCGCCAGTGAGCCCTGGGCTCATGCTTTTGTTGACGGGCGCATCGATTTTGCCAGTATGTTCTTGAACTTGGCCGCTGTGCTGTTCTCCGAACAGCCTCTTTAACCAACTCATCTGCGGGACCTCCCAGAGCAATCTGTATCTTCTATTACAAAACATCGGAGGGTCTGCAAGCATCCCTCAGGAGGCACAAGCTCTGGGTGAAGGCCACTCAAACAGACACCGAGTTCAGAAGGCACAAAGCTGCCCTCTGAACTCGGTGAGCAAGCGGGCGGACTAGCCTACTTTGACTTGGCTCGTATCTACAGCCGTGGCCCCGTTGACCTTGCGGGCCACCTCGACCATCCGCTGCAGTTTGCCCTGGTCAGGGGCGCTGCCTTTGAGCACCACGGTGGTGCCGGTCTGTGCGACATACAGCGTCTCAATGTCATCGATCTGGGAATCGTCGTCAAACGCAGCGGCCACGCGCTTGGCCAAGCCGCTCTGGTCGTACTCGCCGTTGAGACCCACCCGTTCGGGCGCAATCTGCTGCTGGCTGCTGCCTGCGGGCTCGGCAGCGCTAGGGGATGCCGGTTGAGCCGCCGCGACCGGCTGGCCCTGCTTGCGATTTTCTACCCCAAAAAGGCGTTGTAACCAACCCATGAGAATCTACCTCTTGTCCGCTAGATGCGGTCTACGCAACTCATATAAGGTCAGATCAGGGCGGTTTACCTCTATCCTCTGGCATTGATCCGCTCGCTTGCAGATCTGCCTCAGAGCTGAAAGGTCAGTTACAACCTGCCGGTTGGTGCCCGCGAGAGCCGCCTGCTGGGTTGACGGCCGATGCTAGCCCGGAGGCTGCGCAGGCAGACTGGGCAACGCTGCCCGTCACTTGAGTCGCCAAGCTTGGGAAGATAATCGACCCTGGCAGACGCCCAGCGAGCCGCTAAGCCAATCTGAAGTTGGCTGGGTTAGGACAGCCGCAGTGGCGGTCGCCTTGCTAGGAGGTGTAGCAGCCGCGACCGCAGTTGCTGCGAAGCAGCGAGCACTTGTAGAGAACCTCCTACAACTTGCAGCATTGCAGCGAGAACCTGCAGCCCTATAGCGAGAACTTGTGGCGTTAGAGCGGGAACTCGCAGCGCTGGGGCGGCAATGACTAGACCTGGGGCGGGAGGCTGCGCACTAGCCGCTCAAGCTTGCGAGAAACCTGATCCCAGCCATTTGTGTGCGCCCCGCAGTCCGGGAGGGGTTGCGGGTGAGCGCGTCAGAGAAACCAGCCGTAGCTGTGCAGCCCCTTGCCCAACAGATTGACGCCCAGGTAGCACACCCACACCACCATAAAGCCCGCGCTCGCCAGTAGAGCCGGACGGCGGCCCTGCCAGCCCTTGGTAATTCGGGTATGGAGATAGGCCGCAAACACCAGCCAGGTGATCAGCGCCCAGGTCTCCTTGGGATCCCAGCTCCAGTAGGAGCCCCAAGCTTCGTTGGCCCACACCGCTCCGGCAATAATGCCGATCGTCAACAGCGGGAAGCCGAGACCAATCACGCGATAGCTGATGTTGTCTAGGGTCTCCGCCAGGCTGAGGCGTTGCAAGCTAAGGACTTGGCGCGGGGGCTCCAAGGTCAGGGTGGTGCCGTTGGCGCTGGCCAAGCTGAGTGGCTCGCCCTCCTGGCTGTGGCTGTCTTGCTTGTGGACCAGCCGGAAACCACCGCCGCCCACGGAACTGCCCTTGAGTTCCACGGCCTGTCCCTGGGTCACCACCAAAAAGGCCATAGCCAGCAGGCTGCCCACCATCAGCGCCGCGTAGCTGAGCATCATCACCGTGACGTGCATCATCAGCCAGTTGGACTTGAGCGCCGGGACCAACGGTGCCGCATTCTGCATGTCGGGCGGCAGGGTCAGGGCGGCAAAGGCGGTGGCTGCCAAGGCCACTGGAGTCGTGACCACCCCGACCAGGCGGCTGCCGCTCATGCGCTCTGCCAAGAGGTGAACTGTGGTGAGGCCCCAGGTCAGGAAAAATAGCGACTCATAAAGGTTGCTGAGCGGAAAATAGCCCGCCTCGATCCAGCGAGCTGCCAGCAGCCCAGCAATCGCCAGGTTGGCGATCACCATCCCGGCGCTGCCCAATTCACTGAGAAGCGGCAGGTTCTTAAAAGCTGCGCCACCCCAGTACGCCAACAGGGTGAGCAGCAGAATCATAAACGCTGCATTGTCGAGCAGGTTCTGGAGCTGGACCAGATCCATGGGTATCTCCCTGGCGGTACTTTGCTATCTTCCTCTATCCTAGCTATCCTAGAGCGCCGAGCTTCTCTGCTGGCGGCGGGCTTTTCACAGCCGTGCGGCGTGGCTCGGCAAATCGCCCCGTGCCCCGCAGCGCGTCCAGGAAGGCGAACACCGCCGGCACATGCAGGGCATTAGTCAGGATCGCAGCCCCGATCACCCGCTCCAAACGGTCGGGCAGCGCACACACCCGAATGTCTTTGGGCAGAGGCTCCGCCGCCAAACGCGGCATGATCGCGGCCCCCAAGCCCTGCGCCACCATGCTGACAATGGTCGAGTCTTCGCGCACCTGGTAGGCCACGTTAAGCGAATGTCCTGCGGCGGCGCAGTGCTCAAACACGCGCTGCGCTGTGCAGCACTCGCTGGTGGACACAATAAACGAATAGTTGGCTAATGCCTCCCAGGTGAGGCTAGACGGCTCCGGCGCATCGCAATCGCGCACCAGCATCACGTAGTCATCACGCCTGATCTCCCAGCTGTCAAACTCTTCGGGGGCGGGTAGATAGGTCATGCCCAAATCGGCCCGTCCCTCGCGTAACCGCTGCTCGACATCCGAGTAGTCATCGACTTCCATAATCGTGACCGCGATGTTGGGAAACTGCTGGCGGAAGCGGGCAATCACCGGCGGCAACAGGTGAGTGGCGGCGCTGCGGAAGGAGGCGATGCGCAGCCGCCCACCGAGCAAACCCTTCTCCAGAGTTGTCTCATGCACGATGTCTTCGAGCAGGCGGAGTAGCTTGCGAGCGTGCAGGAGCACTCGCTCACCCACGGGCGTTGGCGTCGCCCCTTGTCGACCTCGCAAGAGCAAGGGCACGCCAAGTTCTTCTTCGAGGCCAGCGATGGCATGGCTCACCGCCGACTGGGAGATATTCAGGGTGAGTGCCGCTTCAGTGAAATTGCCGTGGTCGGCCACTGCTGCGAGCGCTTGGAGCTGCGAGATCTTCATCGGCTCTACCCGTTCGTACTACATAAAATACTACTCGGGGCTGGCACCAAATTGGTCAGCAAATTTGCAGGCAGGCTGCGATGGCTTCAGGAAGACCTGACCTCAGAACCTGGGCTTTGGATCAAGCACTGCGCTTATCGGCAAACAGCCCTACGCCTCGCAGGGCGTCGAGAAAGGCGTAAACCGCCGGGACGTGGAGCGAGTTGGCGCAAATCGCTGCGCCGATACTGCGCTCTAGGGGCACGGGCAAACTGTAAGCGCAAATGCCCTGGGGCAATGGCTCTGCGGCTAGACGCGGCAGCACGGCGGCCCCCAAGCCTTGAGCCACCATACTGACGATCGTGGAGTCTTCTTTGACCTGGTGGACGACTTTGAGGGGATAGCCTGCCGTAGCGCAGTGCCGAAGGACGTTGGCCGCGCATTCGTTGTTGGGGTGCAGGATAAACGAGTAGGTCGCCACCTCTTGCCAAGTGAGATGTCGGGACTCTGGCGCTTCGGAGTTATGTAGCAGCACGACAAACTCATCGTGGGCGATCTCCCAAGCTTCAAATTCCTCAGCAGCAGGCATACAGGTCAAGCCCAAGTCCACTCGGCCTTCGCGCAGTGCTTGAGCCACCTCGTTGCAATCGGCCCGTTCGGCGATGGTTATAGCAACGTCGGGGAAGCGGCAGCGGAACTGAGCCAAGATCGACGGTAGCAAGTGAGTGGCGGCGCTGCGGAAGGAGGCGATGCGCAACCGTCCACCGGCAAGCCCCTTCTCCAGAGTCGCTTCATGGACAATATCATCGAGCCGCTGAAGCACCTGGCGGGCATGCTCCATGACGCGCTCACCGACCGGGGTGGCGTGTGCGCCTCGACGGCTGCGGCAGAGTAGAGAGACGCCGAGTTCTTCTTCGATGCCAGCAATGGCATGACTCACTGCCGATTGCGAGATACCGAGGGCAAATGCAGCCTCGGTGAAATTGCCTTGCTCTACGACCGATACCAACGACTGGAGCTGGGAGATTTTCATCTATGTCATGCAGGTTGACTACTTTGTTCTGATTTGTTCTGATTTGTTCTGAGCTGGGCCTATGAGTGTTGTTCATAGACGTCAACTATTTTATTCATGCCTATAACCATCTACTTCATTCATGCATGTGACTCATGCGTTGGATTGAACTTCCGGAGGTCAGTTTCTATATTAGAGATGTAGATGAAGCAGGCTGGAAAACCAGAAAAAAGGAAAAAGTTATGCGTATTGCCGTCACCGATATATCAATCAGCGCGCCTCGCCGTTCATGGTCCCTATTATCCACTCTCAAAAGAGCTTGTCAACACCTGATTGCGGTCATGGCCGGTGATGATGAGTTGAAAATTTGGCAGGCGGTGGATCGCACTGGCCGCTTCTACTGGGCCACTTACGATCCGATTTCCGGACACCGCTCACGCTTTGACTCTGAGGTGGAAGTAGGCCGCTGGCTCGAAGAGCGCTATCATCGCTACTATTAGGGTCTATGTTTTAGCTAGATCAGAAGAGGCAATTGCTCAGCTTAAAAAGCTGGGCATGAAGATTTTCAGCGTTCACAAGGGCTA
>JANNOU010000004.1:0-27754 GCA_031399305.1 Leptolyngbya sp. SOY_34_metabat_272
ACCCAAATAGCCCTTGAACTAAGCAAGTCAGTCACCCCTTGCGCAGGGGGTCTGGGGGAGGCGCTTCGTCCCCCAGTGGGGGGTTTGGGGGGCAAACGCCCCCCATTCCGGGTTCTCTCTAGCATCCCCAACCCTAGCCAATACGCTCGGAGCAAGAGCCGCCCCCCACCAAACCTCAGCAAGCCACTGAGCCAAGCCGAGCCTGGCCATTTCCGAACCGCTACGGCGGCGCTCACCCCGCCTAGTGTTGTAGGAACCGAGATTACACTCGCACCCCCCCAGCGGCAACCTGTAGCCCCTCAGCGGCAACTTGTAGCCCCTCAACGAGAACTTGTAGCCTCTCAACGAGAACTTGTAGCCTCTCAGCGGGAACTTGCCGCCCTTCAGCCGACCAGAGCTGGAATAGAGCGGGAGCTTGCAAGCAAGCCGCTCAAGCCCCCACAAGACCCGTCCAGACTTAGACTGAGAGCTTGTACCCAGCAAAGCCGCCAGAAACCCCTCCCCCAGACCCTCCCCGCAACACAAAGGCAAGCCTTCCGGGCCGAACCCTGAGGTTACGCACAATAGAGGGGGCTAACCGTGGCCGCTTGCCTTCAGCCAGGAGTCCAGACCATGCCTGCCCATCCTCGGTTACTCAGCCTGGTCAGCATCAGCCTAGGCTTGAGTGTAGGCTTAACGACCCTGCCCACTCGCCTCCCCCAGCCCGCCCAAGCTCAGACAACCCAAGCTCAGAGCGCCGAAGCCGAACGACTGTATCGCACCGGCGTTCAACAGCTGAACGCCGGGCAATGGCCCGCCGCCCTAGCCACCTTCCAGCAAGCTCTAGCGCTACGCCGACAATTGGGCGACCCGGCAGGCGAAGCAACCACCCTGAACAACATCGGCCTGGTCTACAGCAACCTGGGCCAATATGCCGAAGCCCTGAGCTTCTACCAACAAGCCTTGGCCATTCACCAGAGGCTCGGCAACCGCTCCAGCGAAGGCAGCACCCTCAACAACCTCGGCGGCGTCTACGAGAGCCAGCAGCAGTTTGCGCAGGCATTGTCCCTCTATCAGCAAGCCCTAGCGATTGAGCGAGCGAGCGGCAACCGCAGCGGCGAAGCAATCACACTCAGCAATCTCGCCTCAGTGCTCGACCAGCAGAATCGGCCCGAGCTAGCCATCGTGTTCTACAAGCAAGCCGTGACCCTGATGGAGGCAATGCGGCGCGGCCAAATCGCGCCATCGCCAGAACAACAAGAATCCTACAAGCGCAGCGTCACCCATCCCTATCGGGAGCTAGCGGGCCTGCTACTGCAGAAGAACCGCACCTTAGAAGCGCAGCCAGTCCTAGAGCTGATCAAACTGCGCGAGCTGCAGGAGTACTTTCAAGAGCGCCCCGATGAGCGGCGCGGCCAGCTGAGCGTCGCCTACCTGCCCCAGGAACAGCGCCTCGCCGAACGCCAGCAGAAAATCCTCGACCAAGCAATTCCCCTAGGTAACCAGCTGGCGCAACTAGAGCGCAAACCGCTGGCCCAGCGCACCCGCGCCGAGCAGACCCAAGTCTTGGCACTGCGGCAAGCCCAGCAGCAGATCAGCGCCGAATTCGTGACCTTTTTGGAAAGTCCCGAGGTCACCACTGTCGTGCAGCAGCTGCGGCAGACCACCGGCGAACGCAATCTCGATCTGCGCTACTTCAACAGCCTGCGCGACAACCTCAGACGGCTACAGCAAAACGCCGTCATGCTCTATCCGCTGGTGTTAGAGGACCGCCTGGAACTGGTGCTGGTAAGCCCCAACGCACCGCCACTGCACCGCAGCGTAGCTGTCAAACGCGAAGAGGTGCAGCGCACCGTAGCTGAGTTCCGCCGAGCCCTAGAAAGTCCCGCCGGACCCGGCAACAACGTCCGAGCGCCCGCCCGTCGCCTCTACGACTGGCTGATCAAACCAATCGAGCAAGACCTAGCCCAAGCCCAGACTCAGACGATCATTTACGCGCCCGACGGGCAACTGCGCTACATCCCGCTCGCAGCGCTCTACGACGGCGAGCAATGGCTGATCCAGCGCTTTCGCCTCAATAACATTACGGCAGCCAGCCTCACCGACCTGAACACGCCCCCCCAAGCTCAGCAGCGCGTCCTCGCCGCCGCCTTCACCCAGGGGCGCTACAACCTGCAGGTCGGCAATCGGCAAGTCGTCTACGCGGGGCTACCCTTTGCCGCACGCGAAGTGAACAACCTGGCGGCCCTGATCCCCGGCACGGTCCAATTGCTGGATCGCGCCTTCACCACGGCGGCCACCGTGCCGCGCATGAACGACTACGCCATCGTGCATCTGGCCACCCACGCCGCCTTCGTGGTCGGTCGGCCCGAAGATTCGTTTATCTTGTTCGGCGATGGCGAGCGGGTCAGCTTGCGCGATGTGCAAACCTGGTCGCTGCCCAATGTGGACCTAGTGGTCCTCAGCGCCTGCCAGACCGGCCTGGGCGGGCAGCTGGGCACGGGCGAGGAAATTCTGGGCTTTGGCTATCGCCTGCAGCAGACCGGCGCTAAAGCAACCCTCGCCTCGCTGTGGTCGGTTTCCGACGGCGGCACCCAGGTGCTGATGGATGCCTTCTACACCGCGCTCAAACGGGGCCAGATCACCAAGGCTGAAGCGCTGCGCCAGGCCCAGCTCGCCCTGATCAGCGGCAACCTGGAGGCGCGTAGCCGTGCCGACCTACCCGCCTCAGTCGCCGAGCGTCTGAGCCATCCCTACTACTGGGCCTCGTTTGTCTTAATCGGCAATGGCTTGTGAGCCGCGCTCTGGCTCTAAAAAACCCCGCCATCCAAAAGATAGCGGGGCTCGTAAGAAGCTAGAAGCTCCTCAGCGCAACCTCAGTCGGGCACACCCTGAGCAGTGGCCGAGCCGACGCCCGTCTCCACGGTCGGTTTGGGGTCGTTCTCGGTCGCGAAGCCCGAGTAGGCCACCATGCCGTGCTCGCCGAGATCCAGGCCCTCGTACTCTTCCTCAGGCGCGACGCGTAGGCCGAAGATGGACTTCAACACCACCCAGGTGATGCTGCTGGTCACCACGCAGAAGACGCCAATCGCCAAGATGCCGACGATCTGACGGAACAGCAAGCCGCTGCCACCGCCGAACAGGAGGCCAGGACCAATGGCTTCTAGGGTCCAGGCAGGCGCGGCAAACAGCCCAAGCGCCAGTGTCCCCCAAACCCCGTTCACCAGGTGGACAGAGATGGCACCCACCGGGTCGTCGATCTTTAAGCTGTCAAAGAAGCCGACCGCGAACACCACCAACACGCCACCGATCGCGCCGATTAGCACGGCGCTGGGTGCGTTCACGAAGGCACAGGAGGCCGTAACCGCTACCAGCCCGGCCAGGATACCGTTGATGATCATCGTCAGGTCGGGCTTACCAAACTTGATCCAGGCGGTGACTGTCGCTGCGATCCCACCTGCCGAAGCGGCCAGGTTGGTGGTCAGCGCGATGTGGCCGATCAGTTTGGCATCCAGGGCCATGGTCGAGCCGGGATTAAACCCGAACCAGCCCAGCCACAGAATCAAGCAGCCCAAGGTGGCCGTGCTCATGTTGTGGCCCGGCATTGCCACCACTTGACCGCCGACATACCGGCCCAGACGCGGGCCGAGCAAGGCCGCGCCGGTCAGGGCGCACCAGCCGCCAATCGAGTGCACCACCGTCGAGCCAGCGAAATCCCAAAAGCCATACTGAGTGACGCCTTCGCCAGAGCCCAGGTTAGCCAGCCAGCCGCCGCCCCAGATCCAGTGACCGCCGATGGCGTAGATCACGCCGACGATCACCAGGCTGAAAATCAAAAAGTCGACGAATTTGATCCGCTCGGCCACCGCCCCTGAAACGATCGTGGCCGCCGTGCCAGCAAACACCAGCTGAAAGAAGAACTTAATCGACAGCGGAATACCCGTCCAGCTAATCGCGCTGTAGACGCCCTCGTAGGCATCACCAGTCGCCGGGCTGTTGTCAGCACCAGACAAAAAGAAACCGCTCAGGCCAATCAACGGGGTGCCATCGCCGAACATGAAGGCAAAGCCAATGGCCCAGTAAGCAATGGTGGCCAGGGCGAAAACAATCAGGTTTTTCGCCAGAATGTTGACCGCGTTCTTCACACGGCACATGCCCGATTCGACCAAGGCGAAGCCAGCGTTCATAAAGAACACCAGGAAGGCAGCGATGATCGTCCAGGCGCTGTCCAGGCCCACCTTGAGCCCTGCGGGGGTCGAGTAGTCGATGGCTTCAGCGGCATCTTGCGCGTGGGCGGCCCAACCCCAACCTGCGCCGATCAAGAGTGCCAGGGGAACACAGTATTTCCACTCCAAGCGCAGACCCTGCCACCAACGGGCGAAACGCTCGTCGTCAAGAAGAGCCTGTCGAGGTGCGAGACTCTTCGCCGGGTGGGTTGCCTTTCGCTTGGCCAGACTTTTCAATCTCATAAGGAGATCTACCTTGCGAGGTTACAGAGAGAACATTTGAGCAGCATCCTAGTTTCCTGAGAACCGGATAAGTGTATCTTGAGATACCGCAACCAGCAGATGAGAGGCGAAACTGCGCCATCGTTACATTGCTTAGGCCAATGGCTGAGCCTCAGACTGCTTCCAGGCCAGGCCTTAGTAAGGCTGGTCTAGTAAGGATGCGAGGTGAGCACGGTAGCATGAGAGAATCGCCCACTCTGAATCTGAACTAGATTGCCTGCCATGGATGCCGCTGCCGTTCCGCCCCGCCAGGACCGAGTGATCGTTTTCGACACAACCTTACGCGATGGCGAGCAATCGCCTGGAGCCACGCTAAACGGTGACGAAAAGCTGGTGATCGCCAAGCAGCTGGCACGGCTGGGTGTAGACGTAATCGAGGCCGGCTTCCCCTTCGCCAGCCCTGGTGACTTCGAAGCGGTGCAGAAAATCGCCGAACTGGTTGGCAGCGAAACCGGGCCGGTAATCTGCGGTCTGGCGCGCGCCACCCAGTCAGACATCGATGCCGCCGCCGCCGCCGTGAAGCCCGCCGTGCGCAGCCGCATTCACACCTTTATTGCCACCTCAGACATCCATCTGGCCTACAAGCTGCGCAAGTCCCGCGCTGAGGTGTTGGCGATTACCGAACAGATGGTAGCCTACGCCCGCTCGCTGGTCGCGGATGTGGAGTTCTCGCCCGAAGACGCGGGCCGTTCGGACCCAGAGTTTCTCTATCAGGTGCTGGAGCGGGCGATTGCCGCAGGCGCGACCACGGTCAACATCCCAGACACAGTGGGCTACACCACGCCGGAGGAGTTTGGGGCTTTGATCCAGGGGATCAAAGCCAACGTGCCCAATATCGAGCAGGCGATCATTTCGGTGCACTGTCACAATGATCTGGGACTGGCAGTCGCCAACTCGCTGGCGGCGATTAAGAACGGCGCGCGGCAGGTGGAGTGCACAATCAACGGTATCGGCGAGCGGGCGGGCAACGCGGCACTCGAAGAATTGGTGATGGCGCTGTACGTGCGCCGTCAGCTGTTCAATCCGCTGTTTGGGCAGGCCCCAGATTCGGATACGCCACTGTGCAATATCGACACGCAGCAGATCTATAAGTCTTCGCGCCTAGTCTCGAACCTGACAGGGATGTTAGTGCAGCCCAATAAGGCAATTGTTGGGGCCAACGCCTTCGCCCACGAGTCCGGCATCCACCAGGATGGCGTGCTCAAGCACAAGCTCACCTACGAGATCATGGACGCGCAGTCTATCGGGCTGTCGGAGAACCTAATCATCCTGGGCAAGCACTCCGGGCGCAACGCCTTCCGCACCCGTCTCAAGGAGCTGGGCTTTGAGCTGTCCGAGCAGGCCCTTAACAAGGCCTTCCTACGCTTCAAGGAGCTAGCCGACAAGAAAAAAGAGATCTCCGACTGGGATCTGGAAGCAATCGTCAATGATGAGGTCAGCGTCTTTCCCGAGACCTTCCGGTTGGAGCATGTCCAGGTCTCCTGCGGCGACCACGAGCTGCCGACCGCGACGGTGAGACTCCTGTTGCCCGACGGCCAGGAGCGGGTAGACGCTGCCGTCGGCACGGGGCCGGTGGATGCGGTCTACAAGGCAATCAACCGCATCGTGGACGTGCCCAACGAGCTGATCGAGTTCTCGGTGCAGTCGGTCACGGCGGGCATTGATGCCATGGGCGAGGTGACGATTCGCCTGCGCCACGAGAACCGGGTGTTCTCCGGACATGCCGCCAATACCGACATCATCGTGGCCTCTGCCCAGGCCTATATCAATGCTCTCAACCGCCTGCACTTCGCCCTCGCCCATCCCCGCCAGTCTCCCCAGTCAGCTGCCGATGGGCTAGAACGGGTTTCCGGCGCGGGCGTTTAGTACACAAGCGAAGGCCTCGACTGGGTAAGCGAGGGCTTTCTGACCTCAGCCGACTAAATCAGGCTTATAATTTTGTAGCCTGCTGACAGGCCACGGCTGAGCAACATCAGGTTGAACCGCAGTGTCATTCACATTCTCTGCCGGAGAAGCCTCGCTAATAACGCGGCTGGTCACGGTTGCCGCCCAACCCAACCTGCAACGCGGATTAGCCGCTTACCTGCAGGAACTTCAGGGGTTTCTGTCTTCCCTGATGGGCATCGATCACTTTAACCTGCTCCGGGTGAACCTCAATGTCCCCCTGAGCGCGCCTCGCGTTGAGCAGGAAGAGGTGATCTACTACAGCTTTGGGCAGAATCTTAACCGTCGCTACGCCAATCAGTATGCGGCCACTGACCCCACGCCGCCGCGTCTGTTCAACTTCAAAGCTCAAGAGGCGATCATCACGCTGCCGGGTCCTGCGGTGGCTGGCCTCGATCTCCAGCACTTTTTCAAAAGCCCGTTTTATAACGAATTTATGCTGCGCGAGTGCGGCGTTGGCCCCTTTTACACCGGGCTGACGCTGCGGCCCTACGGGTTAGATGGCACGGGCCTGTACATGGATTGCCTCTCCTCCCAGCGCCAGCAGGGCTGCGACGAACGGGAGCTGTGGCTGCTGCAGATGCTGCACCCGATCTTGGAAACCGGCCTGGGCCTGATACTCAGAGCCAATCAGGGGCCAAGCTCCGATGCAGAGGTGGCGTTGAGCAAGCGAGCGGCGGTCGTCCTACACGCTGACGGCTCCTGCGTCGGCACCAACTTGGCCTTTGACCGCCGCGTCGATCTTCGCTGCCAGAAGCCTCTAGTCGACCGCTTGAGCGATTACCTGCGCAGCCATCGGCCCACCTGCTTGACTTTTCTGGTCCGGGCAGGTGGTCAGGCCTTCTCCTGCCAGCTCAAGACGCCCTCCAGCGGCTACACCGCGCCGCAAGACCAGTACATCTGCTGGGTCGAACCCGACCCTATGCCAGACCAAGTACTATCCCCCGCCGAAACTGAGGTTCTAGAGTGCTGCATTCGTGGCCTGACCACCGACCAGATGGCGACGCACCTCTATGTCACCGCCAACACTGTCAAAACCCACCTCAAAAACCTCTACCGCAAACTCGGCGTCAGTAGCCGCACCCAGATGGTCTCCCTGGCGCTGAAAGGGTAAACTCGAAACCAGCCTCGCATGTTTTTGCGTTGAGCGACCGTCTGAAGTGAGCCCAGCCGAGGTCGAAGCGGGTTAGTTATGCACCATCCCGATCCTGCAAACGAGGCGGTCGCCCAAGCCGATCCCGATCGTTGGCGCAAGCTCTACGAAACCGAAGCGCAGCAGCGACGCAGTGACGTGCAAACCCTGCAGGCGCAAATCGCCGAGCTCAAAGCCGCCCTGACCTTGCGCAAAACACTAGCCGAACCCGACCCTAGCCGGGTGCAGAGGCTCCAGCAACAGGTCTGCCGCATCCAGGAGCCGCTGAAGTTGCAGCGGCTCCTGGTCGAGGCAGCCACCGAGTGCGAGCGCCTACGCCTGACCCTCACTCAAGAGCAGCTCGCTCACCGCCACACCCGCGAAAGCCTTATGGCTACCCTGTCCGACGCCGTAGCCGAGCTGCGCGAGCGCTCCAAACACCAGAACGCTGCCCCCACGCCTAAAAGTTCCTAAAGGCCCATCACCCGAATCACGGCCTCCGTGCTGGCTTCGAGGTCCTGATGGAAGCGAGCCTTGGCGTGCTGAATCGCAGTGTCCGGATCCTTGAGCCCGTTGCCGGTCAGCACACAGACAACCGTGGCCCCGCTGGGAACCTGCTCGCGCAGCTTAAGCAGACCGGCGACCGAGGCGGCGCTGGCTGGCTCGCAGAAGATCCCCTCCTCGCCAGCCAGCAGGCGGTAAGCGTCCAGGATCTCCTCGTCGGTAACGCTGTCGAAGCCGCCATTGCTGGCCTCTGCCACCGCGAGCGCCCGTTGCCAACTTGCCGGGTTGCCGATGCGGATCGCAGTGGCTAAGGTCTCAGGTTTTTCCACGATTTCGCCTCGCACGATAGGAGCCGCCCCCGCTGCCTCAAAACCCAGCATGCGCGGCAGGCGTCGGGCCAGGCCGTGGCTGTGGTACTGCGTGAAACCCATCCAGTAGGCCGTGATATTGCCCGCGTTGCCTACTGGGATGCAAAGCCAGTCAGGGGCATCGCCCAGGGCTTCGACAACTTCAAAGGCAGCAGTCTTCTGGCCCTCCAGGCGATAGGGGTTGAGCGAGTTGACCAGAGTCACCGGCTGGGTATGGGCGATCTCCCGCACCAGCGCCAGCGCCCGATCAAAACTGCCACGAATCGCCAGCACCTCAGCACCGTAGAGCAATGCCTGGGCTAGCTTGCCCAGAGCCACATAGCCATCGGGGATCAACACGTAGGCTCGCAGTCCGGCGCGCCGGGCGTAGGCCGCCGCTGAGGCCGAGGTATTGCCGGTACTGGCGCAGATCACAGCTTCGGCTTTAGCCTCCCGCGCCTTGGAAATGGCCATCGTCATGCCGCGATCCTTGAAGCTGCCGGTCGGATTGAGGCCGTCGTATTTTGCCCAGACTCGCACGCCCCGCCCGATGCGCTCGGCGATCGCAGGCACCGGAATCAGAGGCGTGTTGCCCTCATGCAAGGTGACCACTGGAGTCTGGTCGTTGACGGGCAAATAGGAGCGGTAGCGCTGGATCAGACCCGGCCACGAAGCAAAAGCGGCCTCGGCGAATTTTGGAGCACTAAGAGTCATGGAGTTCAAGCAGCCCTGGATATACGCTGCAAGCCGGGCAACTAGCGTAGTTTAGCCTGCGCTCTGGCGTTTCGGTCGGCAACAGGGCAGCAAGAGACCAACCGATAGGTAAAGGCTATCCTACCTGGGGACACTGCTTTTAGAAAGCTAATTGTGAAGATGGGTTGCGGTAAACCAAGCTATATTGATTGTGCAAAAAGCGTGGTCGCAGCTGCCGTTTCCACTGGCACATAGTGCTAAAGATTAATTGTGAGAGAGTTGGATAACCATTCGTCCCTGTCATCCATGCCCCCAGAAGCTGAGGTTTCTCAAAGCTCGAATTCCGAGCTGGTTGAGCTGTCTCCTGCCTGCCGCAACATCGCCGTCTACCAGGAGAATCTCCAGGCCGAGTTCCTCTCGCTGCACGCAGAGACCGAGTCCCTGCTGAGGCAACTCCAGAGCCTGAGCCGTCGTCCCGAAGCCGCCCTCAAGCAGCATCACTAGGCCATATTGGCATACAGGCCACCAAGAGACACCTCACCCCTACCCCTCTACCTGAGCTGACTGTCTTGCAAAGCCTTGCTTCTCCCTAGGGCTTCGGCAAGTGCGACTGCCAGTTGCTGGTTCTGCACCTGAGTTCGCACTGCGACCCTGAAGTAATGCGCACCCAGCTCTGGGAAGCTCAGGCAGTCGCGGATCAGCAAGCGGTGGCGCTGGAGCAACGCCAGTTGGAGGGGGGGAACGAGCTGCTCGCTATGAACCAACAGAAAGTTCGCCTGTCCGTCAAAACTAGTGAGTCCTGGTAGCGCATCGAGCTGCGTTTTTAGTCTGGCGCGCTCCGACGGCAGCCAGGCCAGGGTCTGAGCCTGAAAGGCTTGGTCTTGCAGGACCGCCTCGGTGACCCGCTCGGCCAGACAGCTCACCGGCCAGGGATCGCGCCATTGCTGCCAGCGCTGCAGGGTTTCGGGGTGAGCAATGGCGTAGCCCACACGTAGCCCAGGCAAACTGTAAAACTTGGTCAGTGAGCGGAGCACCACCAGGTTCGGCGTGTTCAGCACCTGAGGGATCAGGCTCTGCTGGTCAGGCGGCGCTAGGAAGTCCATAAAGGCTTCGTCCACCACGACTTGAGCAAACTTAGGCAGCCAAGTCTCCAACTGCGAGCGTGGAAACAACCAGCCGGTCGGATTGTGAGGATTGTTGATCAGCAGACCACAGCGTGGTGGTAAGTTCAGGGGTAAGTCTGACAAGTGGGCAGGCGCGCTCAAATCCAAGGGGATGGGAAGCAGCTGAACCATCGAACTGGCGCGCAGCGCACGCCCATAATCGCCGAAGGCGGGGACGAGCAGACCGACAGCATCCAACGATGCCAGGTCACGGGCCGCCCAAGTCAGCAGTTCCGCAGCACCATTGCCAGGCAGCACCCAGTCCGCCGATGGCAGGCCGTGGTGAGCAGCAACCGCCGCTCGAAAACGCCCATAAGACGGGTCTGGATAAGCGCTTAGCTCGGCCAGCCCTGCCTGGAGCGCTGCCAAAGCTGAGGCCGGTGGCCCCAGAGGGTTGATACTGCTGGAGAAGTCCAGCAGATCGGCTGGGGAACAGCCCGCCAGGTGAGCAGCCCAGGCGAGGTTGCCACCGTGCTCAGGAGGCCGGGACTCCGGGCGAGGGGCAGAAACACCCCCCTTGTCCTCGGCTAGGGAGGGATCACAGCGCATCAAGATTGACCAAGGTTGGGACCGAGACCCAGGTTGCGCGGCGCAACCTGGGCGAGAAAGACAGCGGAGACTCAGCTTACTTCTTCTTCGCCGGAGTCTTTTCCGGAGCGACTTTCTCCTTGAATAACTTGCCCGCAGAAAAAGCGGGCACCTTGGTGGCCGGGATCTCCATGGCCTCGCCGGTTTTGGGATTGCGCCCTTCGCGAGCCTTACGCTCCCGAGGTTCGAAGGAACCAAAGCCGACCAGGGTTACCTTGTCACCACCGGAGACCGCTTCCACGATCGCATCAAGGGCAGCAGTCAAGACTAGGTCTGCTTCTTTTTTGGTGACGCTCGCCTTCTGGGCAACCGCATCCACTAATTCTCCTTTATTCATGGCAGCCTCCTTTAAGGTTCCTCGCACAGGGGATGTATCTTGAATTGCTTGCTGGGAATGTTTCGAGGGTGATTTTGACATCACTGAGGGCTGAAACTTCCGCAGGATCAAGCTTTCAATGCCCTATTCTAATATCAACATCCGAAATCTGGATCACTAATCGCTTTAAGATATGTAGAATTCTGAGCAAGAAGAAGCAGCTCTTTAAAGATGGGTTCAAAATAGAGTTCATTCAAAGCATTTAGTGCTGCTCAGAAAACTGCAAGGGTCTCCCTTCCCAATTGAAGAGAGACCCAAGGAAAAGCACAAAAGCGTAATTGACCGAAGGGGCAAGCCCGAACACTGACCCTAGCGCGGCTGTGGAGGCGTGGGATTGCCCTGCTCTATCAAGCGCTGCACCTCTGGTGTACGAGGGGCGTATTGATAACCAGCCGTTTGTTGATCTGAGTCATCCACAACATTGGGCGTTAAGACGATCACCACCTCGCGACGCAGCCGGTTAGTCGTGGTACGACGGAACAACGCCCCCAGTAAGGGGATGTCGCCCAGAATCGGCACTTTGGTGACTTCGTTGCGATCCTGGTCTTGGATCAGACCGGTGAGGATCAGCGACTGACCATCGCGGACCCGAACTGCGCCGGTCGAGAGCTGCCTGCGTTGGATCAACTGGATCGTGTTGATGACCGCATCTCCCCCCGAGTCGTTACCCGTATTGATGTCAGCCGTGGCACCGGGCGACGAGACCACAGGGTCTACGTACAGGGTGATGAAGCCGTTGTCATCAATTTGCGGGACGGCAATCGCCAGGATGATGCCAACCGGCACAATTACCACCTCAATGGTTTCATCCGTGGTTGTCCCCGTTGTAGTTCGGGTCCGGCGGATGTTAGCGACCACATCCTCTGTAACGTTCACCCGTGATTCCGAGCCTTCCTGAATCATCAGGGTCGGGTCGGTCAGGATTTTGGCGGTGCCGTTGCTAACCGAGGCGTTGATCTGCGCCTGCAGGTTGTTGCCAGGGATGTTGAGGCCAAAGACGTTATTGACCTGACCCGAAGATCCCTGGAAGTTGCCAGCCGTTTGGCCACTGGATCCCACCCCTTGAGCGCCCGTGCCCACAGCGCCAAAGATCTCGCCTAGCCTGAACTGGAAGCTGGTTCCGAGATCGGTATCTTTGCGGACCGACAGATCAACGACTTGAACCCGCACCGCAACTTGGCGTTTGCGCACATCCATCTGAGCCAGATAGGCCGCAGCCGTATCCACCGTACTGGGGCCACCGATCAGGGTCACCGTATTCAAGCGGGTATCAGCTACGACTTGCAGTCCCTCTAAGGGCAAGCCTGGTCCTGCCAGCGCCAGCAGTTGTTCGCGCGCACCCCGCAGCGTCGAGGTCCGGTTGGTTTGATAAGCGCCTCGAACCAGGTCGGTCGTTTGCGCGCTGCCACCGCTGCCGCCGGTATTGCCGATGGCCTGAATCTGCAGAGTACCGCCCTCATTGCGCAGGACCTGACCGCTGTCCAGAGTGGCGGGAATCTGGTTGAGGCGGTAGGTGCGCATGACCAGGTTGCGAGCCGCCACCGGCAGGTTCTGGCCCACGAAAACCGTGCGACCCACGCGGTTTGCCTGCAGCCCAGTCAGGCGCAGGACGTAATTGAACACATCCTGGACCGACTCGTTTTGAATATTGAGCGTGATCACGGCGGGTCTAGCTTCTCGGCCCTCAGTTCCAGCCCGCTGGACTGTCTCAGTCACCGCACCGGTCTGGCGAACCACGGTCTCACCGGCCTGGGCCGCAACATCCTCGGGCTCCCGAAAGATGAAATTGAGCCCAGACGCTTGAGACAGTAGGTCCAGTACCTCGCGTACTGGCGCTTCGCGCAGCACAATCCGCCGCAGCCGTGCTTGGCCCGACGCGCCTAAGTCGAGTATTTCGTTGGTGAGTTCGATATTGCCGATAGCAATGTCGCCCACGGGTGGAGCCACTGCTCCTGGCTGGAAGGGAGGAACTGGATTCGGCCGATTGGCAGGCAGAGGAACATTGGGCTGGTTAGGCCGCTCAGCCTGCGCGATCTGGCGGGCCTGTGTGGCAACCTCGGGCGGCGTCGGCACCGGGGTCAGCGGGGCAGCGGGTTGTGACCCCTGAGCTGTAACAGCCGGGAGCGTTGCACCAGGACGGGGCGGCGTCGGCAGTGGCGACCCCGAGGTGAGCGGGGGCTGCCTTGCCGCAGGGCTGATGTTGGCCAGACTAAATACGATGCGGCTAGGCCCTTGCTGCGTCAGGGTGCCGCTGGGAGGCTGATTTTGCCCAGTCACAAACACCTTAATCCGATCATTGCCCACCGGCAGGGCGTACACCGAGGTGATGCCCGGTGCCGGGTCAGACTGCCGGTATTGGCTCTGACCATCGGGCAGCCGTAGAGTGGCGCCTGCGATATCGGCCACCCAGGAGTTGCCCTGACGGGTAGTCGTAATGCGGGGACTGTCTTTGCCCCGCAGATCCAGGCTGAGTTCGAGCTGGCTACCTGAGCCGGCCAAGTGGATACCGGTCACCTGCGAATCAGCCGCCCAAGCGGGCGTCACCAGCACCATGGGCGTTACTCCGGCTAGCACCCAAGCCAACGAACCGAACGCTTTCATGTCAGCTCCTCACGTACACAGACTTAATAAATTGTTTGCCATTCCCCAATTCCTAAGCGCTGATGCTCCCTGTTGAGTCGAGGCTTCACGGGCTGGGCGTCGCGGCGGGCGTCGCCTCAGCACCCGGCGTCGCGCCAGGAGTCGGCTGAGCCGCTGCCTGCGCCGCTGCCATCTCCTGCGGGCTCAAGGGGATGTAGGCCACCAGATTAAAGGTGGTAATCACCGTGCTGGGGCTGAGCCCGCTGCGCTTGGCTTCCTCTGGCTCAATGACCTTCGACTCCAAGTTCTGCACCTCGGTGAGCGCCTGTAACCGCTCTAGGTTGCGCATGGTGTTCAGGGTCTGGCTGAAGCCGCCTTCGATCCCCACCTCGAAGGTTTGACGGCGGATCTTACCGTTCAGGGCCTGCCCCAGGGAGCCGTCGGACACCGGACCAGAGGCTTCGGGGGTGTTGAGCGGCGCGAACTTGGTCAGCTTTGTCCCGCTGGCCTGGATCGCCTTCTGCTCCAGATCTAACAGTAGGGTGGAATTGACAATCCGTTCATCCGCAAACAGAGATAGCACTTGGGTATTGAGCTGTTTGGCTTCCTCAACCTGCCTGCGGATCTCCCCGAGCTGGGCCAAGCGCTGCTGCTGGTTGTCGATGTCCTGCTGGGCGGTCGCGATTTCCGTTTCTAGCCGGGTGAGCTCCTCCCGCTTGGGCAGGGTGTAGTTGGCGATGAAGTAGGCAGTCAGCCCGATGCCCAGAAGCGCCAAGATGATCCCGCCCACGGTCGGCGTGATCTCAATGCCGAACACTTTGGTGGCCGAGGATTGGGAAACGGTGCCAGGGCCACCGCCCCGCGTAGAGACATACTCGCCGCTTGCGGTCATGGGTTTAGTGCTCCCGTCTGCTGTAGAGTTCTGATGCGTTCAACCAGTCCCACGGCCCCTTCGCGCTCCAGGGCCGAAAGCTGTTGGGAGGCAGGGGTGGTGCCCAGGGCTGACGTGATCTCGAAGTTCACGACTGGAAACAGCAGCTTCTCGTCCTCGTTCAGTTCCAGTTTGCTGAGAAAAGTCTGTTTGGCATTCAGGAAGTTGGAATTTTGCAACGCCAACACGAAGTCGCTGATCGCTTCATTGGTGCGGGACTGACCGGTGATCGTCACCGTATCGCTTGGCAGGGTGGTCTGGGCCTGCTGGGTCTGGGCGGCACTGGCTTGCTGTGGCGTGGACTTGACCTGCTTGATCGACTGAATCTGAATGCCGCTTGGCACCCGGTTGCGGACATCCTGCATCAGCGCCGACCAGGGCCGGATGCGGTCGAAGATGGTCACCAGGGCTTTGGTTTGGGCGCGGGTCTGCTCCAGCTCCTGGCTGAGCCGGTCGATCTCCTGTTGCTGCTGCTGGAGCTCCTGTCGTTTCCGCTGGAGGTCTTCTAGCTCCTGCTGGCGAGCGGCAATGCTGGTCTGGGTCCAGATGTGAAATAGCAGACCCGCGCCAACGATGATGGCACCCACTAGGGCTCCCACGGCCAACGGCCCCAGTGTGTCAGACCTGGGCACGGTTGTTTTGCGGGCGGACGGATCAGGCCCGTACCCGTTTCGATCTCGGAGGAAGTTAATTTCCAGCGTGTACATGGGCGGCTCCGAATGGGCGGTCGAGATTCAAGGGATCAGCAGCACAAAGGGCTGAAGCGAAGCGAGGTAGGTAGACTTTTCCAGAATCTACACGCGTTCTGAATAGTTTCATTCAAGTTCCTCGCTCAAAGTTCCCGCAAGCCTAGTCCCAGAACAACTCCCAACCCCGGCCTGCGGCTGGGCGGGATGTCTTCAGGGCTCGACAGAGACAGCGATGCCACCGGGTCAATTTGCTCGGTGGGTAGGCTCAGCCGCTGGCTGAAAAATTCGTCGAGCTGTCCTAGGCCGCCGCCGGGACCGGCCAGCAGCAACTGGGCAATTTCCAGGTTCTCGCCCTGGGTGAGATAAAAGTCGATGGAGCGGCGCAATTCGTCAGCCAGGTCGCTGAGAATGCGCAAAACCGCTGACATGCCGGGGTTCGCACCTTTGGCGGAGCCGCCCCCCATACCACCCATCATGCCGCCCCCGTCTACTGGCATTAGGGGAATGGTCATGCTCTGGAGCATGTCGGTGCTACGCGAGACGGGGATATTCATCGCCCGCGACAGAGCGCTCTGGATCTGATAGGTGCCAATCGGAATTGTGTCGCGCGAGAACTGGGGCACGCCATCGACCACAATGCTGATCTCGGTGTTGTCGAACTCAATATCGACGATCACCACTGCTTCCTGGGGCGAGAACTGGCGCAGCTTGTCGCGGACCGTGCGGATTAAGGCGAAGCGCGACACTTCGATGATGTCGACTTGCAGCTCGGCTTGGCGGAAGGTTTCTAGGTAGGACTCGGTGGTCTCGCGCGGCGTGGCCACCAGCATCACCTCGACCCGGTCGATGCCGTCTTCGTCACGGCTGATGCCCAGCTTCTGGTAGTCTACGTCTGCCTCTTCGCGCGGGTAGGGCAGATAGAGCGCTGCCTCCTGGTTGAGCACCATCTCCCGTAGCTCGGCGTCGTCGAGTTCGGCGGGGAGCTTGATCAGGCGGCTGACGGCTTCGCGACCGGGGATAGAGGTGGCGACCCGCTTAGCGGTGATCTTGTGCTCGGCTAGGGTCGAGCGCAGGAGTTCAGCTAGGGTCAGGGGATCGGCGATGCGCCCCTCCTGAACCACACCTTCCGGAATCATCGCAGAGGCCAGGTTGAGCAGCTTCAGCCCCTGGCTCTGGCGACGCACCTGGACGATATTAATTCGCTCGGACGTTATTTCAACGCCCATACCGTTGCTGCTTTTTCCAAAGAGACCTTTGAGGGAGTTCACCACAGGCTCACTTCGCTGTCACGCAAACTGGATAGATACTGACCCGAACCATGATCACTGCCGCTAGCCAAGTCCTTCTGATTCGCCTTCGCTCTCTGGCATCGTACTAAATCGACTTGCAAGAAACCACTCTTTGGCCGCGATTGCCTTTAAAAAATGTTGCTGCAAGCGATTGAACTGTCCCTTCTGTCTGAGTTGCTGGGGTCTGTGGAGTCTGAGAGAATCCATGCCTTAAGATACTCCTACTCGCACAAAACGCAACGCTTATAACGCAATTTTTGGCCAATTCGTTCAAAAAATGCGCAGTCGGACGCCACTAAAGCCCGCTCCAGTTTCGATAGAGGTCTAGCAGAGCTTGCCCCCAGAATAGACTTAAGCCGCCACCAAGCGCTAAAAATGGCCCAAACGGGATCGGCTGCCGCCGCGACAGCCTGCCCAAGGCTAGGCCGCCGCCGCCCACCAACACCCCCAAGGCACAGGCCAAGAACGCCGCCAGCAGTAGCAGCGGCCAGTTTAGCCAAGCCCCTAGCAGCGCCGCCAGTTTGGCATCGCCCGCACCCATGGCCGTCTGGCCCAGCCACAAGCTCCCCAGCCAGTTGATTAGATCAAACAGCCACAGGCCTAGCACTGCCGCCAGGATGCCTCCGGCTAGGCGACTCAGCAGGGCGGGCCAGCCGCCGCCGTCCAGCAGCAGGCCCGAGAGCGCCTGGAAGGCCAGGCCAGCCAGCAGGCCGCTTTGAGTCAGGGCATTGGGCAGGGTCAGGGTGTCAAGGTCGATTAGCGAGAGCGCCACCAGCCAGCTCAGCAGCAGGCAAGCGCCCACAGCCTGCAGGGGGGAGGGGCCGAAGCTTAGGCTGGCAGCCAGAAACAGCAGCGCCGTGCCCGCCTCCACCAGCGGATAGCGCCGCGCAATCGCCTGTCCGCAGTGGGCACAGCGGCCTCGCAACCACAGCCAGCCGAACACTGGCAGGTTCTCGAACCAGCGCAAGCGAGTGCGACACTTGGGGCAACGCGAGGGCGGGGACAGCAGCGACTGCCCGGCAGGCAGGCGGTAGGCGACCACATTCAAAAAGCTGCCGACACTGGCTCCCAGCACCAGGGCAACAAGGGCGGGGAACAAGGCCACCAGATCCATTAGGCTCTTCCCCGGCTTGGCAGACTAGTAAAGCCCCGCTTCGACCTGTTCAAACGGGACAAAACATTCTTGGGGTAACAGGATGGGCTGCGAGAAGATCAGTTCGCCTCGGAGGTTGTGACGGTTGATCGCAATGCCCAATGGGCGTGGGAATTCTTCGACGTGCACCTGGCAGTAGGACTGATAGATCGCCCGTGCTGCCCGCAGGATAGCTGGATCCATAAACCCTGAATTCTCCACCTGTTCAACCCCTCGCTCTGTGCGCCGGGAAGCGTAGGCCACCGCTTAAAACCTCATTTTGTCAACCTAGACTTTAGTGCATTAAGCTCTAGCGCATCAATGCCTTGCGCTTAAACTTTGAGTTTTTGGGTCGATTTTGCCTCCGCAGCTGAGATCTCCAAAGCCTGCAGCAAGGCTGCGCCCATGGCCCGAGTGCCGACTAATTTCTGGCCTTCTGCCAGGATGTCGCCGGTACGATATCCCTGGTCTAATACGCGCAATACTGCTTGTTCGATGCGCTCGGCGGCGGCAGGCTGATTGAGGCTGTAGCGCAACATCATGGCGGCGCTGAGCACTTGGGCCAGCGGGTTTGCCTGGTCCTGTCCGGCGATATCGGGCGCGGAACCGTGCACGGGTTCAAACAGGCCGGGGCCAGAACTGCCCAAGCTTGCCGAGGGCAACATGCCGATGCTGCCGGTGAGCATGGCAGCGACATCGGACAAAATGTCGCCGAATAAGTTGCCGGTCACAATTGTGTCGAACTGCTTGGGGGCGCGCACTAACTGCATGGCGGCGTTGTCCACGTAGAGATGGCTCAGCTCGACGTCGGGATAGTCGGCGGCGAGGGCACTGACCCGCTCGCGCCACAGTTGCGAGACTTCGAGCACGTTGGCTTTGTCTACTGAACACAGGCGCTGGCGGCGTTTGCGGGCCGTTTCAAAGCCGACGCGGGCGATGCGGTCGATCTCGGCCTCGGTGTAGGCCATGGTGTTCACACCGCGTCGCTGGCCGGATTCGGTGGTAAAGATGCCTTTGGGTTGGCCGAAGTAGATGCCGCCGGTGAGTTCGCGCACCACGATCACGTCCACGCCCTCGACGACTTCGCGGCGCAGGCTGGAGGCGTCGATCAGCTGGGGCAAGATTTTGGCTGGGCGCAGGTTGGCGAATAGGCCTAGCCCAGCGCGCAGTCCCAGCAAGCCGGTTTCGGGGCGCAGGGGGCGCGGTAGGTTGTCCCATTTGTAGCCGCCAATCGCCGCTAGCAAGACGGCATCGCTATTGCGGCAGGCTTCTAGGGTGGCGGCGGGCAGCGGCTCGCCCAGCGCATCAATCGCGGCTCCGCCGATCAGGGCCTCCTGGAAGTCAAAGCTCAGGTCGAACTGCTGGCCCACTATTTGTAGGACTTCGACCGCGACGGCCATGATTTCGGGGCCAATGCCATCGCCGGGCAGCAGAGTAATCCGGTAGGTCTGCACAGTCATAGATCTCAATGAAATGCTTGCAGGCGTCTCATCATACCCGAGGAAGGTCTCCAGCGTTGCTGGGAGCGCAGGCGCAGGTGTGATCTACCAGGGTTGCAGGAAGGCAGGGGAGGGCATGAGGTGAACGCCGCCAAGCTCCAGGTAAAGCTCCACAACCTCCCAAGTAGATGCCGCCAAGCCTCAAGTAAAGCTCTACAACCTCCCAAGTAGATGCCGCCAAGCCCCAAGTGAAGCTCCACAACCTCCCAAGTAGATGCCGCCAAGCTTTAGATAAAACTCTGCAACCCCCAAAGTAGATGCCGCCAAGCCCCAAGTGAAGCTCCGCAAGCCCCGAAGTAGATGCCGCCAACCGGCCAACCCTTCTGCGACAACCTGCACCGAAGCTCCTGGAGTCCTGCATCTTTGACTTAGGCTTTTGCCGTCGTCGTAGAGACATTCGATGGGCTTAGAGAGATCGTTGGCCGAAGTCATCCTGGCAACTCCCTCAAGCTGGGTGCTTACTTGATTGAGCCCCCAGCTTGAACCGCTAGCAGGACTGGCACACGATCACAGCCTATCTAGCGTGTCGGAAGCTAGTTTAATGGGGTTGCTGGATGAGACCAAGAAGTCATCATGACCACAATCGCCCCCCAGCGCGAGCTGATGATCCGCACCCGTGGACTCACCAAGGAATTTGACCGCCACGTCGCGGTCAGCGATGTCGATCTTCAGGTCGCGTGCGGTGAAGTTTACGGGCTGATCGGGCCGAATGGCGCAGGCAAAACTACCTTGATCCGCATGCTGGCCTCCGCAGAAGAAGCCAGCGCCGGGGATATTTTCCTCAACGGCGAACGCCTGCTCACCGACCAAAGCCGCTCGACCCTGCGACGCTACATCGGCTACCTGCCTGACGACTTTCCGCTCTACGACGACCTGACCGTCTGGGACTATCTCGACTATTTCGCACGCCTGTACCACTTGCGGCAGCCCCGACGCGAACGACGCCTGCGAGAGGTGCTGGAGCTGGTCAGCCTAACTGGCAAGCGCAGCAGCCAAATTGCCACGCTCTCACGCGGTATGAAGCAGCGCTTGGGCCTGGCTCGAACGATCATTCACGAGCCGATTTTGCTGCTGTTGGATGAGCCAGTCTCGGGCTTGGACCCCATCGCACGGATGCAGTTTCGCGAGATCATTAAAGCTCTGCGCGAAGCAGGCATGACGATCTTGATCTCCTCGCATGTTCTTAGCGACCTGGCAGAACTTTGCACCTCAGTCGGGATCATGGAACTGGGCTATTTGGTAGAGAGTACCTCCTTGCGCGATCTCTACCGCCGCCTCAGCCGTCAGCAGATTCAGGTGTCGGCGCTGGGTCATTTGGACGCCCTACAAGCACAGCTGCGCCATCAATCCTTCGTCGAAGAGATCGAGCTACTGCCCGAGAGCGACAGTATCCGGGTCTACTTCTCAGGCAGTTTGCAAGACAGTGCCGCTCTGTTGCGTTCGCTGATCGCCGCTGGGATTCCGGTCACGGAATTCCATCGCAGCCAGGAAGATCTGGAGACGATTTTCCTCAAATTGGGACATCAACAAGCCTCATAGGAGACTTTTGTGTTATGACTTTCGACTGGCTCGACCGCCTGGGCGACTGGAACCCTCAACTACTCCGGGAACTCAAAGGCCGTCTCAAACCCCGCAATCTTTTAATCACCCTGGCCATTGCGCTGCTGGGCCAATTTCTGCTGGTGATGAGCTTCTACAATCAGCTTCCCGCTGAGCCGCCCCTGCGCAGCTTGGTCACCCAGAATTCAGTGACCAGTTACTATTGCACCGGTCCACAGACCTACGGCGTATCCGAGTGCCTCCGCGATGCAGCGGGCAATTTCATGATCAATTGGCCGTTTTGGTGGCTGAAGATCTTCGTTTGTCTCTGTGTGCTGATCAGCATCGCGCTGCCGGTGGTGGGAACCTACTTGTTGATTAGCGATCTGAGCCGAGAAGAGAACCGGGGCACCCTCAACTTCATTCGCTTGAGTCCGCGTTCAACTCAGAGCCTGTTGAGCGGCAAGCTGCTGGGCGTTCCGGTACTGCTCTATTTGCTGGGGGCGCTGGTCCTGCCGTTGCATGGATGGGCTGGCCTGGCGGCCCAGGTCTCGCCGAGTCTGCTCCTGAGCTTTTACGTCAACTTGGCGGCCTGCTGCCTGTGCTTCTACAGTGCGGCGTTGCTTTACGGCTCGGTGAGCACCGGGTTGGGAGGCTTTCAGGCTTGGCTGGGTAGCGGCGTGGTGCTCGCGTTTCTGTCAGTGCTTGCGGCCAAGGGCAGTGTGGTGGATCCGCCGCTCTACGGCTTGGGCTTGCTCAGTCCCCTGGTCATGCTGCCGCACCTGATTGCCTCCACAGGTCTGGAGGTAATTCCCAACGTTTACTTGCAGGTTCCCACCGCAGCAAACCCAGCCCTGAACAGCGTGGTCGAAGGATTGCGCTGGTTCCACTGGTTCTTCGGCGCGAGTGCGGCGGGCACGGTCGGCTTGACGCTGCTCAATGCTGGGCTGTGGACCTACTGGCTTTGGCAAGCCTTATTGCGCTGCTTCCGTAACCCTGGCGTGACCATCCTGAGTAAGACACAGAGCTATTGGCTGACCGCCTGGTTGCAGGGACTAAATTTGGGCTTTGCAGTGCGCCACTGGCCGTCTGGCCTCAATGCGCAGCAGCCGCTCTCTGCGTTGCAGGGCTTCTTGTTTTTGCAGCTATTGCTGTTTTTGGGACTGATCGCAGTGTTGTCGCCCCAGCGTCAAGCCTTGCAAGACTGGGCGCGCTACCGGCATAGCCACTCTGAAACTCAAGTACCCAGAAGACGCTCGCTGCTCTGGGATTTGCTGTGGGGTGAAAAGAGCCCCGCGCTGGTGGCAATTGCCCTCAACCTGGCGATTGCCGCAGCCACGATCGCGGTCTGGATTCTGGCTTGGCCGCCGCTTGCTAACCGAGCCGAGGGCTTTTGCCTACTGCTGGCGTTCGCCGGTCTGATCTTGATCTATGCAGCGCTGACCCAGTTGCTGCTGCTGCTCAAAGCTCGCAAGCGGTCCCTCTGGGCCGTTGGCGGCGTGGGCGCGGCGCTGGTGCTGCCGCCGCTGGTTTTGGGCGTGCTGTCGGTGAGCGCCTTGGAAGCGCCAGGAGTGTATCTGTTTCTGGCCCCCCTGTTGGTCGATCCCGCCTATGCGGCAGCTTCGACGGCTGGGTTGGCCGTGCTAGGGCAATGGTTAGTTTTGAGCTTGCTGAGTGTGCAACTGGCTCGGCAACTACGACAAGCAGGCGCATCAGCCTCTAAGCCTCTCTTGGCTACCCACTAGACGACCGAACCTGATCACTCGGGAGATTTGCATGAGACTATCTTGGCTCGATCATTGGCTCGACCGGCTGGGAGACTGGAACCCCCAGCTCTTGCGGGAACTGAAGGGACGCATGAAGCCTCGCACGGTGATCTTGGCCGTTGCGACTTCGCTGCTGGGACAGGGTCTGCTGTTTATGTTTTTGCAGGGCCAGATACCGGTTGTGGTTGAGGGCGTTAGCACTTATAGAAGCCGCTACTGCACTGGCCCCGAAGCTTACTACAAAACCTACAATTGCCTGCGCGATGCCTCTGGCGATCTGGTAATGAACTGGCCGCACTGGTGGCTGGATCTGTTTAACGCGCTGGGCTGGGCCTTGCCCCTGGTTCTCATTATTGGCGGCGTCTACGCGCTGATTAGCGATCTCACCAAAGAAGAGCGACGCGGTACGCTCAATTTTCTGCGTCTGAGCCCCCGCTCTAGTCAGAGCATCCTGGTCGGCAAAATCCTGGGGGTTCCGGTCTTGCCCTACCTGATCGTTGCGGTGGCTGTGCCACTGCATCTGTGGGCGGCGCTGGCAGCACAAGTCCCATTTAGCCTGGTCCTGAGTTTTTATGCCGTCAGTGGGGCGGTTTGTGGGTTGTTCTACAGTGCGGCGCTGTTTTACACGCTGGCTGGGGGCAATCAAGCCTGGCTAGGATCGCTGGCCGTGCTGGCGCTGGTGGCTCCCTTGGCGGGAGCGCTGCAGTCGAGTTTTGAGTATGGCGCTTCTAACCAGGCGCTGACGATCTGGCTCTGGAGTTGTCTATTGCTTCTGGTCAGCTGTAGCCTCTGGACCTACTGGATCTGGCAGGCCTTGAATCGTCGCTTCCGCAATCCGAACACCACTCTAATCAGCAAGCAGCAGAGCTATGGCTTGACCGCTTCTCTGCAACTGCAATTGCTGTTAATCATCGGCTTCTTTTGGCTGATTGCCTTAATCTCAGACACTCCTGGCCCAAGCCGCTCGCAGGAGGATATGCTGCCACTCCTCTACATCATTTCATCGCTCAACCTGTGCTGGTTTGCGATTGTGCTTGCAGCGCTGACGCCTCACCGCCAGACTTTACAAGACTGGGCGCGCTACCGACACCAGCAAGCAACTGCCTCTGGAGGCGGTCGCAATCGCTCGCTGCTGCAGGATTTGATCTGGGGTGAAAAGAGCCCGGCTATCGTCGCAGTCGCGGTGAACTTGGTGATTGCCAATGCGCTCTGGGGCCTGATGATCCTGGCTTTCCCGAGTGCGTCTCAGCGGCTGCAGGCGCTCGCCGGTCTGGTCTTGAGCCTGAGCTTGATCTTGATCTATGCCGCTATCACTCAACTGCTGCTGTTGATGCGCACCCAGAAGCGCGCACTTTGGGCGGTGGGCGCGGTGGGCGCGGCTGTGGTTCTGCCACCGCTCGTGTTGGCAGCGCTGGCGCTAACCCCCGAAAAGATGGCGCTGCCCTGGCTGTTTTCGGCCTTCTCGGCTGCCGCCGTTGGGCAGGCATCGCTGAGCGCGGTCTGTCTGGCGCTGTTGGCACAGTGGGGCTTCTTCTGCCTGCTCTGCCTGCGCTTGACGCGACAACTGCAGCAGGCCGGGGCCTCTGCCTCCAAACCCCTGCTGGCTGGACAGACTTCTTGAGGAGGTTCCAAGACTCGCCTGCGAGGTTCAGAATCTCTCGGGCGAGTCTCTGAGGCCCTCACCCCCGGCCCCTCTCCCGAGTTCGGGAGAGGGGAGGCAGGTTTGGGGGTTTGAGATCTCGCCTCTCCCTGCCTCGAAATCGGAGGAAGGGGTTGGGGGAAGGGGGCCTCTAGTGGTTGAGCTGAATCAACACTCGGGTCAGCAGGCTGGCGTCTTTGCGCCATTCGTTCACGGCTTCTCGGCCTCGCTGCATGACATCAGCTCGCTCGGCTTGCCATAAGCAAATGCGGCTGAGCGCTGCAACTAAACGGGAAAGGCCGTAGCGTTCAATCAGCACCTTAAGGATGCTGAAGTCGCTGTCATCAAAACTGCCAGGAGAGGGAGTCAGTTAAACTGCCGTTTAGCCTCCCGGCTGGCCGTTTCAGCTTGGGGGTTAGTCGCTTGAGCCTGTCGTTACCAGTCTCAAGCGACGCTTGGAGGATATGAGCTAATTGAGAAGAGTACACGGACTTTGGGCATTGCGCAAGCGGGTGTGGCTCAAGTTCTAGGTCAGACACTCACAGGTTGAGGGCAAACGCTTTCTGATGGAGAGCAAATGCTTCCTGGTTGACGTGAATACTGACTCGTCGAGGGCAAACGCTTTGTGGTTTGCCGCAAACGTTGACTGGTTGAGGGCAAACGCTTTCTAATTAACCCGAATGTTGACTCCTTTGGGGCAAATGCTTGCTCGTCAAGGGCAAACGTTTACTAGTTGAGAGCAAACGCTTTCTGGTGAAGGGCAAACGCTTTCTCGTGAGCCCTAGGTGCAGATTTCCAGAGCGCAGCCCAAGAAGGTGGGGCGATTCTGCTGAGTGGTCTGTCTGACTACCCGGTTGCAGTCATCGCGGCTATAAGGACGTATGTGCAGAGCATTGTCTAGCCGATTGGGATTTTAGGATATTAGGATATTAGGGTGCGAAGACAGGCGATTCCCCTTGAAGAAGGGCTGAATTTCCTGACAGTTGCCTCTGTCAAGAGTTAGAGCGTGTACAGTCCAGTCAACCTAATTGCCTAAGCTGGAAATTAGATGGAAAAAGTCATGCGAAGTAGTAGTCTGAGGGTACTAGGATGAAAAAATCAATCTAATAATATAGTTAGCCGTCTTCAAACACTCACACTTGATGGCTCAAGCACCCTTGGATTGAAGATAAATAAAGGCTGCATTCGTGCCACGCCTTTGACCAACAGCAATCTGAATATTGAGATGAGCCATAGTTTCAAGATAGCGGGCAGTGTACAGAGATCCGGTATCAATCGGGGCATAACCGATCTCGCTGGCTAGGGCGATGACCTTCTGTTTCGCCTCATTATTGTCTCCTGCGATAAATGCAGTGATAGCTTGCCCATTTCTCACTGGTGCGTCCATGACATCCGCAAAGATGGTATTAAACGCTTTGACAACATAGGCTTCTGGCAGCAGGCGACTGATTTCTTCAGATGCAGAGTTTTCCTGCCCAAGTAGCTTTGGCGACCAGTCAGCGTTCAGTGGATTGGTGCTGTCGATGACAATTTTCCCTTTCGTTACTTCGGAGAGTTCTGGTAATACATCGGCACAAGCCGTGAAGGGGATGGCGATCGCAACGATATCCGCTTGTTCAGCAGCTTCTTTGAAGGTTGCACAAGGATAGGGGAGTTCCTGATCTGAAATTGGTCGCAGACCAATCACAATCTTGTGCCCAACTCGACTGAACAGATGAGCGAACTGCTTGCCAACATTCCCAAACCCTAAAATGGCAATTTTCATGATCGATCTCCAAGGATGGTGTATGTGCTTCAGGATTCGTGTAGTTGAACTATAGTCACCTTAGTATCGGTTGTAAATTAGGTACCTAAAGGTAACTACCATGATGAAGAATCAAAATCTGGAACTGAAACCCAATGTTTACGCAGCAATCTGCCCTTCCAGAGAGGTTTTGACTTTGATTGGGGAGAAGTGGGTTTCGTTAATTATTGGGGCGCTGGTGGGAGGGGTGATGCGGTTTGGTGAACTGAAAAGAGTCTGTGAAGGGATTTCACAAAAAATGTTGACCCAGACGTTGCGTAAGCTAGAGCGGGATGGTTTGGTAACACGGACTTTGTATGCAGATACACTGCCGCTCAAAGCTGAATATCAACTGACTGAACTCGGTAGAAGTCTGTTGCCAATTGTTCAAGCTGCCAAATCCTGGGCGGAAGCAAATTTACATCAGATTGAAGAGAATCGACTTTTGTACAATAAGAGCCATCAATAGTACTCTGTGTCTTGTCAACCTGTAGACAGACGCCTAACACTTCGTGGCAGCGGACGGGCGAAAGTTGTCTGTCGAGATTGCAAAGTTGTTTGCCGCCGCTGCACTTTGCCGTTGGGCGGAGGAAGACGCACCGATGGCGACACCAATTTCGATGCCACAGGGTATGGCTTATGGCTGGTGGCATTTCCCCAAACCATTAGTCCGTGATTTGACCTTCGATATCGAGATAGTGGCCGGTGACGAACGCTCTCCCGGACGGTACTACCAACTCTATCAAGAGCAGATCGGCGGCCAGGGGGCGTATTTTGGCTTCCAAACCGACCTAATGCGCCCAGGTGTCGGGTGGCAAGGGAAGGGTCTCCTGTTATCGCGCTGGGGCAGCCGGGACAATAATGATGCTGAGGCGGTGCCGGGTGGGTGGGTAGAAAACGCTGGTCATGAGGGCGACTTCATTGGCGTCAGGTCGCTGTTCGACTGGGGAATTGGCCAATATTGCTGTTGGCTATCCCCTAGCCGGGAGGAACCAACAGCGTCGTGGTACGAGTTTCGTGTCCAGCGGGTGTCGGACGGTGCCCAGGCGTCGGCTGGTGCTCTGAGATTCCAACATCAGGCTGGGCAACATCCGCTGATCCACTCCGGCGGTGGGTCGTGGACTGAGGTATACACAGGGGTATCAATCGCAGAGGAAGTTCCTCTCACTCAATTTGATGTGCAGTGCGTTCGGGCAGATAGCAATAGCCTCGCGCCAGTCCGATGTAATACGACTTATAATCCGAGATTCCCTTGCGCGGACAGCGAGTATACCGAGTGGGGTGTACTGTCCCTGAGATCAGGTCGCGGTGTGTCGCAGGTCCACCCCCCGCAGCAATACTGGATCGCCTAACACAGGCCCTTGTGTTTTGAGAGCCATCAGTGGCAACTGAGAAGAGAACCGTAGCTGTTAATCTGGATAGGCCCTCAAGAAGCCAGCGAGCTTGTGACTCAGATCGTAGATCCCGCATCGGCTCTCCACTGTGCCTAGTTGCCTGCACCACCTGAACCAGGATCAAAGAGATTCCTAGCCGGAACCACCCTGTATTGATAGCGCAGCGAACGATCAAAAGTGGATAGCACTATGCACACCGAGATTCACCAGGTAGAGGAGCGCCTTCGCGCTGCAATGCTGACGAGCAACGTGACAGAGCTGGATGCGCTCATCGATGAC
>JANNOU010000214.1:0-25615 GCA_031399305.1 Leptolyngbya sp. SOY_34_metabat_272
GCTGCCACCAAGAATGAGGGGACAAAGGATGGGGTGGCTTGGGCGGTGTTAAGCTGCCGTTTAGCCTCTCGGCTGGGCTAGTTAGTCTGGGGGTTAGTTGCTTGGGAACTGCTGCTAACAGTCTCAAGTGGCGCTTGGAGGGATGAGCTGATTGAGAGGAGTACAGGGACTTGAGACTTTGCGCGGGCGGGTGTGGCTTCAACCTCTGGGTCTGAGCTTCCCTGGTTAAGGGCAAACGCTTTGTGGTTAAGGGCAAACGCTTCCTGATTGACGTGAATACTGACTGGTTAAGGGCAAATGCTTTGTGATTTAGGCTAAACGCTTCCTGGTTGGGGGCGAACGCTTACTGGTTTGCTGCAAACGTTTACTAGTTGCGGGCAAAGGCTTTCTGCTTGACCCGAACGCTTTCTCGTTTGGGGCAAAGGCTTTCTCGCCGAGGGCAAATGCTTTCTCGTGATCCCCACAACCTGACGGGGAGGCGATTCTGCTGAGTGGTCTGTCTGACTACCCAGTTGAAGTTATTGCAGCTATTGTGAAGGGGCATTCTTCCCCTCGACCCCTTGCTGCTCGGGGTTGGATACCTGCCTTAGGCGATCAAGAGCCCTGGATCTGCGACCAGAGCCTTTCCTCTGAGACAATGGCGGGGGGCTTTGCCTGTCGGTAGGGAAAATAATAGAAAATGACGAACGAAATGGAAAATGAGAAATATGAGCTTTGGTCGTCTGCAAGTGAAGGCTCAGACAGTTTCTTCCTTGTTGACAAGGATAGCGCCAGAGACGGTTTAGCTCCCGATGCCAAATTGGTTTGTGTTATTGAAGCAACCTCGTGGAATGAAGCTCAACAAAAACGATATGATTTCATGGGATGGGGGCATTACAAGACGATTGAAGAAGATGAAGCAGAGCGGCACGAAAAGACGTGACCGGGGGTGAACCAACTGCAACCGAACATAGGCCTGAGACCGACGAGGTCAAGTGATCTCTTGATTTCAAATCTGGAAAGGCTGAATTCAAGCATGGGATTGTGTCAGGCTGAACAGCCCCTTTTTCAGCCTCAGAACCAGCAGCTCGCCTTCTCCGAACTGAGCCTTGGACTGCTCCTTCAGCTTGTTGTCGAATAGATTGCCCTGGATCAATGACTCTTGGCTGAGCGTCTAGACCACGAGATGGTTCACTAACGGTGAACCCTGCCGCTTCAGCGCCATCAGATTTTCCTCCAACTCACTGCATTGCCCTCCTAGCTTCTCGCCCAAGTGCTAAAACCTTGACGGCTCCCCTAGGCAGACTTGACCACCAGATGCAGAGGCTCCGACCGGGCCAAGGTAATTCCCTGTGACGTCGGCTGCACCCGCCTCATCTCCATCCGCGCCAGCGCAAAGCCGACACCTCGCCACCGGATTAGTCACCCATGTCAAAGCGCCCCGTGACCAACGTCTACTTGTCTGCAATAATGATGGATTGTGACAACTTGGGGGCGGGGCAGAGCCTTGGCAAACGTTATTGTGATCGGGGCCCAGTGGGGCGATGAGGGCAAAGGAAAAATCACCGACCTGCTCAGCCGCAGTGCAGATGTGGTGGTGCGCTATCAAGGCGGCGTCAACGCCGGACACACGGTCGTGGTCAACGACCGCACTTTCAAGTTGCACCTCATTCCCTCGGGCATCCTTTATCCCGACACCGAATGCATCATCGGTAGCGGCACGGTCGTCGACCCGCAGATCCTGATTGCCGAACTCGACCAGCTCGAGACTCTGGAGATCAGCGCTCAGAACCTGTTCATCTCCGAGACCGCCCACGTCACCATGCCGTACCACCGGCTGCTCGACCGGGCCTCTGAAGAAGCGCGCGGCAGCCACCGCATCGGCACCACTGGACGCGGCATTGGCCCCACCTACGCCGACAAGTCCGAACGCGTTGGCATCCGCATCCTGGACCTAATGGACGCTGAATCTTTCCCTGAGCTGATGCAGCGGCTGATCCCGCAAAAGAATCGCATCCTCGACCGGCTGTACAACTTGCCACCGCTGGATGTAGACGAAGTCACCACGCACTACCTAGCCTACGCCGAGCGCCTGCGCCCCCACGTCATCGACTGCTCGCTGAAGATCCACGACGCCGTCAAGCGCCGCCGCAATATCTTGTTTGAAGGTGCGCAGGGCACCCTGCTCGACCTCGACCACGGCACCTACCCCTATGTCACCTCCTCTAACCCGGTGGCGGGCGGAGCTTGTGTGGGCGCGGGCGTCGGCCCTACGATCATCGACCGGGTGATCGGCGTTGCCAAAGCCTACACCACCCGCGTCGGCGAAGGTCCCTTCCCCACCGAGCAGAGCGATGAGGTCGGCGAACTGCTCTGCCAGCGCGGCGCAGAATTCGGCACTACCACCGGGCGGCGGCGGCGCTGCGGCTGGTTCGACTCTGTGATCGGGCGCTACGCCGTGCGTATCAACGGCTTAGACTGCCTGGCGATTACCAAGCTGGACGTGCTCGACGAAGTTGAGGCGATCCAAGTCTGCGTCGCCTACGATATCGATGGCACTCAGGTGCGCGACTTTCCCAGCAACGCCCGCGCCTTCGCCCGTTGTCAGCCCGTCTACGAAACCTTGCCCGGTTGGAAACAGCCCACCGGCCACTGCCGCACCCTGCAAGACCTGCCTCGGGCCGCGCTGGACTACCTCCAGTTTTTGGCCGAGCTGATGGAGGTGCCCATCGCCATCGTCTCCCTAGGCGCTAGCCGGGGCCAAACGATTATCGTAGAAGATCCGATCCACGGACCCAAGCGCGGCCTGTTGCGCAGCGCTTAGGTCTGTAGCTTGACCCTCCCAGAACACCCTGAATCTAAGAACCTGCCATGACCACAATTGCGATTGAAGGCCAGCCCCGTGCCGAGGGCAGCAAACCCCGTGCCCTGCGCCGCGACGGCCTAATCCCGGCCAATCTCTACGGCCACAAGGGTACAGAGTCAATTTCGCTGACCCTGCCGCAGAGGGCGGTTGAGCGCCTTCTGCGCGACGCCACCCCTAACAACACCCTGATCCAGCTCTCCATCCCTGAGCTGCCCTGGCGTGGCAGCACCCTGCTGCGCGAAGTGCAGAAGCATCCCTGGAAAGGCTCGATCTACCACCTCAGCTTCTTTTCCATCGCCAGCCAAGAGAGCATCGAAGTGAATTTGCGCTTGCGCTTCGTGGGTGAGGCTCAGGGGGTCAGGGTCGATCAGGGCGTCCTGGACCCGGTGTTGACTGAGCTGCAAGTGGCCTGCGCACCGGACAATATTCCGGAGACGCTCGACATTGACGTTTCGCAGCTGCAAGTCGGCGATGCGCTCCACGTCAGTGAGCTGGTCCTGCCCTCGGGAGTCGTTGCGGTCGGCGAGCCCAGCCGGGTCGTAGTATCTGTGCTGCAAACCCGGGCAGAAGCCTCAGAGACCGGGGCCGCTGCGGCGGGATGAGTCAGCGGGTGAGTACCCGGCCAGAGGCGTGCAGTCCTGGCCGGGTTGTGGTGTGTGAAAGCTGACCAATGAGCACCTGTAAATCATGACGGCGACGGCTCTTCCCCCTTTAATTCAGCAGATGTTGCAGCCGGGGTTCTATCCCCACGCGGTGACTGAGCCCCTGGAGCTCCTGCAGACTCACATTTCTTATGTGTTGCTGAGCGGGCCATACGCCTACAAGGTCAAAAAGCCAATGGATTTTGGCTTTTTAGATTTCACGACCCTGGAAAAGCGGCGGCACTTTTGCGAAGAGGAGCTGCGGCTCAATCGGCGTGCGGCCCCGGAGATTTACTTGGAGGTTCTGCCGATTACCCAGACGGGCGAGCAGTTCCAATTCGGTGGCAGTGGCCAGCCGGTGGAATATGCGCTCAAGATGCGCCAGTTCCCGCAAGAGGCGGTGTTTAGCAGCCTGTTTGAGCGCGGCGAACTCAGCGAGTCCTTGATGCAGGAACTAGGTCGGGTGGTGGCCCGCTTCCACCAGCAAGCCCAGACCGACGACTACATCCGCAGCTTTGGTGCGGTCGCCCAGATTCGTAAAGCCTTCGACCAGAACTACGAGCAAACCGAAGCGTATATTGGCGGCCCCCAAACCCGCGAGCAATTTGAGCAGACCCAGGCTTACACCGACCGCTTTTTTGCCGAGCAGCAAGCCCTGTTCGCCAGCCGGGTGCAAAGCAACTGGATTCGCGAATGTCATGGCGACTTGCATCTGGGCGGCATTTGCCTGTGGCAGGGCCAGATCGTGCTGTTCGACTGCATCGAATTCAATGACGATTTTCGCCTGGTCGATGTTATGTACGACATTGCCTACGCCGTGATGGACTTGGACGTGCGCCAGCGTCCGGATTTGGGCAATGCCTATCTCAACACCTACGTCGAACAGACCGGCGACTGGGAAGGCTTGCAGGTGCTGCCGATTTACCTGAACCGTCAGGCCTATGTGCGCGCCAAAGTCATCTCGTTTCTGCTGAACGATCCCAACGTGCCCGAGCCGGAACGAGCCCAGGCCGAACGCACGGCGGCTGAGTATTATCGCCTGGCCTGGCAGTACAGCCAACCGCGTCAGGGGCGACTGATTCTGATGTCGGGCCTGTCGGGTTCGGGCAAGACCACGGTCGCCCGGCACCTGGCCCGTCGCCTGGGCGCAATCCACATCCGTTCTGACGCGGTGCGCAAACACCTGGGCGGCATCCCGCTGGAGCAGCGTGGCGAGCCAGCCCTCTACAGCCCCGAGCTGACTGCTAAGACTTATCAGCGTCTGGCCGATCTGGGCGTCACCCTAGCCCGGCAGGGCTACCCGGTGATCTTGGACGCCAAGTACGACCGACAGGTGCTGCGTCACTCAGTCCTAGCCCAGGCTGGCGATCTGCCCGTGACCATCCTGCACTGCACCGCTTCGCCGGAAGAACTGGTCCGACGGCTCAACCAGCGTCAGGGCGACATCGCCGACGCCACCGCCGACCTGCTCGCCTCGCAGCAGGCCGGCGCAGAGCCGTTTGATCCCTCTGAGCAGCCCTATGTGCGCAGCCTCGACACGCAAGTGAGCCTCGACTACGACACCCTGATCCAGCGTCTATGACCCTTCCGAGTCCGCAGGTCCTCTGGGACTTAGCGTTCAAAGTCCTGGTTGCCCTAGGCATTTTGATCGCCACGCGCGTCGCTGTGAGCTTAATTCATGCCATCTGCGAGCGGGCGCTGACGCGGGCACGGGTTGAGCCCACGCTCAAGAAATTTTTGATCCAGGTGGCCGAGATTCTGACCCTAGTGGTCGGCATCCTGACCTTGCTGCAATCGGTCGGCATTCAGACCACCTCGCTGGTCGCGGTGCTGGGAACAGCGGGACTGGCCCTGGGCCTAGCGCTCCAGAATACGCTGTCGCATTTCGCGGCGGGGGTCATGCTCGTCGCCCTGCGGCCCTTCGAGGTCGGCGACTTCATTGAGGCAGCGGGGGTCAGCGGCACGGTGGATACGATTGGCATTTTTTCCACCATCCTGATCACTGCCGACCATGTGAAAATCATTGTGCCCAATGGCAATCTGTTCGGCGGCGTGCTAAAAAACCTCTCCGCCCTGGGCACCCGACGCGTCGATCTGGAGCTGAGCCTGGAGCAGCAGGATATCGACGCCACCCTCGACCAACTGCAAAGCCTGATGGCCGCCCACCCGCTGATTTTGGAACAGCCACCTCCTGAGTGCCACGTCCTGTCCCTGGCTGGCGACGGGATCACCCTCTACGTGCGCCCCTGGTGCAAGACCGAGCACTATGACCGCGTGCGCTCCGAACTCCAAAAACAAATTCGCGAAACCCTGACCGATACCCCCAAAGGGTAGAGGGATCAGCAGCCGGATCAGCCAAGATGTAGACAGCGATTTTTTGCACAGGTTTCAGAAGTGAGGTGGTATGGAAGCTCTGGGGTATTTGCATGCCGAGCGGGCTTATCAGCAGACGCTGGCCACGGGGGAAGGACCGCAGCTGAGGGGCTGGGGTCTGCTGCAAGCGCTGAGTCTGCTGCCATTGGGCCTGGGGGTGGCCCTGAGCGCAACCGACGCCCAAGCGCAAGCTGTCCCCTGCCAGACCGAAGCCAGTTGTCAGGCCCAGGCTGCGCTGCGCACGGGCAACCAACTGCCGCTGCCTGTGTTTAGAGTGTTCCGGCCAGGCTGTTCTGCTGCGAGCGACGATGCCGCCAGCCCGTCCCCGGCTGCCACTCCCTTCTTGGCGACGACGGTCACGGCTCCACTGTCAGAATTCAGGCTCGGCAGCAGTGGTGTTGAGGTGGCCCGTCTCCAGGCTGCTCTCCAGCGACTGGGCTATTACCAGGGAGCGCTGGACGGTCTCTATGGTCCCCAGACGCGGCAAGCAGTTGCGGCCTTTCAGCAGACCCAGGCTCTGCAAGTGGATGGCATTGTGGGTCCTCAGACCTTGGCGCTGCTCTAGCCTAGCCCTGGTGACCGGCGCGGCTGCTCAGGTGTGTTGACGGCATATAGGGGTGCTTCGCCCCGCGCATAGCGCTGGATGTTCTCGGCAACCCCCTTGGCAATGCCCATATAGGAGAGGTCTGTGACGCCGCCGATGTGGGGGGTCGCGATTACGTTGTGACGGAATAGGGGGTGTTGCGGGTCCACTGGCTCCTCCCAGAACACATCGAGCCCGGCTCCGGCCAGTTGGCCGCTTTCCAGGGCACTGAGCAGTGCCTCTGGATCCACGAGCCCGCCGCGCGCCACATTAATTAAAAACGCCCCCGGCTTGAGCGCGGCTAGGGTGGTGCGGTTGAGCAGGTGGTGGTTGCGGGCCTCGTACTTGACGCACAGCACCACATAGTCGGCCCGGCTCAGGGCGTTGGTCAGGTCCTGGGGGCCGTAGACCTGGATCGCTCCGAGCTCGGGCGGTGCGCCTAGATTGGGCCGTCGGCGCACGGCAACTAGGCGCATCCCAAAGGCGCGCAGGCGCAGGGCCACGCCCCGACCGATATCGCCCAAGCCGATGATGCAAGCGGTCTTGCCTGACAGTGCCAGGCCCTCTGGCTGTCCGAAGCGGCGGCTGTCTAGGGCTTGTCGGGCCTGAGGCAGACGCCGCGATAGGGCCAACATCAGCAGCACCGCGTGCTCGGCCACCGAATCGGCATTGCCCGTCCCGGCGCTGGGGATCCGCGCCACCCAGACTCCGGCTCGATGGGCGGCCTCAAGGTCTACTGTTTCTAGGCCGACCCCGAATTGCTGAACTAGGCCGAACCGCCCGCGCTCGACCAGCTCCGCATCAATGTTGGTCCCCGCTGGGATCACGACATCGACCCCGTTCAGATACTGCGCGACGGCCTGCTGGGGACAGGCGATGATCTCGGTCTCCGGCAGGAGCGCTCTGAGTCTGCGCGAAGCATCCGGAAAGCTTTCGGTGCAGAAGAGGATTTTCACGGACCCGCCCTAGCTCCACGTCACACGTCTTTATGCACTGTAGCGACTGGTCGCCTCAGAGCCTAGCCACCGGGAGGCTGTTCACAACTGCCCTGCTGCCCCTACCCAAAGCTGGGCCTTGCCCCGCATCCCAGTTTTGAGCCGGAGCGGATGGAGTCGTGCTGGCGATTTTCAAGCTCTGAACCCCGGGCGTCAACCCAGGAACTCGCTGCTGGCGGCTCGCAACTCCCAGCTTGCAGTCCCAAGCTCGGCCAGCCAAGCCCTAAGCTTTGAGGGTCGAGCCCAAAACTCGGCCAGCCCAGCCCAAAACTCGGACCTTGCCGCTCCAAGCTCGATGAGTCAAGCCCTAAGCTCCGAGGGTCGAGCCAAAAGCTGGAAAGCTGGAGTGTAGAAGTCGGTGGGACGAAACGTTAATTTAGATTACGTGCATTGGCTTCATTTCTGAGCAGAATATCCGATCGTGCTAGCGTGCAGCTAAGCTTTGATGACCTAAACTTAAAATTCGGCACGGAATGTGATGAGTCTGCTTACAAACTGTAGGAGGCGGCTCAGTTGTTTGCCAAGCTCTATGCAGCGGTTTGGATTGCTGCTGGTTTGCCTGTTGAGTGTTGCGTTTTTTGCGCGACCCGCGCTGACTCAGCGGCCTGTGACCCTGAGCTTCTTAATTCAAGCTCAAGAAGCTTCTAAATGGCCTGCCATCATCCAGCAATTTGAGGCCGAGAACCCTGGAATTCGCCTGAATTTGGTGGAAGGCCCCAATCCCACCAACCAGGTTGAAGATCTCTACACTGCGGCTTTTCTGCTGGGCAAAGCGCCCTACGATCTGGTGTATATGGACATCACCTGGGTGCCCAAGTTTGCGGCGGCTGGCTGGCTACTCGACCTCTCCGACCGCATTGCCCGTGAAGAGTTGGCGCAGTTTTTGGCCGCTGATGTCGAGGGTGGACGTTATGAAGGCGGCCTCTATCGCCTGCCCTTTCGCACCGATTTTGCTCTGTTGTACTACCGCAAGGATCTGTTAGAGGAGGCAGGGCTCAAGCCACCTAAAACGTTTGACGAGCTGATGCAAATTTCTCAAAATCTCAAAGCCCAAGCCAAGGCTGAGTGGGGCTTTGTCTGGCCCGGTCGCCAGTACGAAGGAGCTGCTGCGATGTTCGTCGAGATCTTGAAGGGGCATGGTGGCTTTTGGATCGACCCAGGTACGGGCGAGGTGGGCCTGGATCAGCCGCCAGCGATTGATGCGGTCCGGTTTTTGCGCAGCACTATTGAGCAGGGGGTTTCACCGCCTGGGGTCACCAATTATGCTGAGGACCAGGTTCGGTTCCTCTTCCAAAGTGGCGGGGCGGTTTTTATGCGTAATTGGCCCTATGCTTTCCCACTGGCCAACGCGCCAGATTCGCCGGTTCGCGGCAAGGTTGCGATCCAGCCGATGGTGTCTGCCCCTGGCGGCGAGAGCGGCGCTTGCAAAGGCGGTTGGGGCTTGGGCATCGCCAAGACCACCCGCCATCCGCAAGAGGCTCTGCGGGCGATTCAGTTTATCTCCAGCCTTAATACGCAGCGAGATTTTATGCTCGAAACCGGCTATGTCCCCAGCCGTCCAACGCTTTATGCCGATTCTCAGATCGTCGCCAAGTATGATTATTACCCTCAACTTTTAGCGGTGGCTGAGCAAGCGGTTCTGCGTCCGCCGATTCCGCAATATGCGCAAGCTTCTGATATTTTGCAACGCTATTTGAGCGCCGCTTTCTCGGGGCAGTTGAGTCCTGAGCAGGCGATGCAGCGGGCGGCTCGCGAGACCCGAGCCCTGCTGGGGCGATATCAAGGAGGCGCAGGATGAGGGTCAGCACGATTCGAGGCCGCGAACAGATCACCGCTTGGGTCTTGGTGATCCCGGCTTTGCTGCTGCTGGTTTTGGGGTTTGCCTATCCGATTGGGCGGGCCTTCTGGCTGAGCCAGTTCACTGAAAATCTGGCGACCAAGCTGCAGCCGGTATACTCTGGCCTGGAAAATTATCAGCGTCTGGCCGTGGATAGCCGCTTTTGGGACAGTTTAAAAAACACAGCGGTGTTCACGGTGTGCTCGGTAGTCTTGGAATTACTGCTAGGCCTGGGCATTGCCGTCGTGTTGGACCAACCGCTGCGTGGACGCGGAATTTTGCGCACGATTGCCATTCTGCCCTGGGCGCTGCCGACTGCTTTGATCGCGCTGGCTTGGCAGTGGATTTTTGACAACCAATATGGGATTGTCAACGATCTGCTGCTGAAGTTGGGCCTAGTACAAACTGGGGTGAACTGGTTGGGAGAGCCAGGGCCTGCGATGTTGGCGGTGATCCTCGCGGATGTCTGGAAGACGACGCCGTTTATCAGCATTTTGCTCTTGGCCGGTCTGCAAGCCATTCCCCAGGATCTTTACGAGGCCTATGCCATCGATGGCGCGAGCGCCTGGCAACAGTTCCGGCGCATTACGCTGCCGCTGCTGCTGCCGCAGATTTTGCTTGCGGTGCTGTTTCGGTTTGCACAGGCCTTTGGGGTCTTCGACCTGATCCAGGTGATGACGGCGGGCGGGCCTGGCGGGGCGACCGAGGTGATCTCGCTCTATATTTACGCTACGGTCATGCGTTATCTGGACTTCGGCTATGGGGCTTCGCTGGTTGTGGTGACCTTTCTATTATTGGTGGCGGTGGTGGCGATCGCCAGTTTTGGCCTGAGCCGAGTTCGCGCGCACCCCAGGAACTGACTAGGAGCGAATTGGCAATGGCTACTGCGCCTGCATCGTCTACGGATCAACCACTGGCTGCACCGCGAGGCTTTCCGGTTTGGGGCACGCTGCTGGCAGTTGCGGTGGCGCTGATCGTGATCTTCAGCTTGGCCCCAGTGCTCTGGCAGTTGCTCACCTCGTTGAAGACGAACCCAGACATTGCGGCCAATGTCTATGTGCCCAAGCAGTTGACGCTGGTTCACTACCGCAATCTGTTCGCACGCCGTCCTTTTGTTGACTACCTCTTTAACAGCACGCTGGTCTCTGCGATTTCAACCCTGCTGTGTTTGGGCTTGGGTGCGCCAGCCGCCTACGCCCTCGCCCGACTACGCTTGCCGGGCGAGCAGATCGTCCTGGTTGTCCTGCTGATCGTCACCCTGTTCCCTTACATTCTGGTGTTTCTGGGGCTATTGGAGATTGTGCAGGCTTTGGGTTTGGCGAATCACTATTTGGCCTTGATCATTCCCTATACGGCGATTAACCTGCCGCTGACCATCTTGGTGATGCGCAGCTTTTTCCAGCAACTGCCCAAAGATCTCGAAGATGCGGCCAGAGTAGATGGCTACAATCCGCTGCAAATGCTGACCCAGATCGTCTTGCCCATGACCTTACCGGCGCTGGTGACGACCGGCATTTTGACCTTTATTGCCGCCTGGAACGAGTTCATCTTTGCGCTCACCTTTATGACCGACCCAACGCGGCAAACCATCCCGGTGGCTGCCTCACAACTGGGGGGCACCTCTGTGTTTGAGATCCCCTACGGTCCCTCGGCGGCGGCGACGGTTTTGGGGACCTTGCCGCTGGTGCTCTTGGTGCTCTTTTGCCAACGGCAGATTGTTCAGGGCCTCACCGCTGGGGCTGTCAAAGGTTAAATCTGATCATTCTGAAGTATGGCTAAACTCGAACTCAAAAACCTTAAAAAGGCGTACACTCCCGAGGCCATTCCGGTTCAAGACATCAGTTTGACTGTCGAGGATGGCGAATTTTTGACCTTACTTGGCCCGTCGGGCTGTGGCAAGTCCACGACCTTGCGCATGATCGCCGGTCTGGAGCAGCCCACGCAAGGCGATATTTTGATCGGCGGGCGGACGGTTAAGGACGTGGGGCCGGGAGAGCGAAACATTGCGATGGTGTTCCAGAGCTACGCGCTCTACCCCCACATGACGGTCTATGAAAACATGGCCTCTGGCCTGAAGTTGCGCGGTCTGCCTCGGGTTGAAGTGCACCAGCGCGTGGATGAGGCGGCCAAGTTGCTGGGCCTTCAGGCGTTGCTCAAGCGCAAACCGGGGCAACTCTCGGGCGGGCAGCGACAGCGGGTTGCCCTAGGTCGGGCCTTGGTGCGCAAACCCGATATCTTTTTATTGGATGAGCCGTTGAGCAACCTGGATGCGCTGTTGCGCGAACATGTGCGGGCGGAACTCAAGCAGTTATTTGCCGCGCAGCAATCGCCGGTGGTTTACGTCACGCACGACCAGACGGAGGCGATGACCCTCTCAACCAAAGTTGCGGTGCTCAATCAGGGCTATCTGCAACAATTGGACTCGCCCCAACGCATTTACACGCATCCCGCCAATCAATTTGTTGCTAGTTTTGTCGGCAGCCCCCAGATGAACTTTTTAACGCTGCCTTGCCAGGGTGATGCGGCGCTGCTGGGCGAGCAAAAAATTGCCCTCCCGGCGGGCCAGCAGCGGCAACAGGTGGTGCTTGGGGTTCGCCCAGAGCACATCCACCTGGCGCAACCGCAAGCGCCCTTGACTTTACGCGGCACGGTGCAGTTGGTTGAGCCGTTGGGTATGCACAATCTGGTGACCGTTCACCTGGACCCCGCAGCCAGCCCTGCGCCGCAACCTACTAGCCACCTGCGATTCCTATTGCCGATGGAGCAAGACTTGGGCCGGGAAAGTGTAACCTTGAGCTTGCCCCACGCGTCTGTGCACTGGTTCGATCTAGAAACCGGAGAGCGGCTTGGTTTGGCCGAGCTGCCGAGCTGAGCCGCACTGGGCTCTAGTCTGGCAGCGGGCAGTTGCCCAGTGCGGTATTCAGACAACAGCGCACCGCCAGCGAACCTCAGCGAGCCCGGTTGCTGTGCTGAGCTTGACCGCTGGTGAACGGCTGTGCTGGTGATCAGCCTGCCTGGAGGAGTTGGGGTTGAGCCTGCCCGAGCTGCCATTGAGCGGCAATGAGTAGGGATAGAGCGGCAACTCGTGATGGTTGAGCGGGAACCAATAGGGATGGGGCGGCAACGGGTCGCAGCTGGGCGAGAACGGGTAGGGATGGGGCGAGAGCTTGCGGCAGTTGGGCGGGAACCGGTCACGATGGGGCGGGAGCTTGCGAGAGGCCCGCTCACACTTGCCCGAGTGGGGGGCAACCAGCGAGGCAAGGATCTGGCTGCCCGCTCCACTGCGGGGAGGGGCTTGGAGATGCCAAAATGAAGCCACGGAGAAGGGTTCGTAAAGTGACGGTTAGAGTCACGAGAAATTCCTAAGCGGCGAGGGAGGCAGATGGCGGCAGCGGACTTCAAGGACTACTACGCGATCTTGGCAGTGAGCAAGGACGCAAGCTCTGAGGAGATCAAAAAAGCATACCGGAAGCTTGCTCGCCAGTACCACCCTGATGTCAATCCTGGCAACGCTGTCGCAGAAGCACGCTTCAAAGAAATCAACGAAGCGAACGAAGTGCTCTCGGATCCTGAGAAGCGCCAGAAGTACGACCAGTTTGGCCAGTACTGGCGTCAGCCAGCGGCGCGGGGCGGTGCGGGGACAGATTTCGACAGTTTTGAGTTCGGCCAGTACGCGAGCTTTGACGAGTTCATCAACGAGCTATTGGGTCGCTTCGCCGGGGAATCCCAGCAGAGGACCTACAGCTCTCGCACCGCCCCTAGTGGCGCGGGTGGCTTCAGAAACTTCGAGGACATGTTTAGCGGGAGCGGTCGCCAGTCGCAGCCGACCATGCCTGACCTGGAAGCCACGCTCAGTCTGAGCCTGTCGGAAGCCTTCCACGGTGTGCAGAAGCGCCTGCAACTAGACGGAGAAGTTTTGGATGTGCGCATCCCGCCTGGAGCCAAACCTGGCACCCGCGTCCGGCTGCGCGGCAAAGGCCGCCCCAATCCCCGCACCAACCAGCGCAGCGACCTCTACCTGATCATCCAAGTTCAGCCGCACCCGTTTTTCCAGTCCGAGGGCGACGATCTGCTGTGCGAACTGCCCATCGCCCCAGATGAGGCCGTCCTGGGCGGTCAGATTTCCGTGCCCACGCCCGACGGCAGCGTGACGATGACTATCCCGCCAGGCGTCCACTCCGGGCAATCTTTACGCTTGCGCGGCAAGGGCTGGCCCAAGTCTAAAGGCGGGCGCGGCGATCAGCTGGTGAAGTTGCAAATTGTGCCACCCAAAGAACTCAGCAGTGCCGAACGCGAGTCCTACGAAAAAATCCGCGCGCTGCGCAGCTTCGACCCCCGCAGCCACTTGAAAGACATGCAGCTGTGAGCGTATCGGCACATTGCGTTTACCCCAGTGTGCCGATACGCTCCTTCTAAGGGTTCGCGGCACCCGGAGGCATTGCATCCCGTCTCATCCGCGAGGTATGAATAGCTAAGGTACGAATCTGTAAGGTATCGTGCTTGCTTTATGGATTTGCTTGCCTTACCGGGACTTAGGCAACGGCAGAGGAGCAGCATGTCTCCAACTTCTTTGCGGATCAGATTGTTAGGGGAACTCTCCTTAGCCTACGGCGCTACCTTGGTGACGGGGATCAGCACGGGGCGAGCGCAGGCACTGCTGGCTTATCTGGTTCTCCAGCGTCACGCTCCGCAACCGCGTCAACGCCTGGCGTTTCAGTTGTGGGTAGATTCAACCGATACCCAGGCTCGTACAAATCTCCGCAAAGAACTGAGCTACTTGCGCCGTGCCTTGCCAGAGGTGGACAAATTTCTGTTGGTGGACGCTAAAACTCTGCAATGGCATCCCAATGCCCGATTCACACTCGATGTTGCTGAATTCGAGCAAGCACTGGGGGCGGCAGAGCAAGGAACCAACCCTGCTTTGGTGCGCTCGGCCCTAGAGCAGGCCCTAGAGCTGTACCAGGGAGATTTGCTGCCTCGTTGCGAAGATGATTGGCTGCTACCAGAACGCGAGCGACTTCAGCAGCTGCGAATCAGAGCCCTGGCGCAACTCATGGACCTACTGGAGACACAGCGGGACTACCGAGCGGCCATTGACCGCGCCCAACAACTGCTGCGAATTGATCCCTTAAATGAGGCCGCCTACTGCTCTCTCATGCGATTGCAGATGCTGAGTGGTAATCGCGCCAACGCCCTTCAGATTTATCACCGCTGCATGACAATATTGCGCGAGGAATTGGGCGTTGAGCCGAGCTCTAGCACTCGTAAACTCTATGAGCAAGTGTTGAACCAAGAAGTCGAGCAATCCGCCGCTCGCCCCTTTGCTCAGCTGCTCACACACCCCTTGCCGACCCTGCCCAACATACGGCCAAAATCACCTCTCCTACCGCTGATTGGCCGGGATCACGAATGGCTATCCATTCGGCAGTGGCTGCTCTCAATGACCAACGACGTCGCTTCGGAAGTCCTGCTCCTAGTGGGTGAGCCAGGCATTGGCAAAACTCGCTTGCTGGAAGAACTGCAACAGACCATGCATGCGGCCAACGGCCACGTGCTGTGGGGACGCGGATTTGCCGCCGAGCTGGTGCGGCCCTATGGCGTCTGGATCGATGCCTTGCGATCGCTCACCCTTCGCGGCTCAATCAAACTCCCAAGCGATTTGGGATTTCTGCTACCAGAACTCGGACACTCCTCAAGTCTTCCGCCTGATCGGGGCCAATTATTTGATTTGGTTGTGCAATTCCTGACCCGACTTTGTGCCGATGGCATTCCAGTTGCGATCATCCTAGATGATATCCAGTGGATTGACGAAGCGTCATCGGCGTTGCTGCACTATGCCACGCGCTTGCTCGGTCATTTACCGGTTCTGTTTGCCTGTGCCACTCGCCCCAGAGAATTGGAGGATAATGCAGCAATCTTGCGCGTTGTGCAAGCCCTCAGACGAGAGCGAAGGCTGCAAACCATCGAGCTTCATCCCTTGGCGCGGGAACACACCGCTGAACTCATCCGCTACGTCAACCCCGGCAATCATTTGGGATTGTCCCAGGAGCAGATTGCCGATCTGGTATTCATCGACAGTGGCGGCAATCCTCTGTTTGCCTTAGAAGTTGCTCGTGTGTTGTCCCAGCAGGAAACCCATTCTTCTGACAATTTGGACGCCCTGATTCGAGACCGATTACAACAGCTGAATGAATCTGCGCGTGAATTGGTGCCCTGGGCGGCGGCATTGGGCCGGAGTTTTAAGCCAACCACGGTCGCTCAGGTGGCGGATTGCTCCCTCACCAAATTGCTGACGGCCATTGAACATCTGGAGCAACAAAATATTATCCGCCCCAGTGTGTCCCTGGATGGTGAAATGGGCTATGACTTCGCCCATGACATTGTGCGTCAGGTTGCCTATCGGCAGTTGTCAGAACCGCGTCGTCGTCTGATGCATCGGCAAATTGCCCATCAGCTGAATCAAGCGGATACCCCAAGTCAGGCCCTGGCCAGTGATATTGCCCACCATGCCTCCCTGGGGGGTGACCATACCCTGGCCGCGTCTGCGTCGCTTGCGGCAGCAGAGCGTAGCCTGAAATTATTTGCCTATGCCGAGGCAGCTGAATTGGCTCAACGAGGCATTCAGCACTGCCAAGCCCTCGAGGGTCGCACGCGAATTGAGTTGCATTTGGGCTTGCTCCGGATTGGCGCGATTGCAGGAGTCACTCAGGAGCGGGCCACCCAGCTTGAAAACGAGGTCCACCGACTGATCAGTCAGGCCAATGCTTTAGGGTTGAAAGACGAAGAAGCCACTGGGCTGGAGATCTTGATGATTCTGCGTTTCTCCAACAGCGACTTCGCCAGTGTCCACCAGAACTCGCTGCGGGTGGCAGAAGCCAGTCGAACTGCCAGTCCAGTGACCGCAGCCCGGATGCTCGCGTCTGGCGGGTCTTGTCTGGCTGAAATTGGACGGGAGATGACTCGCGCAGAGGCGCTGTTGCTGGAGGCGCAGTCTCTCGCGGCCAGAGTTGGCTTAGCGATTATTGACATTCCCTGCGGCTTGGGGTGTGTACAGCGTCACCAGGCGCACTATACAGAGGCACGCGACCTGCTCCAACAGGCTTGGCGACTGGCTCAAGCGCAACAGGATCACTGGCGCGAATGTACCTGTCTGACCTATTTAGCTATGACCGAGCTGGAAGCGGACGATCCGGCTGCGGCTTTGCCCTACTGTCAAGAGATGGCAACGGTCGCGGCCAAGATGAACGGCGAGGGCAGCGAAGCAGTGTTTGCAACCGCGCTGAAAGCACTGGCAAGCTATGTCCTTCAGCAACCGGGTGCAGAGGCGGCGCTGAAACAGGCAATTGCCATGCTGCGGCAGGTGGATGCGAAGCGAATGCTGTCCTACGTGCTGATTGGTGCAGCCCAGACAGATCTAGCGAGCGATCGCCTTAAGTTGGCAACCATCCGGGCAGAAGCCGCCCTTCAGGCCGCTCAGACCGTGAACCATTTCAGTGAGATTGCCCTGGCTTGGGCGCTGTTCATTCAGGCCACGTTGGCCTTGGGCGACCGGCAGCGAGCAACCACCTGTTTTGAAGCGTTACGACGGACGATCAATTGCCAGGCTCTGAGCGCCCAGGCTCGCGCAAGATTTGATCAGGTCATGCAGCTGATGCAAGCAACCGTTACCCATTGATTAGGAGTAAGGTCATGATTCATGTTGTCATTGAGTGTGAGTACGAGACCCCTTTTGATAAAAAAACTTGGTATGAAGCAGATCTCCGACTCCTACCCTGTTTAGAGGCCTACGGTGTGAAATGGTTGCGTTCTCAGATTTCTGTGGATGGCCGACGCACCATCTGCGAATTTGAAGCCCCCGATACTGAGGTTGTGCGGACTGCTTATCGCAAGACAGGCGTTCCCTTTAAACGCGCCTGGATCGCAGAAGTGCTAGAGCCTAGCGGCGATCTGAAAGCCTGGCTCGAAAAGCCTCACGCTAGCTTGGAGGGGGATCTCACTGCTTCAATGGGTGAGATCTGACTTTTTCTGACCTTACTGGAGCGGTATCAGCCACTCTGGGAACGCTTCGAGAACGGTTTGGGAACGCCCCTTCAACTAACTTGAGTTCAGAGCCAGATCAATGGTCTTGAATCTACAACTTAGTTGAAAGGGGACGCTCATGTCTGTCCAAGAATCAAACTCGATCAAAACGGCTGCTCTGACGACCGCTTTGATGGCAGTCTCAGCTTCGTTCATCATCGTCGCTAATCCTGTCTCTGTCCGATCTGTCGCAGCTTCTGACCTCAGCCGTGGCTGTGAACAGGTGGGTGGAACCTATCGAAGTTTGAGCCATGGGCATTGGATGTGTCTTTACTCTGAAGCAAACCCCAAGGGTTCGCTGGGATTTTACTGTGATCCGAATCGCAACTGCACGGATTTAGTTTATGGCCGTCGCCCCAATGGCGAGATTGCCCTGGAATTTGTAGCGCCGATTTCGGAAGAACTGACCGACGACTGAGCGGATCTGGCATTCAGAACAACCCAAAACAACCCGAAACAAAGTGAGGTTACGATGACAACCCAACCTTTTGCTCAAACCCAAGCAGAAGCGTTTGCTGAACGAGTGCTCGGCATTCTCAACAGCGGCGCACTAGCCCTGATGACCTCTATTGGTCACCGCACGGAACTATTTGACACGATGGCAGAGTTGCCGCCTTCTACCAGTCAGCAAATCGCTGATGCCGCAGGCTTAAATGAGCGCTATGTGCGCGAATGGCTGGGGGCGATGGTGACCGGTCACTTTGTCGCCTATAACCCGACTGACAAGACCTATGCTCTGCCTGCGGAACATGCCGCATTCCTGACCCGAGGCGCTTCGCCTGACAATATTGCCCCTTTTGCTCAGTACATTGGGCTACTGGGCTCGGTCGAAGACCAGATTGTGGATTGCTTCTACAAAGGGGGGGGCGTGCCGTATTCCGAGTTCAAGCGCTTCCATGAAGTGATGGCGGAAGACAGCGGGCAAACGGTTGTCGCGGCGTTGGAAGAGCATATTTTGCCGCTGGTTCCGGGCTTGACGCAAGCGTTGCAACAAGGGATTGATGTGCTGGATGTGGGCTGTGGTAGCGGTCGTGCTTTAGGCAAACTGGCTCAGCTGTTTCCCAACAGCCGGTTCACCGGCTACGACCTTTCGGAGGAGGCAATCGGCACGGCAAACCTCGTCGTCCAAGGCCGGGGGCTTACCAATATCCAGTTTCAGGTAAAGGATACGGCCACACTGGACGAAGTCAATGGCTATGACCTGATCACCACCTTCGACGCAGTTCACGATCAGGCGCAGCCCGACGTCGTGTTGTGCAACATCTACAATGCTCTGCGTCCGGATGGTATTTACCTGATGCAAGACATCCACGCCTCAACCGATGTGGGGGGTAACCTGGAGCATCCAGCAGCGCCCTTACTTTACACGATCTCCTGCATGCACTGCATGACAGTTTCCCTGGCGCTGGGAGGCATGGGATTGGGAGCAATGTGGGGCCAAGAGAAAGCCCTACAGCTATTAAGTGATGCCGGATTCAACCAGGTTGAAGTCAAGCGACTAGCGCACGATTTCCAGAACGACTACTACATTGTGCGCAAGCGCTAGCGCGAATAATCAATCGGCCTGCTCACAAACTCATTCCTCAGCAGAAATCAATGTGTAGATTGTGTGCGATCGCTTCGCGTTATCAGAAATATGACAAAAAGGAGCTACCCCTTCTCGAGCTCAGTCAGTTTTCTACGCTGATTGACAAGCAATCGCTCCCATCGAATTCTAGCGTGACTATTCCGAACCCTGACCAACGGCTGAACAGCCAGAGACAAAACCAACTCTCGGGATTGTAAAGCCGGAAATTGCTCGTTCATGATTCAATCTTTTGGAGGCCCCTCTTATGCACTGCATGCTCAAAGTCCGACAGATCCTGTTGGCGTCAACTCTGCTGGTAACCTTGGGCTTGTCCCCCAGCCCGATTGGCCGTTCTGGAATCGCGCTGGCTCACTCTCCAGGCGCTGATGATGCCTCTACAACTCAAGCCGCCTATTCTGCCGAGACCGCTACAGCCCCTCTGTTCGCCAATTTAGGCAACTACAGCCATTCCATCTCTACTGGCAATCCGCTCACCCAACGCTACTTCGACCAGGGACTGATCCTGGCCTACGGCTTTAACCATGCCGAAGCGTTTCGGGCCTTCCAACAAGCTGCGCAGCTTGACCCCAAGTGTGCAATTTGCCACTGGGGTATGGCCTATGTCCTCGGTCCTAATATCAATGCGGCCATGGAGGCTGATGCGGTTCCCACCGCCTGGCAAGCCATCCAAACAGCAATTAAGCTGAGTGAGCACGCCAGTGAACGAGAAAAGGCTTACATTCAGGCGCTGGCACAACGCTATACGCAGCAGCCAGTTGAAGATCGCTCTGCCTTCAATCTGGCTTATGCCAATGCGATGCGAGAGGTAGCTCGACGCTATCCCACCGATTTGGATGCCGCGACCCTGTTTGCGGAAGCCCTGATGGACACAATGCCCTGGGACTATTGGCAAGACAATGGTGAACCCAAACCAGAGGGCGCTCAGATCATCGCCACGCTGGAGTCAGTGCTGAAGCGCAATCCGTACCATCCCGGTGCGCTGCACCTCTATATCCATGCGGTTGAGGCAGAACGCCCGCAGCTGGCTGCTGAAGCGGCTGACCGTCTGCGGCTGCTCAGAATCAACACCGGGCATCTGGTGCACATGCCTTCGCACATTTACATTCGGGTTGGGCGGTATCACGATGCTGTTGTGGCCAACCGGCAAGCGGCTGAACTTGATGCCCAGTACGCTCACCAACACAATCCCGAAGGCCTTTATCGGGTGGCTTACATGCCTCACAACCATCATTTTCTGTGGTACGCAGCGGTGCTGGCGGGAGAGCGTGGCGTAGCGCTGCAAGCGGCGCACAAGACGGCTGAACTGGTCGATCGGTCGTTGATTGGGGCTGCGGGATACGGCACTCTGCAGCACTACGCCACGCTTCCGCTCTACACCTACGTCAAATTTGGCCTGTGGGATCAGATTTTGGCTGAACCCGCACCGGATGCGGCGCTGGTCTATCCCACAGGGGTTCGGCACTTTGCAAGAGGCATGGCGCTCGCCGCCAAAGGTCAGCTCCAAAACGCGGCTCAGGAACTGGAGGCCCTGAGGGCGATTGCCACTAGCCCAGCCTTAGAAGGCGTCACGATCTGGGACATCAACACCACTGCTCATCTATTGCAAATTGCGACCGAAGTGTTGGCGGGCAAGCTGGCTGCTCAGCAAGGGGATTATGAGCGGGCGGTCGCTCACCTGCGCCAGGGCGTTGAGCTGGAGGACAAGCTCAACTACGACGAACCGGCTCCCTGGTACTCACCAGTCCGTCAAGCGCTGGGAGCCGTATTGCTAGAAGCGGGTCGTCCGGCAGAAGCGGAGGCAGCGTATCGGCAGGATCTGGAGCTTTATCCTGAAAACGGTTGGTCGCTATACGGGCTGGCACAAAGCCTGCGAGCACAGAACCAGACCGAAGCGGCTCAAGCGGTGCAGGCTCGGCTGCAAGCAGCTTGGGGACATGCTGACGTAACCCTGACTGCCTCAGAGTTCTGAGTTCCCAGGCTCACCCAGCAATGGCTCTCTGGATGCCATTGCTGGGTGAGCCAGCCTAGTCCGTCAATAGGGTTCTGGGAGGAATGGCACTAACTGAAGGGTCCCGATGGCTGAAACTCCTGAACTCTCGTGCCTGACGCCGACCACGCGACCCTTCACTCACGGCCATTGACCCTCTCAGCTCGCTCGCTGAAGCCGAAAGCTCGACCCTTGCACCTCAGCGCTCGACCGCTTGAGGTCTGGGCTCGGACGCAGTCGCAAAACGCTGCACGGGTCGAGTTCTGCTCGCGGACCGCGAAGCTGGCAGCGGGGACGGTGGGGCAAAACGCTCGCTGCGTGACGCAGAGGACTCGGCTCATGGCGTTTGCAGGCTAGGTTCCCAGCCCATAGTCATCCCCAGTTAAGGTCAACCGGACCTGGATGGCCTAAAGGGCAAGATCAGCACCACCCACGATCCAACCCTCGAGCGCTTTAACGGATGCGTGAAGTACAACCATGTCACCTGATACAAGCTCAAGGTTGATGAGATCAGGTTGTGGGCATCCTCGGGGTTACGAAAGTTGTGGTTCATGCAAGCTTTACGCGCAGACACATGCCAGCTAAAGACCAAGTTCAGCGGAATTTTGAGAGCGGCGATAATTTTTGCAACTTGATTCAGAATTTACAAATCCGCTTTCAAAATTCCGCTGCAACGGCTTGTTAGACCGCGATCGCTTTCAGAAAAAATTCTCTCAGGCACCTGACGATCACTGAGACTTTTTGATTTGCTCCAAGACATCTTGATACTCTTTTGTCTTTCCTTGTGTCTGATATAGCTCTGCGGCTTTCTGATAATCGGCAATCGCCCCTTGCTTATCTCCTAAGCGATCCTTGGACTTCCCACGCTCGTAGTAGGTATCGGCATCGTCAGGTTTGAGTTTGAGGGCTTGGTCATAGTCAGTGATTGCCCCTTGATTGTCTCCTAAGAGAGCTTTGGATACCCCACGATTGTAGTAGGCGTTGGTATCGTCAGGTTTGAGTTTGAGGGCTTGGTCATAGTCAGCAATGGCTCCTTGATGATCTCCTAAGCGATACTTGGACTTCCCACGCTCGTGGTAGGCATCGGCATCGTCAGGTTTGAGTTTGAGAGCTTGGTCATAGTCGGTGATTGCCCCTTGATTGTCTCCTAAGATAGCTTTGGATACCCCTCGATTGTAGTAAACGCCAGCATAGTCAGGTTTGAGTTTGAGGGCTTGGTCATAGTCAGTTATCGCCCCTTGATTGTCTCCTAAGTTGGCTTTGGATGCCCCTCGATTGTAGTAGGCTTCGACATAGTCAGGTTTGAGTTTGAGGGCTTGGTCATAGTCGGTTATCGCCCCTTGGTTGTCTCCTAAGCTGGCTTTGGATGCCCCTCGACTGTAGTAGGCTTCGACATGGTCGGGGTAGAGTTGAATCGCTTGGGTGTAATCCTCAATGGCTCCCTGATAGTCCTGTTTAGAATACTTATCGTCTCCTCTAGTGTAAAAGTCCTGAGCACTCGTCGGAGCAACAGAAGACACAGTGGGACTAACCGTAGACGCAGGTTCCACGTTCTGCGGAGGCTGTGGCAGCTTAACTAGGAAAAGGGCTATTAGTGCTACAGCCGTGGTAATGCCTGCCCCAATCAGCAGTTTGGGGTTTCTCAGAAATGGAACAGAAATCGCAGGCAACCTTGTAAGCCTAATTTGAGGAGACGCAGGAGTTTCAGATTGGCTTGTTGCTAAAGCTTCATTTGATGGTTTGATAGGGGCCACCGCTTCACGGCGGAAGAATGGTTGAGCCTGAATCACCGCCGCAAGCTTGTTTGAAGGTGGGATTGCTTTTTTCTGGGAGGTAACTTGAGCCTCAATTTGAGCAATGTCTTCGTCTCTGAGGCTTAAAACTCGCTGCAAGCGTTTCAACTCATTTTGAGTGTCTCTGCTGAGAGGCTGCCCACGCTGAATCGCCTCTACTAAAACTTGCTCATAACGCTGCAATTTTTTCTGGTATTTCCGGTAGGGTTCCAGCACCTCATCTTCAATTGCCACAGCCTCTTCAGGTGGCAGTTCCAGACTCTCTCGCAGGGCATCTAACGTGTAGCGACTGACCACTGAAACCTCACCCCGACTAGCGCAATGCTCCACTTCTTTGCGATACCTCAGCTTTGGATCTTCGGTGGGAGCTTGAGAAAGATGGATTTTGTAGCCTTCTTTGACGGCGTAGATTTCTGGTTTCATAGCTGGAGCTGCTTCCTGGACTTTCCCTTTGGCATACTCATGCAGCTCATCAATCGAAACGACCCCGTCACTATCGAGGTCAGCCGCTCCCGTCTCAATCCCCTCGATCAGATAACGCGTGTACGTTGAAAGGTCTGATCCTTCCTGCTCAAAGGAATACTGAGTAGAAGTTGAAGACGTGAGGACAGCTCTCCCCTCCCCTCCCAGTTGAGCTTTAACATCTACAGAACCGTCATCCTTAGCCAACCAGCCTTCGGCAAATGCTCCACTAAAGCAACAATCTAGAATCACGACCTGTCGCTTAGAGCGGCTGTTGCTCATGATGTCTTGCACAAAACTGGCTGGAACCGATGTTGCCCGGATCAGTTCTCCCTGAGTATTTTTGCGAGTGATGCGAGTTGCCAGGTGTAGCCTACCGTTATCATCTTTGACCCCATGACCAGAAAAAAATAGCAGCACGAGATCCCCTTTCGTGCGACCCGAAAACAAGGTCTCAATCGCTTCCTGCATCACCAATGGCTCAGGATTTAACAACGTTTTAACGTCATCAAATCCACCCACATCAGGGTGCTGTAATACTCGCCGCATCGCCTCTACATCCCTTGTAGCCCCAGGCAGAGGAGTCAAACCCGGTTCGTAATCACTCACCCCGATCACCAGCGCCATCTTAGCCATTGTTGCCTGCTTGTGCTGATCCTACAAATTGTTGGGCGGCCTGAATTGCTGCCACCAATTCTTGTTGACTGCTCGCGGTGACTTTGAGCTTCCGACCGTTGGCTTCAACCTCCATCGTGATCGGTTTACTTCCCAAGCGATCGCTCAAAAATCCAAACAAATTTTTGACATTACTTCCATTCACTTCAGCCGTTAGCAACCCGACTAAAACTGCGCCTAATGCCTTGTTCCCTGCGGGTGGATTAGGATCGAGAACACGTTTAACGTCTTTTACTTCGTCCAGGTCAAGCATTTCGCTCTGCAGGCTTTGGGTTAATTTTTCCAATAATTCGTCATCTAAATCAGGGTTTCTCAGATCGAGCGTGATTTGAATGTCAGATGTGGTATGCATGGTGGATTTTCGGTTATGGATAATGCTTCAGCTAGATTCTGAATATTCCCGAAGAGCCTTTTACCTCTTCTACCAGAGGAATACTATTTTACATCTTCGACAATAGGTTGAATCTTCTTGATTTAGTGTGTAGAGTGCTGTCGTACATATCCTCCATATCCTCTAAAAAGAGTTGTTTTTGAGTCTCTGACCTATTAATCAGAGATATATGTCACCTTTAGTGTTATGTAGAAATTTTGATTTTGAAAAAATTTCCAACAAACTCGACTTTACGGGCAGTCCCAACCGAGAACCAGGGGCTAACAACTTATTAGGGAGATCTCAGCTGCACACCCCCCATTTCGGGGGATAGACAGACAACTCGCTGCATAAACACCCAATTTTGGCGGATATATGGAATTCTATCTCACAGTATCACGATTTCAGCTAAATAGACAGCAGAATTCACATATCTTCCGATTTTCGTCATGGTAGGTATGTACTAAAAATTAAATGAATACATGATTACCAGTGATTGAGCATGCAAACACCTCCTCAAAAACTGCTAGACCAATTACGGGATGCCATTCGCCTCAAGCACTACTCCTGGCGAACGGAACAAAGCTATGTCTACTGGGCTCGACGCTACATTCTGTTTAATCACAAACGCCACCCCTAACCGAGGTGGCAGAGGGTTACTTAGTCCGACTAGACACCTTGTGGGTCGTTTTGTCGAGTTTCCCTGACCTCGAAACCTAGAGTCAGCCCAAGCATTGACCTGTGTCGCTCCCGACAGGCACAGCCACTCCCTGCCACAGTCTCAGAGGAAAGGCTCTGGTCGCAGGTCCAGGGCTCTTGATCGCCTGAGGCCGGTGTCTGACCCCGAACGGCAAAGGGTTGGGGAAGCAAAGATACCCCTTCACAATAGCCGCGATGACTGCACCTGGGTAGTCAGACAGACCACTCAGCAGAATCGCCCCACCGCCATTGGGCTGCGCTCTGGAAATCTGGGCCTGGGGCTCACGAGAAAGCGTTTACCCTCAACCAGTAAGCGTTTGGAGCAAACGAGTCAGTGTTTGCCCTCAACCACAAAGCATTTGCCCCAAACGAGTCAACATTCGTGTTAATCAGAAAGCGTTTACCCTCAATGAGAAAGCGTTTGCCCTCAACCAGTCAGTACTCACGTCAATCAGCAAGCGTTTGCCCTCAACCAGAAAGCGTTTGCTCTCAACCTGTGAGAGTCTGACCCGAATGGCACCGCCAGCGAGTCACTCACCCCTTGCGCAGGGGGCCTGGGGGAGGCGCTTCGTCCCCCAGTGGGGGGGTTGGGGGGCAAACGCCCCCCATTCCGGGGTCTCTCAACCACCAAAGCCTTCCCCAAAACACCCCAAAGTCAGTGCCATTTGTCTTTAGGAGCCATCAAAGG
>JANNOU010000086.1:0-44936 GCA_031399305.1 Leptolyngbya sp. SOY_34_metabat_272
TTTCGGCAGAGGCACTGGCAGCACCCAGAAACCTGTGTCAGAATTCTACTAATGTAACCTCTCGCAGGTTCAGCATCCGGTGCCCCCTGGATAAAACGATGCCCCACGCTGTTCGGAGACCAGCTAAATGAAAGTCCTTCACCTAAATATCACTGACTACGGCTATGGTGGCACTGGCGTTGCGATGCATCGCCTGCATCTAGCGATGAGAAGAGCCGAGATTGATTCCAAGATTTTATGCCGTAAAAAACGTCTTGACTCTTCCGAACATATATCTTTAGTCAATCCCTCTAAATCAGTCAAGATTGCTGAGACTTTACTCAATTCAGTAACTTCCAAGCTTGGTTTAAATAACATCCATGGGTTAAGTGCTTTTGGAGTCAAAAAGCACCCTGCTTATTTAGAGGCTGATGTTGTCAACCTGCATTGTTTGCATGGAGGTTTTTTCAGCTATCTGGCGCTACCTGAATTAACACAAAGCAAACCTACAGTTCTGGTTCTACATGACATGTGGCCGTTTACTGGACACTGCACCTACAGCCTAGACTGTGAACGCTGGAAGACCGGTTGTGGCAAATGTCCCTACCCCAAAACCTCAGACGCCATCGAACGAGACAGCACCCACATCGAATGGAAACTCAAGAATTGGGTCTACGGTCGCTCCAAGCTCACGCTGATTTGCCCTAGTCGTTGGATCGCCGAGCAAGCTCAGCAAAGTATGCTGAACCGCTTCCCCATTCATCATATCCCCCACGGCGTTGATGTTGAAACGTTCCAACCTCTTGACCGAGAGCAGTGTCGTTCAATGCTGGGCATTACTCCAGGCAAAAAAGTGTTGATGTTCGCGGCAGTGCAGCTGAATGAGCAGCGCAAAGGCGGCGATCTCTTAGTAAAGGCGCTGCGTGACCTGCCGGAGAGTTTAAAGTCAGAGACTGAGCTGCTTCTGCTAGGAGAGGGGAGTGGCAAAGTTGCGCAGGCGGCTGGCATTCCCGCGATCTCGCTTGGCTATCTCAAAAACACCCGGATGATGGCTATCGCCTATGCAGCAGCCGACCTATTTCTATGTCCCACGCGTGCTGAAGTTTTGGGCCTGGTGATTTTGGAAAGCATGGCCTGTGGCACGCCTGTGGTCGCCTTCAACGTGGGGGGCGTCCCCGATCTGGTCCGTCCAAATCTCACTGGCTACCTGGCTAAACCGGAAGACGCCACTGACTTCCGAGATGGGATCGTTCAGCTGCTGGAAGCGGACGCACAGCGGGCTCAGCTGCGCCAACACTGCCGCGCCATTGTGCTGGCAGAATACACGCTCGAACTCCAAATCCAGCGTTACCTGGAGCTTTACACCCAGCTCTTGTCCGGCCAGACGCCAGCAGAATTGCCAAGCCAGACCCCCGCTCAGCCTCTAGCGGGGCTGCCCGCCAGCTAAAGCTCGGGCCTTCGACCCCAGAACTCGGGCCTCTGAGCCTAGAACTTGGACCCTGGGCCTCACAGCTCGACCGTTTGAGCAAAAGACTCGGACTCCGAAGCCCCAAGCTCGAAACTTTGAGCAACCAGCTCGGCAGCCCGAATCAATTGCTCGGCCTGCCAAGCTCAGGACCCGGCACTTGAAGTCCGAAGCCCAGGCAATGGAGCTCAGAGCCCCGACTGAGAGGAGACCCAGCCCGAGCCCTTCGCCCAGCCCTCCATCCATGTGACAAACTAGCTCCGTTACCGCTTGCGCAGGGGGTCGGGGGGAGGCGCTTCGTCCCCCAGTGGGGGGTTTGGGGGGCAAGCGCCCCCCATTCCGGGTTCTCCCAACCACCCCGACCCTTCCCATGAGTGCCCGCCCGATCAGCCGCTCTCGATGGGCTTGCTGAGGACCTCAATTGGCCTCACAAGCGCGATTTAGGGCATAAATGCGCACAAAACAGGTACCCAGTGCGTTAGGCAATCGGTCCAATGTCCTGAAGAATTTTAGAGCGACTGGGATGTGCGGCCGCTGACGACCTTCCAGTCTTTATATGCGGTCAGGATTCTGCAATTCGTGGTCACCGCCCATCTCCCTTGGGCCGTACCACTACCTTTAGAGGACGCTGTCGAGCACCTGATCAGCCTCTGGCTGCGGTCGCCGTATAGCTGGCAGGCCCTTGCTGACGAAATCCTCTCCGCATCGTCGTTCAGCGTCCAAGACATTCTGGAACCGCTTCCAGAGGAAGGCTCCCCTGCAACCCGCAATCCCCCCGCCATCAACCCCCATCTCAACCCCCATCTCAACCCATGAGCCCCTACCGCTCCTGGCCCGAGGCGACGACGGCCCCTGCGTGACCCGCCTGCAAATTGCTCTGCAGCGGCTCGGCCACTACACTGCCGCCCTTGACGGCCACTTTGGTCGACGCACCGAGCTTGCTGTGCAAGCCTTTCAGCGTCAGCGTCTACTCGTCACCAGTGGTCTGGTCGATGCCCAGACCTGGTCTGCCCTAACCCCGCCTGCTCGTCGCTAGGTCCCCCACTCAAGGGTTGGCCGGAGCGGGCACCGGCACGAGCGGTGCCTCCTGAACCTCAGGCACTTCCGGCGGGGCCTCAGTGGCGGGCACTGGCGGCGGCTCGGCAATGCCGCTGTTCTCGGCAGGGGCACTGTCTACGGGCGGTTCGGCGGCAGGCGTGGCTGTGCTGGCCTCTTCGCCCTCCGGGGCCGCCTTCTGCTCAGCAGCGCCAGAATTGCCGCCCGAGCTGCCGCCGCCGCTGGCCGACTCCTCAGCAGCGTTGTCATCCGCCCGCAGACCCCGTCCGCGCAACTGCGGCAGCTCGGGGAAGGTCTCAATGGGCAGGCTCTCGGTCACCTCAGCCATGAACTCCTGCCAGGTGACTGCCGCCGCTCGGCTGGTGCCCTGGGTAGGGCTGCTGTTGTCATTGCCCAGCCAGACCCCCGCCACCAACTGCGGCACAAAGCCGATGAACCAGAGGTCTCGCCCCTTTTCTGAGGTACCCGTCTTGCCCGCCACGGGGCGCTCTTCCAGCTGAGCCGGTCGTCCCGTGCCAGCCACCACTACCTGCTGCAACATCCAGGCGATCACCGTGGCGGTCTTGTCGCTGAGCACCCGATGCGCCTGCGGCAAGGCATCGTAGAGCACCTCACCCGTGCTAGCCCGAATGATGCGGCGAATGCCGTGGGGCTCCACTTGCAAGCCCCGGTTGGCCAGCACGCCATAGGCACCTGTGAGTTCCAGCAAATTCACCTCCGAGCTGCCCAGCGCCAGCGAATAGTCGTGGGTCAGCGGCGACTGGATGCCCAGGTCCTTGGCCAGTTGCAGCACCGGATCCAGGCCGACATCGACCAACAGCTTGACCGCCACGACATTGAGCGAGCTGGCCAGCGCCTGGGTCAGGGTGACATCGCCCCGGTAGCGGTCGCTGAAGTTCTTGGGCTCGTAATCGGCGATCGAGTAGGGCGCGTCACGGTAGTAGTCAAAGGGTGTCCAATCCTTGGCCAGTGCCGCCGCGTAGACGAACAGCTTGAATGTAGACCCCGGCTGACGCTGTGCCTGGGTAGCCCGATTGAACTGGCTCTGGCCGAAGTCGGTGCCGCCCACCATGGTCCGGATCTCGCCGTTTTTGGGGTCAATGGCGACCAGCGCGGCCTGGTCGAAATTCAGCCGGGGGCCGTCGTAGGCCACTGCCCGCTGCACCGCTTTTTCTGCAGCTCGTTGCCAGCTCAGGTTGAGACTGGTCTGGATAATCAGCCCGCCCGCCTCGATTTGGTCGGCAGTCAGGTACTTGGGCAGCTCCTGCTGGACGTAGGTGGCGAAATAGGGTGCGGTGCTGTAGGCCTCGGCGACGCTGCCCGGCTTGAGGTCCAGCGGTAGGTCTGTCAGCCGATGGGCTTCATCCTGGTCGAGATAGCCCGCATCGACCAGGCGCTCCAGCACCCGATTGCGACGCCGCTGGGCGAGGTCCGGGTTCACCAGTGGCGAGTAGTCGCTGGGGGCTGCCGCCAGTCCGGCCAGGGTGGCCGACTCCAAAAGGCTCAGCTCTTTGAGCGGCTTGCTGAAGTAGACCCAAGCCGCGTCGGTGACCCCATAGGCACCCGAGCCCAGGTAGACCTGATTGAGGTACAGCTCCAGGATGTCCTGCTTGCTCAGCCGTCGCTCCAGCTCCTGGGCCACCGCCACCTCGCGCAGCTTGCGCCAAATGCTGCGCTCTTGGTCGAGAAACAGCATCCGCGACAGCTGTTGGCTGATCGTGCTGCCGCCCTGCACCACGTCGCCCGCCCGGAAATTGGCCACCGCCGCCCGCACGATGCCCCAGGCGTCCACCCCGCCGTGTTGATAGAAGCGCTCATCCTCGGTGGCGATGAAGGCATGCACCAGGGGTTGCGGGATCTGGTCAATCTTGGCTTTGTTCCGGGCTGTGGGACCCAGCTGCAAAATCGGCTGGCCGTCGGCGGCCTGGATCACCAGCGTGCCGCCCCGGGTGAACGACTTGACAGTGGTCAAGTCCGGCAAGTTCCGGTTCATCTGCCACCAGATGCCCGCCGCCAGACCGCCAACCGTGGCCGTGAGTCCCAGCACGAACAAGACCAGGGTTCGCTTACCGCCTCGCCGTGGCAGCTTGGCCTGGCTACGCTGGCGCTGGGCTCGACGGTCGAGGGGGCCAGCGCTTGACGGCACTCTGGCGCGGGGCGCGGGGGGGCGAAGCGGCGAGCGAGCGGGGCGTCGAGGCGGGCGCGGCGGTTGACGGGACCTGGCAGGCATAGGGTTTGGAGAAGTTCGCGGCGGTTGAGCAAGAGCCGGGAGCCGGACCACACCTGGCGACTGCCCCGAGCGCGTCTCTCGCTCAATCGGTCGGTTCCTGTTCTGGATTCATCGCAGTTTACAGCATCGTTCCGGGTCCTGGCTTCAGGGTCGGCTCAGGTCGGCCTCAGCTCGGGAGCGCTGCAGGGGCGGAGCCTCTAGGTTGAGCTGCAACGGCAGCGGTGCGCGGCTGAGGGCTTGGGCGTACTCAGAACTCAAGTAGACGGCAAAGTCGGGATCTTGCGCCACTGTGGTGTTGAAGAAAGCCACGGACAGGGCGCTGACGTATTGCCGGGCCAGTTCCGGGGCCGGGCCAATGATGGCCTCGGGCAACTTGATCACACCGCCCGCGCCCGGATCGTCGGTGCTGAAGTGGGTCCCACCGGTGAGCGTGATCAGATACTTGGGCGGCGGCAGGGCGGCGAACGGTTCGATCTGCTCGGACAGAGCGGGCGCTACGGTGTCGTTGGTGCCGCTTACCACCATCACGGGCACCTTCACCTGCGCCATGCCGCGCCTGCCAAAGATCAGGCTGGTCACCGGGTTGGCAACTACTACCCCCTGCACGCGCGGGTCGCTCAGGTTGAGACGGTCGCCGCTCAAGCTGGCTGCGCGGCACTGCAGCACGACCGACGGGTTCAGCGAGGGGTCGGGGCGGTTGGCACAAGCTGCCTGCAAGCTGGCCAGCTCCAGCTCAGCCCCGGCCAGGGCCAGCGCCGTGTAGCCGCCGAACGAGTGCCCAAATATGCCCACTCGCTCGCTGCGAATGCGCCCCCGGAGTTGCGGGTCGGTCTGCGCCCGACGGCTCAGCTCGTCCAGGACAAAGCTGACATCCTTGGGGCGGTCAATGAACTCCTGGGGATCCACGACGGCCGTGACCTGTCCGGCCAGTAGGTCGGCGATGCGCTGGCTGCTGCTGCCGGGGTGTTCTAGGACGGCCACCGTATAGCCGTAGGAGGCTAGATGCACCGCCAGATAGCGGAAGCTGGTGCGATCCTCCCCCAAGCCGTGCGAGATCACCAACAGGGGACTGGGGGGGTCTGCGGCTGGGTTGGCGGCCAGGGTTACCCAACGGGGCAGATACAGGTCGGTCGGCAGCGGGCGGTTGTTGCGGCTGGCATCGACCAGGTCTTCCAAAACATAGCGGTCTACCAGAAAGGGGCCTGGCTTTTGCAGGTCGGGCAACTGGCTGAAGTCTAGGCCCGCGCCGTCGCCAGATGGGGCGCTTGCCTGGCTGACCACCTGGCGGGTGCGCTGGAGCAGCCGCTGGATGCGCTGAGCGACTTCCACGCCCTGGCGCACATCAATGTAGACGCGTGGGGTGGGAAAGTAGCGCAGGAAGTTGACCAGGGTGATGCCCTCTGGGTCAGCAGCGGCGCGGATCAGCGCTCCCCGGATCGCAAGGGCTCCTGACCGCTTGGGGCCGGTGCGCACCACTTCCCCGGCTCGAGCCAGAAAGGCCTCGCCCTCCGGCGTGTACAGAAACTGGGCCACCGCCACGACATTGGCCACCTCGCTGGGAGCGACCGCGTTCAGGGCTGAGCGCACCTGCTCGAGCTGGCCTGAGTTCAGCAGGCCAGCGTAGGAGCTGAGTTCCGGTGTGATCTTGCCCTCGCGGGCGTAGGTCTCGATCGCACGAACCGGTAGGGTTCGCGAAAGCGCGCCGTAGGCGAAGACCACTTGCTCAGCGGCCTGGGCGGGAGCGACGACCCCGAGCAGGCTGCTCAGGCAGGTGCCGAACACGACGAGTTTGCGTCTGGCGAAGTCGGGCAGATTCAAGCGGCACCGAGCCTCGGTTGCTGATGTTTCTCGTACTGTGCCATATCAGACTCTTCCCGCTGCCTAAACCTTGACCGGAGACTGAGCGGCTTGAAGCCCAACGCTCGGCTATCCGGGTCAACCGCTCGACTCGCCGAGTCTGTTGCTCGGTGCTTGCGGCTCTAGGCTGGGTGCTTGGCGCAAAAGGCTTGGGATTGCGAGCCAAAAGCCTGACTTGCGAGGTTCCAAGCTCGGCAGCCCGAGCCAAAGGCTCGGATGACTCGGCTTAGAACTCGAACCTCGCTGCTCGGAACTCGAACCCTACAGCTCTGGGGCTGACGCGGGCTCAGCTGCCGCCTGTGGGGCCTGGATTTTTTGGCCAATGCGGGGTTCGCTGCCCTGGATCAGCCGCTGGAGATTGGCGCGGTGGCGTAGCAGCACATACACACCGCCCAGCCCCCCAAGTAGCACATAGGGCAATGGCTGCCGGGCCAGCAGCATCAGCACCGCCACCGAAGCCGCCGCCAAGATCGAGCCCAGTGAGACAATCCGAAACAGGGCCAGGACCAGCCCAAACACGCCCAGCACCGCCAAGCCCACTGGCCAGTGCAAGCTCAACAGCACCCCCAGCCCCGTGGCCACCGACTTGCCACCCGTGAACCGCAGCCAGATCGAGCGGCTATGTCCCAGCAGCACCGCCAGCGCCCCCAGCAAGACCAGCCAGGGCAGGGCCTCGGCAGCCAGAACCCGGGCCCCCAGCTCGCGCAGCAGCAACACCGCCAGCACGCCCTTGAGTAAATCGGCCAACAGCACCGCCAGGGCCGGTCCTTTGCCCAGGGCGCGCAGGATGTTGGTCGCGCCCGTGGAGCCGGAGCCGTGCTCGCGGATGTCGATGCCGCCGACCCAGCGACCAACCAGGTAGCCGCTGGGAAACGACCCTAAGAGGTACGCGGCAATCACCAGCCCCACACTGACGACAACGGCGGTGTTCATGGCCTTAGTAGAGCGTTTTAGACAACTGCTGTGAGTCTAGAGCAAAGGCCAGCCACAGGGGGAAGCGCAACATGCTCAGCGACACCTGTTCCTCGGCCTCATCGAAGATCAACATCGGCAACTCGCCCTCGTCGATTAGCCGATCCGCCTTCTGCACCATCGGGTCCGGGTCCTCGAACAGGACCACGCCGCCCTCTGGCCCGAAGTCGGCACGGGCAATGCCCAGACAGTCCTGCAGACCCCGCCGCCATTCGCCCAAGCGCTCTGGTAAGGTGGCCAGGACCAGCACCCGCAGCCGGTCCCCATGCAACATACGCAGCACCGAGATCGTAGCGGAGGCCACCAAAATGTTTTGCAAACGGCTGCCCATGCTCTTGACCGCACCCCGACCGGCCAAGGTCAAGAACCAGTGACTCACCCGCTCCTCATGGACCGCCTCGAAGGTGCGCCGCAGCTGCCAGCTGGGGCCGTAATAGTCAGGCAGGGCACGGTACTGCTCCAGCAGCTTGCGGATCTTCTTGGTCTGGTCGGGAAATCCCTGATCAGGCAGCGGCGCTGAACGTTGGGGAGCGGCGTCTGGGCGCTCGGCTTCGGGCTTGGCTTTGGGCGTCAGCTCCAGCTGCTCGGCGGCCAGCGCCAGATCCTGCAAGCTCCCGACCAGATAGTCCTTGAAGCCCTGGACGCGGATCGCCAGATCCTGCGAGGCGCCAGCGAAATTCTTGCGCATGTCGGCCTGGATTTTCTCCTGCCGCCGCTCGAGCTGGCTCACGCTCTCCTGGAGCGCCTGCTTGCGGTGTTCTAGCTCCGACAGGCTTGACTGGATCAGGCGGCCCAACACGCCCTGGAGTTCGGCGACTTGCTCCTGGACCAGCCTGGACTGAGAGCTACGCAAGTCGTCAATCGCTTGCTGCAGCTCCTGCTCCTGCTGCTGGAGGCTGGCCAGCCGCTGCTCCAGCGCAGCCACCGCCTGTTCTGGGTTTTGGTTTGCGTCAGATTGGTTTACTTCAGACATAGATCAAAATCAAAATCGCCGCAGCCCGAGGGAAAACATTGGGAACAACCGTTCACGCAGCCAGTGAGCCGACCCGCGCTTGCAAACAGCGCTGCAGCTGGGCAGGGTCGAAAATCACGGGCAAAAAGTGAATGCTATTGACTTCGCGGAAGTAGAACAAAATCGGCACAGGCGGCCAGAAAATGCGCCAGCTCTGCCACTCGGCATAGGGGAACTGACGGATCCGCTGACTGCCCCGATAGACCTCCAGCGCCTGCTCAGCAAACACCAGCCGGATCACCGTGGTTTGGTAGATCAGAAACAGGGAGAAGACGGCAACCGCCAGTGCCCAGCCCTGGGACGCGAACAGCACCGGGATCGCCAACCCACACAGGGCCAGCGGTAGGGCATAGCTAGGCGCTAGCTCAACCGCCTGCTCCAAACCGGGAGAGGAACTAGAAGAAACCGTCATACGCCAGCACTCCCTAAGGCTTGAGTCATTGTCTTCAATTCTAAAGGCCAATTCTAGAGCTTGTTTTGTCTCGGCGCTGGCACAGGGTAGACGCGCCTACAGAGAGTTGGAGAGGTCCTGGCCCGGTCCCTGAAACAACAGCCAAGTCAGAAAGAAATTGCTGATAAAAATCGCTAGCAGCGAGGTGACCACCGACGCCGTGGTGGACTGGCCGACCCCCTTGGCTCCGCCCGTGGTGGTCAGCCCCCAACCCGTGCCAATCACCGCGATCAGCGCGCCGAAGACCAGCGCCTTCACAATCGCGGCGAGCAAATCCCAGGTGCGCAGAAAGTTCTGAACCGAATCCAGAAACAGGGTCTGCGAGATGTCATAGAGGCTGGATGCCAAGAACAGACCGCCGAGCAGGCCAGTAATCAGGGCAAAAATCGTCAGCATCGGCAACATCAAGCAGCAGGCCAGCACGCGCGGCACCACCAGGTAATCCACCGGATCGCTGCGCAGCATGTAGAGGGCGTCGATTTGTTCGGTGACCTGCATGGTCCCGATCTCTGCGGCGAAAGCTGAGCCCACCCGCCCAGCCAGAATGATCGCCGTCAGCAGCGGAGCCAGCTCGCGCGTCAGCGCCAGCGCCAAGACGCCGCCGATTGTGCTGGTCGCGCCGAAGCGGATGAACTCCCGCGCCACCTGGATCGTAAACACCGCCCCAATCGCTGCCGCTGTAATCAGCGCAATCAAAACTGACTCGGTACCGACCAGAGTCATCTGCTCCAGGGTGTTGCGACGATGAATTTTGCCCTGGATTAGATGAATCAAGACCTGGCCCCCCAACAAGACGGCGGCCCCCAGCCGTCGCAGCCAGGTCATCAGGCTTGCCAATGTGCCGTCTACCAATGCGTCCTCTCCAAAGCCTCATCACTCAGGGTAGCAGCCGCTCTCGGCTATCTGCCTGAGATCTGCGAGAGGCTGAGTTACCGGGCTTCACTTTACTTCAACAAGCTTTCTGTGCAAGACCTAAGATTCTTCATCATTACAGCTTGGCCTGGTCATCGCTCCTATGCTTAAGTCACTTACCTGCTCTTATCTACTTACCACTGGTTGTTTGTCTGTGGATATGTCTCTTTTCAGGATGCTGAGCTTGAGCCGTTCGGTCTTGCTAGCTGGGCTGCTCAGTTTTGTTGCCCCCGTGTTGCTGCTGAGCTTGGCCAACTTGGGGTTGGCCTTTGTCAGCCAAATCCCCGCCTGTCTACCTTTGTGTCTATGGCTCTCTCAACAGCTTGCAGTCTTTCTGACGGTTTTTGGCAGTGGCGATCCCTGGCGTGGAGCCCTGGTGATCAGCCTAACTTGTGCCCTAGTGGGGAGTTTGTTCGAAAGCTACGCCTTTTTTTACCAGCGCACCAGCCCCTACCGCACCCCGCATCACGACTGAATGTGCAGCCGCTGCCAATAATCTGACAGCAGTAGCTGCAGCCGTTCGAGCGTTTGCTGAAAGCGCAGCAGCTGAAAGCGCAAAATCTGCTCTCCCAACCACACTAGCGCCGCCGCGCCGATACCGCCCCACAGGAAGCGACCCACCCCAAATCCCTGGCCTAGCAGGCTGACGCCCAAGCTGCCCAGCGCCGCCACACGAACTAGGTAGAGTCCGCCCTCGAAGCGGCTCAGGCTTAACCGCCGAGAGACGGCGAACGCTCCTCTGAAATCCTCCAGCGAGCGGCTGTGCTCGGCCAGCTGAACGCCCTCTTCGACCAGGGCCCCCACCACGCCCCCCAGCGCACCGCCGATCTCTAAAACCTCAGCCCGGTTGCCCCGCTCCAACTCCCGTGACAGGCGCGGCAGTAACCGCTGTCCGTCCTGGCAGAGCTGACCCAGACGATGTCTGTCCTGCACGACGACGACCAGGCCGAACAGAACGAAAAAAGTGAGCGGCAGCGCAACCAACCAATCGGCAAGCTGCCAGCTCTGCATAATCCTCTACCACTTGAGCAGATTGAACTGCTCCATATCCACCGTCTCGCGGTTGCGATAGATCGACAGGATAATCGCTAGACCCACCGCAGATTCAGCGGCGGCGATCGTAATCACGAAAATCGCAAACAATTGCCCACGAATGTTGGCAGAATCCAGATAGTTGGAAAATCCTAACAGGTTCAGGTTGACTGCGTTGAGCAATAGTTCGATTGACATCAGCACACGCACCGCATTGCGGCTAGTAATCAACCCATAGATGCCAATGCAGAATAGGGCAGCGGCAATGAGCAAAAAATTTTGAAGCGCCATAAATTCGCAAATCTCCCAAACTGCTTACATGCCCCTTAGCGGGCGATCGCTGGACGCGCCTAGAGCAGCAACCGGTTCGCGAGGCCGCTCGACTAGCTCGAAGGCTTCCTCAGAGCTCGCTTCATCCGGCAGGTACTCGCGGCGGGCCAGCACGATTGCGCCCACCAGCGCGATCAACAACAGGATCGAAACCACCTCGAAGGGCAGCAAGTAATCGCTGAAGAAGTGCTTGCCAATCTCCGCCACCGTCGAAGGCAGGGCCACAATCGGCTTCACCGCCCACTCCGCTGAGAGGATCATCGAGCAGAGCACAGCAAACAGGCCAATGCAAACCAGGCCGGTGGCCCCGCTGCGCAGCCAACCCCAGCGGATCACCGCGTAAGGCTCTCGGCGATTGACCAGCATGATCGCAAATAGGATTAAAACGTTGACCGCACCGACGTAAATCAACACCTGAGCAGCGGCGACAAAATCGGCATTGAGCAACAAGTAGAGCCCAGCCATGCTGACAAACACGCCGCCCAGCAAGAAAGCGGAGTACACAATATTGGGCAGCAAGACAACGCCCAAAGCCGACGCGATCATCATGGTGGCGAGCACCACGAACGAGACGGTTTGCACACCTTCAGCGAGATTCACAGAGGTCTAATCTCCTACTAGGATCTAGAGAATCTAAGGGTTCAAGTTCAAGTTGCGTCAGTTAGCCTTTGCCTTCTTGCTCCAGAATTTCCTCTGGGCGCAGGCCAGCGCGGCGAGCGGTGTGGGGAACGGCATGGCCTTCTGTGACCCCCTTGGGCAGGTAGGCAAACTCACGAATCGGCGTAACCATGGGATCGTCAGTCACCTTGTAGGGTAGACGTCCGAGCGCCACGCTGTCGAAGTTCAGCTCGTGCCGGTCGTAGACGGAGAGGTCGTATTCTTCGGTCATCGACAGGCAGTTGGTGGGACAGTACTCTACGCAGTTGCCGCAGAAAATGCAGACGCCGAAGTCGATGCTATAGCTCTTGAGATCTTTCTTCTTGGTTTCTCGGTTGTATTCCCAATCGACCACCGGCAGGTTGATCGGGCAGACACGCACGCAGACTTCGCAAGAAATGCACTTGTCGTACTCAAAGTGGATGCGGCCCCGGAAGCGCTCGGAGGGGATCAGCTTCTCGTAGGGATACTGGACGGTGATCGGGCGACGACTCATGTGGTCGAAAGTCACCGATAGGCCTTGCCCAATGTACTTGGCCGCCTGGACGGTTTCGCGGGCGTAGCCGCCGACTTTTTCAAGGAATTTCAACATAAAGTGCCGAAAGGATAGTGTTCTGTGAAGATCAGCAAGGGGACCAAACTCAGCCGCCGAAGGCTACGGGGAAGGCAAGCTTCAGCGCGGCTGTCAACAGCAGGTTCACCAGCGCGACCGGCAGCAGGAATTTCCAGCCCAAATCCAACAGCTGGTCGATGCGCACGCGAGGCACCGTCCAGCGCATCAGAATCGCCAGGAAGATGAAGAAATAGGTCTTCAGCAAGATCATGCCAATGCCAATGCCTGCCGCAGCAAACTGCCACAACGCACCGCCTGCATCCACCCCAAGCCAAGTGCCAATCTGTTCCATCGGAATCGGGAAGCTCCAGCCACCGAGGAACAACACCGAGGCCAGCAGCGACGCCAGAATCAAATTGACATAAGACGCGATATAGAACAGCCCGAAGCGCATGCCTGCATACTCGGTCTGATAGCCCGCGACCAATTCTTCTTCGGCTTCTGGCAGGTCAAAGGGCAGACGCTCGCACTCCGCCAGCGCTGAGATCAGGAAAATCACAAAGCCCACGGGCTGACGCCACAGGTTCCAGGACAAAATGCCGTAGCCGGTTTGCTGATCCACAATACCTATAGTGCTCAGGCTGTTGGACATCATCACCACCGCCAGCACCGAGAGTGCCAGCGGGATCTCATAGCTAATCGACTGAGCCGCCGCCCGCAAACCTCCGAGCAACGAGTATTTGTTGTTGGAGGAATAGCCAGACATCAGCAGGCCAATCGGCTGCACGCTACCCATGGCGATCCAGAAAAAGACCCCGGTGCCCAGATCGGTGATCACCAAATTCTGACCGAAGGGCACCACCAAGTAGGACAGGAACACCGGCAGCAGCACAATCACCGGTCCTGCGGTGAACAGCAATGGGTCTGCCTTGGCTGGAACAATGTCTTCTTTGAAGACGAGCTTGAGACCGTCGGCGACCGGAGCCAACATGCCCAGCGGCCCGATGTACTCAGGACCAATGCGCTGCTGGGCCGCCGCCGAGATCTTGCGCTCTAGCCAAACTGAGACCAATAGGCCCATCGTGACGCCGATGATCACCACCAGCATCGGCAAAGGCATCCAAGCGGCCCGCGCGGCCGCTTGCGGCACACCCAACTGGGTGAGCGCTTCGACAAAACTGGCTTGCAGGTCAATTCCCTGGTTCATTTCGCTCCCTATTCCACACCGCCTTAGCGGTCTACCTCGCCCATGATGATGTCGATACTGCCCAGGATCGCCATGATGTCGGCGATCTTCATGCCGCGCACTAGTTGTGGCAGCACTTGCAGGTTCACAAACCCCGGCGGACGGATTTTCCAGCGCCAGGGGAAGACGCTGTCCTCGCCGATCAGATAGATGCCCAGCTCACCTTTGGAACTCTCCATGCGCACATAGTGCTCGCCGTTGGGGATCTTGAAGGTGGGCGAGGGCTTTTTGCTGATGAACTGGTAGTCGGGCGCGCTCCACTCAGATTTGGGGCCGGAGGCGATGCGCTTGGCTTCTAGGTTCTCGTAGGGACCGCCCGGCAGCGCGGCGAGCGCTTGCTGGACGATCTTGACCGACTCGCGCATCTCGCGCATGCGCACGGTGTAGCGAGCCATGCAGTCGCCGCCCGAGTCCCAGGCAACTTGCCAGTCGAAGTCGTCGTAGCACTCGTAGTGGTCGACTTTGCGCAGGTCCCATTTCACGCCGGATGCGCGCAGCATCGGACCCGATAGGCCCCAGTTGATCGCGTCTTCGCGGCTGATCGTGCCGATGCCTTCGACTCTGCGGCGGAAGATCGGGTTATCGGTGATCAGGCGCTCGTACTCGTCGACTTTGGGCAGGAAGTACTCGCAGAAGTCTTGGGCTTTGTCGACCCAGCCGTAGGGCAGGTCGGCGGCTACTCCGCCGACGCGGAAGTAGTTGTGCATCATCCGCATGCCGGTGGCGGCTTCGAACAGGTCGTAAATCAGTTCGCGCTCGCGGAAGATGTAGAAGAACGGCGTCTGGGCACCGACGTCGGCCAGGAAGGGGCCAACCCACAGCAGGTGGTTGGCGATCCGGCTCAGCTCCAGCATGATCACGCGGATGTAGCTGGCGCGCTTGGGCACGGGGACGTTGGCGAGTTTCTCAGGCGCGTTGACGGTGATCGCTTCGGTAAACATCGTGGCGATGTAGTCCCAGCGAGTCACGTAGGGCAGGTATTGGATCACCGTCCGGTTTTCGGCGATTTTCTCCATTGAGCGGTGGAGATAGCCTAGGACGGGTTCGCAGTCTACGACGTTCTCACCGTCGAGGGTCACCAAGAGCCTGAGCACGCCGTGCATAGAGGGGTGATGCGGCCCCAGGTTGATTACCATGCGCTCGGCTTTGGTTTCGATCATCACCATAGGACTGGCAACCTCCCTCTCTGTTAAGAATCTTTATCGTGTGCTGCCTCTGTCAGTATATCCCCGGTCCGGGAGCAGGTCGGGCTCCCGGAGTCGAGAGTTTTCGCCAGCGTGGAATCATCGCTGCGCTCAGCTTGGCTGAACGGGCTTACGGATTAACAGCGGCTTTGGCGGGTGTTTTGAGGCTGCTTCAGGGGCTTTGACGGGTGGCTCTTCAGTCGAGGCTTCCACGACGGGAGCATCTTCAGCCTCAGGTTCTGCGGCGGCTTCGACGGGCTCAGAGGCTGGCGCAACCTCCTCAGGCGCTTCGGCGGCAGGTTCTAGGGAAGCTTCAACGGTCTCAGGCGCTTCAGTAACCCGTTCTGGGGTAACCTCAACTGCCTCGGGTGCTTCGGTGATCACCTCGGGTGCTTCGGCGACCAGTTCTGGGACAACCTCAACGGTCTCTGGCGCTTCCGAAACAGCCTCCGGCACTTCAGCGACTGGCTCTGGGGCTTCCAATTCAACTTCCGGCAGAGCAGCAGCTGTCTCAGGAGCTTCCGCTACAACTTCAGGAGCTTCCGCTACAACTTCAGGAGGAGCTTCAACAAGTTCAGGAGCTTCCGCTACAGGTTCAGGAGAAACCTCTACAACTTCAGGAGCTGTCGCTACAGCTTCTGGAGGGGCTTCAACAAGTTCAGGAGCTTCCGCTACAGGTTCAGGAACCTCTGCTACAGGTTCGGGAGCTTCCGCTACAGGTTCTGGGGGAGCTTCAACAACTTCGGGAGCTTCAACTATCACTTCCGCTGCAGGCTCAGCTATGGTCGGCGCTTCGGCTACGGTTTCGACCACCTCGTCCTGCGGCAGCTCGGGCTCGACGGCCTCCGGTTCGGGCTCCTCTAGCTTCGCTTTGCTGGGTCTCGGGCCTCTCATCAGAGCCAGATTGACTCCAGCCGCAGGCGCAGGTCTGCCGCCGCCCCGCTTGTCGCGTCCGCCCTTGCCGCGCTCACCGCCCTTGTCGCGTTCCCCACGCTCGCTGCGTTCCCCGCGTTCACTTCCACTGCGCTCACCTTGCTCAGCGGACTTGCGAACCGGCTTGGGACGGTCTTTACGCTCAGTTGGCGTCGCTTCAGGAGCTGCTTCGGGCACTGCTTCGGGACTGGGATTTTGGGCTTCCGCTGCTTGACGGGCAGCGAGCTCAGACCGCTTGATAGGACGCTCTGCCATGACTCAACCTGTTCAAATTCTGCGCGTTTCTACATTCAATCAAAGCAGATTGCTACAGATTCTGACGCAAAGCCCAGAGCGCCCCCTATGTTCACCTCCCCACATAATAAAAAGCGGTCTGTTTCCCCCAACCCCTGATGAGCCAAGCCAACCCCTTGCCCAAACGCACCCCCCTATTCAGCCTGCAAACACAAGCCGGGGCGCGCATGGTGAGCTTTGGCGGCTGGGAAATGCCTGTGCAATACACCAGCATCCAGGCCGAACATCAGGCCGTGCGCCAGGCCGTGGGTCTATTTGATATCTCTCACATGGGCAAGTTCGCACTCACCGGGCCGGAGCTGCGCTCGCAGTTGCAAACCCTGGTGCCCTCTAACCTAGAGCGCTTAGAACCGGGGCAGGCGCAGTACACCGTGTTACTCAACCCACAGGCCGGGATTCTCGACGACTTAATTTTTTATTGCCAGGAACCCGAGCGCTGGTTTGTGATCGCCAACGCCGCCACCACCGATCAAGACCGCAGCTGGATCCAACAACACCTGACCGGCGTGAGCTTCGCCGATCTCTCAGCGCAAAAACTGTTGCTGGCCGTGCAAGGGCCGCAGGCCGTGAGTCTGGTGCAAGCGTGGGTCAGCGCCGACCTCAGCGCCCTGCCCCGCTTCGGACATCTGGAAACTCAGATCCTAGGAGCCCCTGCATTCGTGGCCCGCACCGGCTATACCGGCGAAGACGGCCTCGAACTGATGCTGGACCCCGAGGTGGGCATTCGCCTCTGGCAACAGTTGCAGGCAGCCGGGGCCGTCCCCTGTGGCCTAGGCGCACGAGACACCCTGCGCCTAGAAGCCGCCCTGCACCTCTACGGCCAAGATATGTCCGAGACCACCACACCGCTCGAAGCTGGCTTAGGTTGGCTGGTGCACTGGAGCGAAAAGTCAGCCTTCATCGGGCGCGAAGTCCTGGCAGCTCAGCAACAGCAGGGCGTCAGCCGCAAGCTCGTAGGCCTAGCAATGAGCGAGCGAGCCATTGCCCGCCACGGCTACCCGATTTGGCACGCGGGGCAGGTCGTGGGCGAAGTCACCAGCGGCACGCTCTCCCCCACCCTGGGCAAGCCGATTGCCCTCGGCTACGTTTCCGCCGCGCTGGCCAAAGTAGGACAGCCCCTGCAGGTGGAAATTCGCGGCAAAACTTATCCCGCCCAAGTGGTCAAGCGGCCCTTTTACAAAGCACCCGTCGCGTAAAATCTAGAGCGATCTCCTCGCTGCACACCAGCCATGGCCCTCGAATACCCCGCTGATCTGCGTTATCTCGACTCCCACGAGTACATCCGCCTGGAGGGCGAGATAGCAACCATTGGCATCACCGCCTTTGCCGTGGATCAGCTAGGGGATGTGGTGTTTGTGGAGCTGCCCGAGCTGGGCACCGACCTAGAAAAAGGCCAGAGCTTCGGCAGCGTCGAGTCGGTCAAAGCCGTCGAGGATCTCTACGCGCCAATTAGCGGCAACGTGCTGGCCGTGAACACCGACGTCGTCAATGCGCCCGAGAAAATCTCGGAAGATCCCTATGGCGCAGGCTGGCTGCTGAAAATCCAGCTCAGCAACCGCAGCGAACTGGACATCGCTCTCTCCGCCGCCGTCTATCGGGCGCTGGTCGAAGGCGGTTAGAGGGCAACGCCAAACGCCAAAAACACCAGCGGCTGATTGCCGGTGTTCGTGCAAGTGTGAGTTGTGCCGCAGGAGACATAGAGGCAGTCGCCGGACTGCACCGACACCCGCTCCCCGTTGAGCGAGAACTGACCCTCGCCTTCGAGGAAGTAAAAAACCTCCTCCATATCGGGATGGCGATGGGCGCTGAACGACTCGCCCACTTCCAGGCAAGCGTGGTTGAGCATCTTAAGGTTGGAGCGCGTGTCACTGTCCTGGAGCAGCACTCGCTTTAGCAAGTGGCGATCATGCCGCACGGGAACCGGCTCGACCTGCTGGAGATGAACAATCTTGCTCACGGTCTCGCGTCTCGGGACTGCTCAGTACACTACAACGTTAAGAGATGCGAATGTAACACAATGTGAGGAGTGGTGGTTATTCTGATTACTTCTTCCCACCGCGCTCTACCGCATCCATGACTGAGCCTGCGATCGACTCCATCCCCGAATTCAGTGCGACTGAGACAGCCTCCCCCTCCAACGGCCCCAGTTCCAGTGAATGGAGCGACCTGCTCCAGGACCCACTCGCCCACCCCGACTGGTTCGCGCGTCGGCACATTGGTCCCAGCCCTGGCGAAGTCCGACAAATGCTCGCGGCGCTGGGGTTTGCCAGCCTTGATGCGTTCATCGCTCAGGTGGTGCCTGCCGACATTCGCTCGTCCCAACCGCTGCAACTGCCCGCACGTCGCAGCGAATACGAAGGGCTAGCTAGTCTGAAAGCCATTGCCGCCCAAAACCAGGTCTGGCGCTCGTTCATCGGCCTCGGCTACGCCGATTGCATCACACCTGGCGTGATTCAGCGCAACATCCTGGAAAACCCCGGCTGGTACACCCAATACACGCCCTACCAGGCAGAAATTGCCCAGGGTCGTCTGGAGGCACTGCTCAACTTCCAGACCTTAATCACCGACCTGACTGGCTTGGAGATCGCCAACGCCTCTCTGTTGGACGAAGGCACTGCCGCCGCCGAGGCCATGACCCTGAGCTACGGCGTCGCCGCTAAGAACAAGCGCAGTGCCCAGGCCTTCTTTGTCTCTGCTGCCTGTCATCCCCAGACTTTGGAGGTAGTTCAGACGCGGGCCGAGCCACTGGGGATTGAGGTGATCGTGGGCGATCACCGCAGCTTCAGCTTTCGCGAACAGCCGGTGTTCGGGGCGCTGCTGCAATACCCGGCGAGCGATGGTGCTATCTATGACTACCGCGCATTTGTGGAGGCGGCGCATCAGGCTGGGGCTTTGGTCACCGTGGCCGCAGATCTGCTGAGCCTGACGCTGCTGAAACCACCGGGCGAATTCGGAGCAGACATTGCTGTGGGCAATAGCCAGCGCTTTGGCGTGCCCCTGGGCTATGGTGGCCCGCACGCGGCCTACTTTGCCACCCGAGAAGCTTACAAGCGCCAGATCCCCGGTCGGATTGTGGGCGTCTCTAATGATGTGCACGGACATCCGGCCCTGCGCTTGGCCTTGCAGACCCGCGAGCAGCATATCCGCCGCGACAAAGCCACCAGCAACATTTGCACGGCGCAAGTCTTGCTGGCGGTGATCGCTGGAATGTACGCGGTCTACCACGGCCCCCAGGGTTTGCGTCGGATCGCGGAGCGAGTGCATCGGCTGACCGCGCTGCTAGCACGGGGACTGGGTCGGCTGGGTTACGTCCTGGGCGTGGAGCCTTTCTTCGATACGCTGCGCGTTGAGGTGGACGCGGCGCAGGTGCGGGCGATTGGGCAGCGGGCCGCTGCCCGACGCGTCAACCTGCGTCTGATTGACTCAGGCAGCCTGGGGATTTCGCTGGATGAGACCACGTCGCGTCAGGATCTGCTCGACTTGTTTGAGATCTTTGCGGGCGAGCAGGCAATTGCGTTTACGCCCGAAAGCTTGCTCGCAGAGCCCGAATTCCAGCTGCTCAATGACCAATCCTGGTTTGCGCGCAGCACGCCCTACCTCACGCACCCCGTGTTCAACCGCTACCACTCAGAAACCGAGCTGTTGCGCTACATTCACCGGCTGCAGGCGCGAGATTTATCCTTGACGACCTCGATGATCCCGCTGGGCTCGTGCACGATGAAGCTCAATGCCACGGCGGAAATGCTGCCGGTCACCTGGCCGGAGTTCGGCAAGCTGCATCCCTTTGCGCCCGTGGAGCAGGCGGCGGGCTACCAGATCCTGTTGCGCGACCTCGAAGCCATGCTGGCAGAGATTACCGGCTTCGCAGCGATTTCTTTGCAGCCCAACGCCGGTTCCCAGGGCGAATACACCGGGCTGCTGGTGATCCGCCAGTACCATCGCAGCCGAGGCGAAGGCAATCGCCAGATTTGCCTAATCCCCCAATCAGCCCACGGCACCAATCCGGCCAGCGCCGTGATGGCGGGACTGCAAGTAGTCGCAGTGGCTTGCGACACCAATGGCAATATCGATCTGGCCGACCTACGGGCCAAAGCCGAAGCCCACCAGCAGAATCTAGCGGCGCTGATGGTGACCTATCCCTCAACCCACGGTGTGTTTGAAGAGGGCATCACGGAGATCTGCGACCTCGTCCACCGCAATGGCGGCCAGGTCTATATGGATGGGGCAAATCTGAACGCCCAGGTGGGCCTCTGCCGTCCGGGAGATTTCGGCGCAGATGTCTGCCATCTCAATCTGCACAAGACCTTTTGTATTCCCCACGGCGGCGGCGGTCCCGGCATGGGGCCGATTGGCGTTGCGCCGCATCTGGTGGCCTTTTTGCCCCGGCATCCGCTGGTGAGGGTCGGCGGCGAGCAAGGGATTGGCGCGGTTTCGGCAGCACCCTGGGGAAGCGCCAGCATTTTGCCGATCTCCTGGATGTACATTGTGCTGATGGGCGCGGCGGGGCTCACCGAGGCAACCCAGGTCGCGATTCTCAATGCCAACTACGTCGCCCGACGCCTGGAGCCCTACTACCCGGTGCTGTATAAGGGTAAGCATGGCTTGGTTGCGCATGAGTGCATCTTGGACCTGCGCCGCTTCAAGACCACAGCAGGCATTGAGGTGGACGATATCGCCAAGCGCCTGATCGACTACGGTTTTCACGCGCCCACGGTCTCCTGGCCGGTGGCGGGCACGATCATGGTGGAGCCTACCGAGAGCGAGTCGAAAGCGGAGCTGGATCAGTTCTGCGACGCGATGATCGCCATCCGCCGCGAAATCGAGGCGATTGAGCTGGGCCAGGCCGAGCCACAGGACAACCTGCTCAAGAACGCGCCCCACACCGCACAAGCGCTGCTGGCCGATCCCTGGAGCCATGCCTATTCCCGCGAGCAGGCGGCTTACCCCGCGCCCTGGACACGCGAGCACAAGTTCTGGCCTGCGGTTGGGCGCATTGATAACGCCTACGGCGACCGCCATCTGGTCTGCACTTGCCTGCCCCTGGACGCTTACACAGCTACCCGCTAGAACCAGAACCTCTAGGGCTAAACCCCAAAGCTCTGGAGGTTCTATCTGGTTTTCTAAAAGGTGGGCAAAGAATGAGCAGTTTTTGGTCTGGCTCTAAGGCGCAGGTCAAGCTGTACTAGATAGGGCCCAGGCAATCCCACTCCCGAGCGAGTTGCATTGCCTGGGCTTGGGTTGCTTGCGATTTTACTAGCGTAGTATTACGCTCGAATTGAGTAATTCTGAACAGAGACTGTCGCCTTAGGCATTGCGAGCAATTCCGTTACTAGCGAGTACTGTGACTGTTGCCTAGAGATTGAGTGTTAATGACTAGAGCTATCTTTTCGAATCGAAAAGATAGCTTTTCCAAAATTTAGTGCGCCCAAACCTGAATAACCTGAATCTGACCTGTGGCTATGAGCATGTTTTAGGTTTCTCCAGTAAATCTGTTTAAAATTTGTTCCCGAAAAAATAAAGTTATGGTTGACAGAGGGCTTCTGTTTAAACTACCTTTTTTACAGGCCAACAACTCAATCGATACGCAACTTTTTCGAGTTGAGAAAAGCCTCCCTGCGCAGAAGGGTTGATCAAGCTCAAGACCCTAAACGCCAATTATTTTTGGAGAATCGAATGGAGTTCGACAATACTTCTGCTAGCTCTGCTAGCTTGGATCCTAATTCTAGTGGCATCTTAGACCAAATTAAGGCGAATAAATTAGATTTAGGCTCATCTGCTATTGACGCTTCGGTTGGCATCTCATCTGCCAAGGGGTTGAGCGACGCAGAGACTCAAAGATTCTTCTCCAGTCTGGTGGGAGATGTTGTGGAGACCGGGGCTGGCAACAACACGGCTGGTGGCACTGTGGCTGGCGACACCTTTATCGGCACTGAAGGCACGAACAGCCTTACCACTGGTGTTGGTCGGGACCTGATTGTCTCAGCCAAAGGGGCGGTCAACACGGTCAAAGACTTCAATGCCGGTCAAGACAAGATCGGCCTCACGGGTGGTTTGACCCTGGATGACATCTCAGTTGTTTCCGCCCGCGATGGGGTCAAGCAATCCTTTGTGGTCGAAGAGAGCAGTGGCGAGATCCTGAATATCTTGTCTAATGTCAGTGTCTCTAACCTCACCTCGAAGAACTTTGTGACCGTTGATGATGCGGATCTGACGGCAATCGAAGGCACGAAGAACTTTAACAAGATCCTCACCACTGATGATAGCGGTGAGACGCTGAGCGGCAATCTAGGATTCCGGGACAAGATTGTGGGCGGCGCGGGCGATGATGTCCTCAACCTCAAGCCCACAGGCTTGAATGCCCAAGAAATAGCCGACCAGCAATTCCTCGGCAAGCTCAACGGTGACTTCCTAGATGCAGGTGCAGGCACGAACGTAATCACCAGCGGCGGTGATAGCGATATTGTAATTGCCACCGAGGGCAACAATACCATTACCACCGGCACTGGCCAGGACGTAGTGGTCATTGGTAAGGAAGCGACCAATAAGGTCTTTGACTTCGACGCAGCTCAGGACAAAATTGCCCTCACCGATGGCTTGACCTTCAATGACCTGATCATTGAGCAGGGTACTAATCCCCTCAAGGCAGGCATCGACCAGCCCATCGATAGTGTCAACAACGTCCTGATCAAGGACAAGGCCACGGGAGAGCTGCTGACGGCTCTGGCCTTTGACCGCGTCACCGATATCACCGCGAACAACTTCATCAGCGCTGATGCAGGCAATCTAGAAGCTCTGTCGCAGCGCAAATTCGAGCAAGAGCTGGCCGCAGGCGATGGCGGCGAGCAGCTCAACGGTGGCCTGACCCGCGATAAGATGACCGGCGGCGCAGGCGATGACTTCCTATACCTGGGCGATGAGTCATTCTCGTTCGGGGCAGTCACTGCCACCGGCCCTGGGGAATTCCCCTTCCCCAACGAGAGCAAAGCCACTGGTAGCTACGAGGTTTCTCTCAAGAGCGGCGTCTTCTCCATCAACGGCGATTACAAAGACTTTGAGGGAAGTACACCGTTATTCGTCAATGGCGTCGATGACGTCGTGTTCGACGAAGATGTGGTGATTCCGAACCAAGCCGCAGTCGATGGGCTGATCCAGGTGTTCCAGGGCGAGGAAGTCGACGATGAGGGTAATCCGATCAGCGGCTTCCACCTGCACATTGGGGCCTCCGGCTTTGCTGACGGCACCGTCGAGCGCTATATGACCGTCGATGACAACGGCGACGGCTCTGGCAAGATCACGGGTGAATTCGAGCTTGACCCGGTGCTGCAGGCAGCTCTGCTGGCCGGAGATACCTACCTCAATGGACACAGCAAGAAGCATCCCGCTGGCGAGGTCCGAGGCGAGTTCAACACGGTGCAGTACGCCTAACCCAGTCAACCAACCCAACCGCTAACCTCAGATAAGTGACGTACCCAGCCCTTGATTTGGCTGGGTGCTTCTTTTGGCCCAGATCCTGCCCCAACAGCCTTTGACCGCCTCAGCGGTAAACTCCATCCGCCAAGCCCCAAACTCCACGCGCCGAGTCAAACGCTCCAAACTCCGAGTTCCGAGCGCCAGCGGTCGAGTGATCAGCCCCGAACTCCGAGTTCCGAGCGCCGAGCGCCGAGCACAACGCTCGAAGTTTGGAACCTTTTAGGCAACGCTCGCGCCTGGGTGCTCGCCATCCCGAGTCCTGGGCTACACCGTTCAAGCTTGGAGGGCCAACCTCCAGGCTTTAGACCAGGGCGCACGGCCCGCGCGCTCGGACCACGTGCAGAACCTGACAACGCTTAGCCATAATCGGCTGGATAGTCGTGTGTCAGGTCCTGTGCCTATGCCTTCTTCGCGAGTGAGGTCTCAGCCGGTTCAGTCCAGGGTCGTGCCCTGGCTGTATTGGCCCTTGGCGCTATTGGGTCGAGTGGCCCTGAAGGCGTACTTCCGCCGGGTCGAGATCTCAGGTCGTGAGCACTTGCCCCAGCGGGGAGCCGTCGTGCTGGCCCCCAAACACTTCAGCCGCTGGGATCCGCTGATTGTCAGCACCCTGTACTGGCAACCAGCGCACTACATGACCATGACCTCGCAGTTCGAGGGTGCTCAGGGCTGGCTGATCCGCCAGCTGGGCGCGTTCCCCGTGAACATTGAGCACCCCCAAGTCTCCAGCCTGCGCCACGCCAAAGAATTGCTACGCAGCGGCCACCGCCTAGTGATCTTCCCCGAGGGCGGTATTGTGCGCGACGAGTTGCTGCGCCCGCTCAAACCCGGCTTGGCACGGCTGGTGCTCCAGGCTGAAGCCGACCTGCCAGGACTCCAGGTGCCCATCGTACCGGTTGCCATTCACTACCAGCCGAACTCGGTGTTTGGAGCGCAAGTTCGCCTGCAAGTTTGCCAGGCCCTGTACACCCAGGACTACCTCGGCAAGAACCACAGAGCAACCGCCAGCGCTCTAACCGCAGCCTTAGAAAACACGCTGCGGGACGCCTTATCTCAGACGCCCTAATGACTGAGATTACTCAGTCGGCGCAGTGTCCGAATTGGGCAATTGTACCTCAGCCAAGCGGCGCTCCAGACTATCGATACGGGCCAGGAGCTGCTGATTGGTCTGGAGCAATTCCTGAGCGCGGGAACTGAGGTGTGGATCCGATTCCCACCAGTTGATACCGATTTCTCGGGCCTTATCCACCGAAGCAATCAACAGGCGAATGCGGATGCTCAACAGCTCCACCTGACCCACCGAAACCGTGATGTCGCCCGCGATCACAATGCCTTTGTCCAACACCCGTTCTAGGATGTCGGCCAGGCTGGAAGCATTGGTCGCCGTTTTGAATTGGTTCGCAGAGTTAGAGGCACCAGACAGTGTAGAAGCAGGCATGGGGCAGTGAGCCAAAATTACGGCAGTTGATCCAGCAGACTATTGAGCACACGCTTGGTCTCTTCCGAGTTGCCCGAGCCAAAGCGCGCCAGCAGCACATCGGCGCACAGGCTGCGGAACTCCTCAACCCGGCCTGAGATCAAGATCTCATGCTCCTTACAAACGCGTCCGATCATCAAACAAGTGCGCAGCGAAGAAGGATACGACTGACCAATGCTTGCCTGCGCTGGGCTGAACTGCTGGCGGTAAGCGCGAATCAGACGAGCGATCTTCAACGCCTCGGCATTGGATAGGCCAACGCGGGTCACCAAAATCGCCCGCTCCGTATCCAAATCTGGCTCGCCCATGTCGATTGTGATCATGCGATCCAGCAGCGCGTCCTGGGTTTTGTGCACGCCGCAATATTCCTCAGGATTCGAGGTAAAAATCGCGCGAAATTGTGGGCTCACGCGCACATATTCCGATTGGTTGCTGTCGGGCGGCAGCACCAGCAAGCGCTCTTCCAGAACGCTAAGCAGGATGTTGTTGGCCTCGGGGCGCGAGCGGTTGAATTCGTCATAAACCAGGGTGAATCCTTCTCGGGCCGCCAGGGTCAGACGCGAGTCTACCCAGTTGTGGCGCAAGTCATCTTCAACCTTCACCACCGAGTGAATGTAATTATCGACCACGCGCTTGCGAGTGTAACCCGACTGGCCACCGATCAGGTCCGAAGAATTAAGGTCATCGTCCCCATACAGCAGCATCATTGGACGGCCCAGCAGCCCAGCTAAATGCATCGCGATCGTAGTTTTGCCGGTGCCCGCAGGCCCGCGCAGATGAACCGCAAAGCCGGACTGCAAATAGCGCAGGGCACGACGGCAGATGCTGTCAGTAAACGTTGTGTTCACGAACTGGCGCGGACGCGCCTGGAGCACAGTTGCCATAGGTAAACGCCTGGGGAATGAACGCGAGCGGGTTGGCAGTCAGGAAAAAACTAGAGATTGACTTCGTCCGGGTTCACCATCTGGCGCAAGACCACCAAGATCTCGAACGGATCTACGTGCAGCTCTTTAGAACCTTGCGCCAGCAGATCGCGCACTAGCTCGCGGTTGCCCACTACCTGCAGCAGCGTGACATCCGGTTCCGAGCAGGCGATAAAGCGCTCGACAAAGTTGCGGATCCGGGGCGTGAGTTCAGAGTCTTGAGACAGATCCGCAACGGCTAACGAGCTCTGAGCCGCTGGCATTGGCGACGGGGCATCTACAAAGCTGATCGTTTGCAGCGATTCCAGCTCGCTGAGTCGTCGGCTGTCGGGATGGCTGCGGTAGCTGTTGTGGCCATTAGCACTGACCGACTCAGCAGCAGGACTGCCGCCTTCGCCCCAAACGCTCTCACGCAGGGCCGTGCGGAACTGGTCCATCTCCGCGCGGAAGGCGACAAAGGCGGCAGCTCGCTGCTGCTGATAGGTCTCAAGCTGTAGCTGGATATCCTGAGCGTGCATCTGTCGGGCGCGAGTCGCCTCGGCGAGGAATGCCTGAGCCGACTGGCTCAGTTCCTTCACCCGCCTTTGTAGTGCCTGGATGAACCGGGCGAAATCCGCCAGACGCTGCTGCTCCACCTGAGCCAGGAGGGTCGCCACCTCTTGCTGCAGGTCCTGGACAAAGGCGCGGCGCTCGGCAGCGTCCAATGCTGCTTGTGCCCGACGCTGTTCATCCAAGTGAAGCCGCTCAGCGGCGTCGGCAGCCGATTGGGCGAGGCGCAGTTCCTGAAATTGCTTGAGCAGCACCTCCACGCCTATCGCCCGGCAACTGGCCTCAGCGGCCCGCTCGACCCGGTTCTGAGCGGCATCGGTCAGGAATTCTGCGTGTTCCTGGAGCCGACGGGTGCGGGAGGCTTCGAACATCGCCTGAAGTTCAGCCTGTCGCTGCTTGCGGGACTCTGCCCACTGTTGCGCCAGAGAAGTCATGACCCTCTACTCCGAAAAATAGTGCAAATTACGTGCTTGGTTGGGGGGCACGGCCAACGCTGCTTGTCTGGGGCGGCGCGGAATCCGTACGCTCTACACTCTTCAAGGCAAAATCGCTGAATACGGAAGGATTGGGGGCGCTGAGGCAACGCCCCCAATTGGGAGGAGTCCCTAGGCGGCGGGAGCAGCAGCGGTGGCGGTCAGGCCAACAGCTTCGGCGTACTTCAGGTAGGTTTCGACCGAGGCAACGACCACACGGGCTTCAATCGCCAGCAGCTCGATGCCTACCAGGGATACGCGCACCCAGGCATCGACCACGATCCCTTTGTCCAGGATGCGGTCAATAACCTCAGCAAGGCTTGAGGAGGAATTCACTTTTTCAACAGCCATGGTACTCTCCAGAACATTTGTAGGTTTTGAGTCTGAAAGTGACCAAAGTCGCTTGAGAAGCGACCTGACAGCTCAGCTCTCTGCCTAAAGTTCCCAGTATTTTTACGGGACTAACGCACTAAATTGAAACTTTTTTCTTCGTTGCAATATGCGGATTTTACGGATGCAAGCCTGAATAACTTATGTCTCTGTTGTGTCTCTCTCTTCCTTCGTCAAACCGGTGCAGAGTCCGGCAGCGTAGAGTAGATCTCGCGTCTGCCGTTCAGGGTTTCGCTGCATGAGCGTTTCGTCTTCGCCCCAAGAAGTCCGGCCCAGGGCGAGTTCGCGCCCAGCCAACGATTGGCGGCTACTGCTGTCGCTCTGGCCCTATGCCCGTCGCAGCGGTGGGCTGTTAGTTGTCTCGCTGCTGCTGCTGGTGCCGCTGTCGGCGGCAAGCGCGATTCAGCCAGTGCTGGTGCAACAGGCGATAGACGGGCCAATCCGGCTGCGCGACCTAGCGGGACTGAGCCGACTGGCCGGACTGTTGGCGCTCACGGTGGCCGTACAGCTTGCCTTTCAATCGGTGCAGGGCTATCTGGTACAGAAGGTCGGGCAGCAGATCACCGCCACGATTCGTCAGGAGTTGTTCGCCCATGTGCTGTCGCTGCCTGCCAAGTTCTTTGACCGCACGCCGGTCGGTCGCCTGATCACCCGCCTGACCAGCGATGTCGAAGCCTTGGGCGATGTCTTTGCGACCGGCGCGATCGGCATCGTGTCCGATCTGTTTTCGCTGGTCGTCATTTCTGTGACCATGTTCAGCGTGCGCTGGGATCTGGCGCTGCTATTGACCCTGATGCTGCTGCCCGCGACGGCGCTGATCGTGTTCTTTCAGCACCGCTACCGCGTCGCCAACTACAAAGTTCGCGAGGAGCTGTCCACGCTCAATTCGATCCTGCAGGAGAACATTCTGGGCGTGAATGTGGTGCAGCTGTTCCGGCGCGAACGCTTCAACGCCCGCCAGTTCCACCAAGTCAACCGACGCTACGTGCACCAGGTGGACAAGACGATCTTCTACGACTCTGCCGTCTCGGCCACGCTGGAATGGGTGGCGATTGTGGCGATCGCGGGCGTGCTGTGGTTGGGGGGCCGCCAGGTGATCGCAGCCAATGTCTCGGGTGTGCAGGGCTCAGGGCTGACCTTTGGCACCTTGTCGGCCTTTGTGTTGTTCTCGCAGCGCCTGTTCAACCCTTTGCGGCAACTGGCCGAGAAGTTCACCGTGCTCCAGGCAGGCTTCACGGCAATTGAGCGCATCAATGGCATCCTGGACGAACCGCTTGAGATCCGCGACCCAGAGCAGCCGCGCTCGCTGCCCGCCCACGGTCGGGGCGAGATCCGCTTTGAGGGGGTATGGTTTGCCTACAAGGATGAGGACTATATCCTCAAGGACCTAAGCTTCACGATCCGGCCCGGTGAAAAGGTGGCGCTTGTAGGGCCGACTGGGGCGGGCAAGAGTTCGATTATCCGTCTGCTGGGGCGGCTCTATGAGGCCAACCGGGGCCGGGTGCTGATCGACGGCGTGGACATTCGCGATATCACCCAAACCGAGCTGCGCCGACACGTGGGTGTGATCTTACAAGACGGCTTTCTGTTCACCGGCACGATCAAGGACAACGTCGCTCTGGGCGAGCCCTACTCGCTGGAAGCCGTGCAGGGCGCGGCGCGGCGGATGAATGTGGACAGCTTTATCCGTCAGCTGCCCCAGGGCTATCTCACGCCGGTGCGCGAGCGCGGCAGCAACCTCTCCGGCGGCCAGAAGCAATTGCTGGCCTTCGCCCGTGCAGCGATCCGCAACCCACGCATCCTGGTCCTGGATGAGGCCACTGCCAGCCTGGACGTGGGCACCGAAGTGTTGGTGCAAGAAGCCCTGGAACAGCTATTGGAGGATCGCACCGCGATCATCATTGCCCACCGCCTCTCGACGATTCGCAACGTCGATCGCATCCTGGTGCTGAAACAGGGCCAACTAGTAGAATCCGGCAGCCATCAGCAGCTGCTGGATCAGGGCGGCCTCTACGCCAGCCTCTACAAGCTGCAAATGCTAGGACAGTAGACAGACTTAGAGTTGTAGCGTTCCTGCTCAGACCCATAGGGATTGGGCGGGAGCTGGTTGGCATTCAGCGGGAACCTGCAGCGATCCAGCTAGGGCTGGTCAAGAACTCCCCAGGCGTTGCCCGAATTCAGCGTGTATGGGTTGGGAACCTCCTGAGCATTGCGAACAGGTCGCTCAACCCCTCACTCAATCCATAGCCAGTCAGCGGGTGAGTAGAACAGGGCGCTATTCTCAAAAGAGTGAGTTGACTGGTCATCCCTGTTGCCTTGGCCTATGCTGCTGAGTTTGTTGCATCCCGTCGTACCCCTGGCCTTTGAGTTCACCTCGCCCGGTCCTATCCTGATCGAGTTTGGTCCCTTAGTGATTCGCTGGTATGGGCTACTGATCAGCTTGGGGCTGGTCTTCGGCACCCTGTTGGCGCAGAACCTGGCCAAACGCAGCGACTTCAACCCCGAGCTGGTCGGCGACCTGGCGATCTGGCTGGTCGTGGCGGCCATCCCAGCGGCGCGCGTCTACTACGTGCTGTTCCAGTGGCCCTATTATCAGAGCCACCCAGACCAGATCATCGCCATCTGGCAGGGAGGCATCGCCATCCACGGTGCGATCATTGGCGGCGTGCTGGCGGGCATCTGGTTTGCCCGACGCAACCGAGTTTCCTTCTGGCAACTGGTCGACCTAGTGGTGCCAGGGCTGGCACTGGGCCAAGCACTGGGGCGCTGGGGCAATTTTTTCAACTCTGAAGCCTTCGGCGTGCCGACCAATTTGCCCTGGCGGCTGTTGATTCCTGAAGTGAACCGCCCGTTGCCGCTGCGCGCCGATGAGTACTTCCACCCCACCTTCCTCTACGAGTCGCTCTGGAATTTGGGGGTACTGGCGTTACTGTTGTGGCTGTTTGCCCGCCGCGCGGACTTGGTCGAAGGCGGGCTCAAACGAGGCACGCTGGCGATGGTTTATCTGATCGCCTATGGCCTAGGTCGCTTCTGGATCGAGGGCTTGCGCATTGATAGCTTGATGCTCGGGCCGCTGCGCATTGCCCAGCTGGTCAGCCTGAGCGGCGTGCTGCTGGGCAGCCTAGGCCTGTGGTGGTTGTACGTCCGCCAGCAGTCCCTGCCAGACACCCCCGCACCCGCCACCCTTGACGTAGATCATGACTCCACACCGGACCTGCCCACGACCGGCGATCAATCTCAGTAAACCTCGGAGGCCCAGTGAACTTCAGAGGCCAGTGCCCTAGGCCGCGCTAGACAACCCGCCACTTGATCGAGCAGCCCACAGCATCCTGGACCTCGGCGGTCACTGGGCTGCCGCTGAGCACCTCCTCCAGGGCTGTATGCAGATTCAAGGTGGTCTCCGGGCTGATGTCCTGAAGGTTGTCCAGCAGCCGCCCCCGGTAACGCAGAACGCCTTCGCGGTCGATGATGAACGCCTCCGGTGTCTTCTGCGCCTCGAAGGCTCGCGCCACATCCTGGGTGACATCACGCAGGTAGGGAAACGCCAGGCCCTGCTCGTGCGAAAAGACCTTCATGTTGTCAAAGCTATCTTCCGGAAACGCCTGAGCATCGTTGGGGTTGATCCCCACGATCAGCACCCCCTTGGTTTGGTAGGCGGCGTATAGACGCTTGAGACGCGCCAGTGAGGCGCGTACAAACGGGCAGTGATTACAGATGAAGACAACCACAACGGCCTGATTCTGCTCCAGATAGCGTCTCAGATGGTGGACCTTATCATCCACTCCAGGCAGTTCAAAGTCCGGCGCGTAGGTGCCGATGAGGGAGCAAGTAGCGGTCATGGGCATCACTGACAAGCTAGAAGTACTCAGTCTATTCTTCTCTTTAAACTAAGGTGCGTCCGAAAATCCAGAGCACAATCGCGGCATGATAAAAAGATTTGGCAGCGACGAAGGCGATGGCATCGGCAGCATGGGTTTGGGACGGCGCACATTTCTAGAACGAATGCTCTCAGCCGGGCTGGGGATCGCCTGTGGCGAAGCCCTGAGCCTGCGCTACGCCCAGGTTCTGGCCCAGGACGCCCCGCGCAAGCTCGCCCTGCTGGTAGGGATCAATCAATACCGAAGCGCTAGCGGCAACGGTTGTCAGCTTCTGGGCTGCCTCACCGACCTCGATCTGCAGCGCGAGCTGCTGATTCACCGCTTCGGCTTTGCGCCTGCTGACATCGTGACCCTGACCGACCAGCAGGCCAGCCGTAGCGCTGTCGAAGCGGTGTTTTTGGAGCACTTGGTCGGTGCGGCCCGCCCGGGCGATGTAGTGGTCTTTCACTTCAGCGGCCTCGGCTCGCGTTTACTGCCGCCCGGAGCCCCCACAGATGGTTTCGAGCCCACTGGGCAGGACACTCTGGTCATGGCCAACAGCGAGGCGATCGGCGATGGTACCACTGACACGGACCTGGCCATGGATACCCTACTGTTGCTGCTGCGTTCCCTAGCAACCGACCAGGTGATCACCGTGCTCGATACCTGCCACACGCCTCCCTCAGCAGAGCTGCTTAGCGGCGCTGGGCTGCTGGGTCATTGGCGCGTGCGCGCTCGTCCTGGCCGCCGCCGACTGCTGGCCGAGCAGGAACTGGCGCTGCAGGAGCGCCTCCGCGCTCGTCTGGGGCTGGCTCCAGAGCAGCTGGGCGTGCAACGACGCTCCGGCCAGTTAGCGGGGCTGGTCGTGAGCGCGGGGGGGACGGGGGCCTGGGCGCTGGACGGCCTGTGGCAGGGCTACAGCGCCGGCTTGTTGACCCGTCTGCTGACCCAGCAACTCTGGCAGACCACGCCCGCAACCACACTTCAGGTGGTTCTGGGCCGGATCAATGCCAGCGCCCAGAGTCGCTCTCGCCACGAACAGCCGCAGCTCCAAGGGCAAAAAAGCAGCCAGCTGGCTCTGAAACCCTATCTGGGCAACAGCAACCTGGGCAAACCGGCGATCTGGGGCGCGGATGGCGCGATCACCTCGGTTGAAGAGAACGGTCGGGCTGGGCGGCTGTGGCTGGGCGGTCTGCCACCTGCGGTGCTTGATGCCTACGCCCCTGGTTCCGTGCTGACCATCGCCTCGGCAGGCTCTGAGACCGCTGCGCTACCACCGACGCAGCTGCAGGTGCGCTCGCGCAATGGCCTGAACGCCCAGGGACGACTTTTGGACGAGGAGGGGGCCGTCTGCCTGCGGGTCGGACAACGGCTGCACGAACAGTGGCGGTCGCTGCCGCGCAGTCTGGGCCTGGCGGTTGCCCTAGACCGGACCCTATCTCGCATTGAGCGCGTGGATGCCACCAGCGCCCTAGCCGCTCTGGAGCAGATGCAAGCCGTGCAAGCTGGCGAGCAACCAGCAGACTGTCTATTCAGCCGATGTCGGGCTGCCGACCAGGCAGCGCTGGCAGCCACCAGCGCCAGTCTGCCCCCAGTGGACAGCTACGGCCTGTTCTCATCGGGGCGAGACCCGGTGTTGGGCTCATTCGGTGAGGTTGGGGAGTCGGTGGGGGCGGCAATCCGACGGCTGGGTCCCCGCTTGCAAAGTCTGTTGGCCCTCAAGCTGCTGCGTCTGGCTGAGAATTCAGGCTCCTCACGCTTGGGGGTCGCGGCCAGTTTGGCACTGCTCAATCCTGGCCAAGCTGGAGAACCAGAGGTTGGCCCACGTCCGCTGGGCAGTCAGACCACGACTCGGGCTACCGAAGCTGTTGAACTCGCCGAGTTGGCAGCGCCACCGACGGCTGGGGTGCTGGCGCTGCCCGTGGGCGCTTCGCTGCAGGTTCGTTTGCATAGCCGGGAGCACCGTCCCCTCTACGGTTGTGTGCTGGCGCTGTCGGCCTTGAGCAAAGGCAGCATCCGCGTCCCAGGACCGCTGCCCGCAGGACCCGAAGCCGCCGCAGGAGACTGGGCCGAGCTGCCAGCGCAGGCCGTGCGCAGCGTTCCTTGCAGCGGCGAACCGATGCCCTGGATTGTGCGCGAGCCTCGGGGGTTGGTCGAGGTCGCCGCAGTATTCAGCCAGACGCCGCTGGAGCACATCTACCAAAACCTTAAGGCCGCCATTCGCCAGCCGGGAGCCGCCCAGACCCTCAGCCAGGAGATGTTAACCCTGCAAAATCCTCTGGCGCTGGTGCAAGCGCTGCTGCAAGATCTGGAGCAAGCTAGCGCGGTGACCCCTCGTCCGACTGGCCTGCCGGAGGACGCTCTGGCTCTGGAGGTGAATGCCTGGGCCTGTTTGATCTTCACCTGTCGCGTGGTTTGAAGCTTTGATTCAGACGGTGGTGAAACCCTGGGAGCCGATGAAACGATCTGCTAGATTGTGTGAAAGCCCAAGTTTGACGTATTTTTTTTAAGATTTACTAGGTGCTGCTATGCCAACTGCCGCTCCAACTGCTCCTGTGCGCACTGAGCCTCAGAAGGCCCCAGAGCAGCAGGTCGTTCGCAAAACTTACCCAAATTACAAGGTCATCGTGCTCAACGATGACTTCAACACCTTCCAGCATGTCCAGGCTTGCCTGATCAAGTACATTCCCTGCATGAGCCCCGAGCGGGCCTGGGAGCTGACCAACCAGGTGCATTTTGAGGGCTTAGCGACTGTTTGGGTCGGCCCGCAGGAGCAGGCCGAACTCTACCAGCAGCAGCTCAAGCGGGCGGGGTTGACCATGGCCCCGATCGAGCCTGCCTAAGCCCGCGCCAGCCCCTCCTGGCGAGCCGCCTGCTCGACTGCTGCTGCCACCGACTTGACCACCCGTGCGTCGAATACGGAGGGGATGATGTAGTCGGGGGCAAGCTCGGTCGAGGTGACCAGCGAGGCGATCGCTTTGGCCGCCATCAAGTTCATGGTGGTGGTAATCTCTGGGCTGCGGCTGTCGAGCGCTCCCCGGAAGACGCCGGGGAAGGCTAGCACGTTGTTGATCTGGTTGGCGTAGTCGCTGCGACCGGTGGCGATCACGGCGACCTCGTTTTCCACCAGTTCGGGCTGGATTTCGGGCACGGGGTTGGCCATGGCGAATACGATCGCCTGTTTTGCCATGCAGCGCACCATCTCGGGGCTGACCACGTTGGCAACGCTGACACCTAAGAAAACGTCGGCTCCCTGCATGGCATCGGTCAGGTTGCCGGACTCAGAGGAGGCGAACTCGCGCTTCTGGTCGGTGAGGTCGATACGGTTGGCCGAGATGATGCCACGCGAGTCGCACAGCAGGATCTCATCGGCCCCGGCCTTGCGCAACAGTCGGGCGATGGCCACCCCCGCCGCACCCGCACCATTGACTACAATGCGCGCCTTGGACATGGTTTTGTCGACCAGGTTCAGGGCGTTGATCAGAGCGGCGAGGGTGACGATGGCCGTGCCGTGCTGGTCGTCGTGGAAGACGGGGATGTCCAGATCTTGGCGCAGGCGTTCTTCGACCTCAAAGCAGCGCGGGGCACTGATGTCCTCCAGGTTGACGCCGCCGAAGACGGGGGCGAGGTTTTTGACGGTTTCGACGATCTGGTCGGTGTCTTGACTGGCCAGGCAGATGGGAAAGGCGTCGATGCCCGCAAATTCTTTGAACAGCATGGCTTTGCCTTCCATCACCGGCAGAGCGGCTTCGGGGCCGATGTTGCCCAGACCCAGCACGGCGCTGCCATCGGTGACGATGGCGACGGTATTATTTTTAATCGTGAGTGTGTGGACCAGCTCGGGGTTGCTGGCGATGGCGGTGCAGATGCGGCCTACGCCGGGGGTGTAGGCCATCGCCAGATCGTCACGGGATTTGAGCGGCAGTTTGCTGTGGATCGAGATTTTGCCGCCCCGGTGCAGGTTAAAGGTGCGGTCGTAGACATCCAGAAAGCGAATGTCCGGGAGTTTTTTGACTGCTTCAACGATGGCGTCGGCGTGCTCGGTGCTGGCTGCGTCCACGGTGATGTCCCGGACGGAGATCTTGCGGGTCTGTTCAATCAGGTCGATTTGACCCAGGCTGCCGCCCCGTTCAGCGATGGCGTGGGTGATTAAGGCCAGCATGCCCGCGCGGTTGGGTAACTGGCAGCGGATCGTGAGGCTGAAGCTGGGATTGGGCGTGAGCTGAACCATGGAGGTGAAAATCTCAGGGCAAGAAATGCCGCTGATCCTAGTGGGGTTGCCAGCCAGCCATTGTATCTGCTGACGCGGTTTGGCCTGGGGTCAGGGTCCGTTGTCTGGTTTCAAACTTCAGTCGATGGCGGGTCGCGATGTAGGGATTCGGGGCGGTGCTGATCCTCGGGGCGGTTTTCCAGATCTCTCGCCTGCACCAAGTCTGAGCTCAGGTTGGGCTCGGGCGCAGGGGCTTAGACCCTGGTCATTCCAGCTCCCAGCTCTGCTCTTCGAGTTCCGAACGCCACGGTCCGAGCGGCGAGTTTCGGCGTCCGAGTTTCTGGCTCCGGCCTTGGAGCCTTTGACTGCGATGCTTGAGTGCAGAGCTTTGAGCTTCGAGCTTGGGGCTCCGGTGTTTGAGCGCAAAGCCTTGCCCTTGGAGCTTTGGGCTTCAGATTCCGAGTCCCAAGCTTGGGCGCTGAAGCTTGGGACTCGAAATCTGACCTGAGCCAACCTGCCCGCTCAGCTAGATTGGAGTTGTCTAGTCAAACTCGCTTGAGCGTAACCGCATGACAGGCAGCGACAGCATCCAGATTACGCTTGATCTGCGCAGCGCCGGCTTGGCTGAGCCAGAGCTAGAAGAGTTGACGCAAGTTCTCTACACGCAAATGCATGACATGCCTGAAGCAAGGCAGATCAGCCGCTTTGCAGAGGTTGATTCCCTGGACCCGCTGCCTGGCAGCCAGTTCCTGCCCGGCCTGCTAAGCCTTCAGATTAATCCCCAGAACATCAAGGCGTTGGTGACCTTTCTGTGGGAGCGCTTAGTGGGCCGAACTACTGAGTTGGAACTAGAAACTAAAGATCTCAAGTTGAAGCTCAAAGTCGCCAGCGGCGAGTTGCCAGAAGCGCTGCGGGAGGTCGAGCAATTTATCGCAGCTGTGTCCAGATAGCAGCAAGCTTCGCCAGATTTTTGCTTGGGTTTTTGTTGAAAATTGGCTCAGAGTCAATCAGGCTAAATAGCTCCTGCATTGACTAGGCTAGATTCTTTAATGCTCGCGACGAGATCTTCTCTCGTTTCTACAAATTCTCTCGACGAGCGCAAACCGGCAGCTGTTTCGTGCCCCAGGCGGTTGACAAAAGAGTTAGCGACTTCTTTCACAATACGGCCAGGATGAGCATGCATGACAACAATGCGAGTGGACAGCAACAGCGCTTCTTCAACGTCATGAGTAATGAAAAAGATCGTCTTGCCAGTGCGCTCCCAAATTTCTTTGAGTTGAATCTGCATTGACTCGCGGGTGAGCGCGTCTAAGGCACCGAAAGGCTCATCCATTAAAACCAGCGTTGGATCTGCTGCAAGGGTACGCGCAATCGCGGCTCGCTGCAACATCCCACCGGATAGTTGATGGGGCAGACGATTGGCAGCATGCGTCAGCCCCACCATGTCTAGGTAGTAAGAGACGCGTTGCTTGCGCTCCAACTTGGAGACCCCCTTCATTTTGGGACCAAAGCCGACATTCTGAGTGATGTTCGCCCAAGGGAACAAATTAGGACGCTGAAAGACAACACCCACATTTGCATTGGGCTGTGTATGTGTCTTTCCAGAAACCAACACCGTTCCCTGAGTTGGACGTTGATATCCCGCCAAAATCCTGAGCAGCGAAGTTTTACCGCAACCGGATGAACCCAGGACGCAAACAAAGTCTCTTGCTGCCAATGCCAGATTGATCTCTCGCAACACTTCAGTTTGGTTACTTGCCGCTCCAAACGTCAATCCAACCTCTGATAGGTAAGCAATGATATCGCCTTTGACTGAAGAACTCGGCGTGGCAGCGGTTCTTGGTGAGTAAGCATCCATGAAGATTTCTGGCTAGATACTAGATAAACGTTTAACCCCTAGGGGAATGTAGCTCAAAGGTAGAGAATGCGCTTCTGATAAGTTTCCTGGTCAGGGGCTGAAGGAATCGCCTTCTGAAAGACCATAAAATCAGCAGTATCTTTGAGTGCTTTTGCAATCGCCCCCGGTTGGCTAGAGGTGCCAAAATATTTAGAATCTGATTGTTCGGAAGACTCCAACCAGATAGATTGATTGGCCTGTTTCAGGGCTTCGTCAGGGCTAACTCCCAGCTCAGAGGCAAGGGCCTTCGCGGCTTCTTGAGGCTTTTCTCGATAGAATTTAACTGCCTGATCAAGCACCTTCACGTATTGTTTTAATACCTCAGGATATCGCTGAGAAAACTCGTTACGAACAACAGCCACATCAAATGTGGCATATCCTCGTTTTGCCAAATCTTCTGAAGTTGCCAGAATGGCTCCCCCATCCTTCTGCATTTTGGATAAGCTGGGCTCCCACACATAGCCACCGTCAATATCTCCTCGCTGCCAAGCGGCTAGCATATCCGGCGGAACCATGTCCAGGACGGTCAACTCATTTTGGTTGATTCCTTCTAGCTTTAACAGCGACAGTAAGGAATAGTGACTGGTTGAGCTGGAGGGAACCGCAATTTTCTTGCCTCGGAGATCAGCGATTGTCTTGATATCCTTCTTGACAACCAAAGCCTCCGCCGTACCAATTAAGTCGTACAGATAGAAAATCTCGTAGGGGATGTTGCTAGAAATCCCAACCGCAGCAGCTGTAGAGCCAAGCACGCCAAAATCAACCCCTTTCGCGGCCAACGCGGTATTGACATCTCGACCAGCATCAAATCTCAGGTACTCTACTTCAGAGTTCGGAAAGGCTTGTTTTGCTAGCCCCAATCCCTTGGCCAATAGTTCGGAACCTGAATAGACTTGGTAGCCAATTCGGATTTTGGCGGGTACCTCTCCTGCTCCGCTTACTGCAGGAGAGGTTGCTGCTCCAGGAGAACTAGACGTTGTTTGAGAAGACGTCTGGGCACAACTAGAAGCAATCAACGATAGACTGAGCCCCGCAAATCCAAACAAAACGTGTCTTCGTTTCAAATACATAATTTGGTTTCCCAACCAGCGAGAGTACTTCACACAAAGCGATCAGGATTCAGTCATAACCAATCCAGGGAACCTGAGACCTCTGAGCCCAACGGATGCAAGCATCAATGAGGACAGCGATAAGTCCCATAATGATGATGCCAACGAAGATAATGTCGCTTCTTAGGAACTTACTGGCATCTAGCACCATCCAACCTAGCCCAGAGATCGCTGCCACCATCTCTGCCGCTACCAACGTAGAATAAGCGACTCCGACAGCTGTGCGAAGACCTATGAACAGATCCGGCAAGCAAGACGGAAAAATAACGTAGGAAAAAATCTGCCACCCAGATGCACCCAGAGAGCGGGCACCATTGATGCGATCTTGAGGAATCCGTTGCACTCCAGAAACAATTGTGATGAACAAAGGTGCAAATGCTGCAAGGTACAGCAGAGCAATCTTAGAGGAATTTTCAATCCCCAACCAGAGCACCAGCAGGGTGTAGTAGGCAAGGGGTGGTAAGGGCCGGTAAAACTCAATCCAAGGATCAAGGACAGCACGAACCTTCTTGGAAAGTCCGCACAACATCCCTAAGGGAACAGCAGTTACTAGCGCCAACAGTAGGGCAACGGCCAGACGAAACATGCTGGCGTAGATGTGAAACAGTAAAGAACTACCCTTGTATCCATCTCGCCAAATCTCTAAGAAAGCCGTCCCCACAGCTATAGGGGATGGCAGAAAAAGAGGGTCAACCCATTCGAGAGATGTAACAACAAACCAAATGAGCAATCCAAACACGACTGACGTCAGAGCAATGAGCCGCTCTGATGTTATCCATCTAGCCAGTAATGTTTGAGAATTCTGCGTAGAGTTGCCGTTAAGCTTTTGCAATCCCAAACCCTGTGGTTGCACTGCCAAATCTCTCTTGATAGTACTAAAAACCGATCAACAAACCGTGGATTTTGGTTGTGAAGCAGAATTTATCATGGAAAATTCTCAAGGGTCAAGTAACTCTTGATACAAATAATTTTAAGTAAAATTAAAGAATTGTTCTTCTGGTCACTCCTTAATTCTGTTTTGGCTGGCGGTTGGCAGACGCGAGCAATTCCGGGCAGCGCCTAGCGAATTTCGTGGGGCCAGCCACGCTCCTTAAAAGACCGTCGCCCTGGTCGATGCTCTACTCATGGCGTCAGATCTCCCTCGAAATCCTCAGGGGGCAGATCAGGGGGATCGGCTTTTTCCCAGGCAGCAGTCCTCGTCTGTTCATGCTCCCCTTCGTGGTAACGCCAGGGATCGAGAATGTCCCGCACCAGAACCTCCTGGATCCAGACCTGGGAAACCACCGTCAGCGGCAGCGCTAGAAACAAGCCGCCGAAGCCGAAAAAGATTGCGAACACGACCTGGGCCAGTAGCGTGACTGCAGGCAACAGTTCAACTTGCTGCGCCATCACAATCGGGGTAAGCAAGTTGCTCTCCACTTGCTGGATAACGAAGTAGAGAACTACGACTGCCCAACCCTTCCAGGGTTCGTCCAGCAACCCGACCGCAAATGGTGGAATGACACTAAGCGCCGGTCCAATATTGGGAATGAAGGTTAGAAGTCCGGCCAGGATCGCATTCGCCAGAGGCAGACGGATGCCCAACACTAGCAGCCCCGCCAAACTCATCAGCGTAATCACCATCATGTTGAACAAAATTCCTGCTAGCCAGCCTTGCAGAGCCTGCTGACAGCGATCAAGAATTTCGTTCACCCGTCGCCGATAAAAGGATGGGAACAGACTGACAAATCCCTGGCGGTAGGTGTGCGGATCGGCCAGGAGCATTAGCGCCAGCACCAACACAATCAGAGTCGTGAGAAACGCCCCCAGCGTGGTTGAAAACAGTGTGAAGCCACTGCCCAGAATGCGCGTAGCCAACGGCTGAATCCCTTGAATCAGAGATTGAATATTCAAGGCTTCAGTCGATAGGAAAGGGATTCGGTCTTCCAGAGTTTCAATCAGTCTTTCTAGGCGCTGTAGCCCCGAAGGCACCAACAATTGCAGCTCCTCCAACTGGGTCGCAAACGGCGGAAAAACCAAACTCCCCAAGCCGATCAGGAGCACAATCAGTCCGGTTAGGGTCACCAACAAGGCCCAAAACCGCGAAAGCCCCCAGCGCTGTGGCCAGACCGCCAGCTTGTTGATTGCAACAGCCAAGACCACTGCGGCGAACAGCGACAGCAGTACCTGACGAATTTGCCAAAGGATAAACAGCGACGTGAGTAGGGTAATCAGGCCAATCCAGCGGGCCAAGGTCATCGCTCAACCTCGTCACTCACAATTCATCTGCGCTCCATATTCCCACAGCCTGTTGCCCTGACAACCCTGCAAAGGGCGGAACTGAGAAACTAGCGACGGTGAGCGCGACCAATTTTGCTGGGCTCGACCATCACGACCAACTCTGTCAGCGGCAGTTGGCGTGTTTCACCGAGGAATACATTCACCTGAGAGACTAGGCCGCTGGAGACATCCAGAGCCGTCAGCCAGCCGCTGCGGGGATGATAGGCCCCGGTATCAATGTCCAGCCAGCCATAGCCTCGGGCAATTTGGCCAGGCTCAACGCCGGGCAGGGTAAAAGTGATCGTGTGACCCGTGACGATCAGCTTGTCGGGAAAATAGGGCTCAGCACAACTGTGAAACGGCTCGCGGATCCAGCAGAACTCGTGGGCGGACTGCTCGACAATGGCGCGGCCAGGGTCGAGTCCCGCGTGGACCAACCAGACATCGCCCAAATCTAGGTACAGGGGGAGGCTTTCGAGCCAATCCAAATGCGTGCGTGGGATGCCGCCGTTACCGTAGCTGTCGAGGGTGTCGTTGCCGCCGCTTAGCAGCCAAGCCTGCCAGGTGTTGGAGAGCGGGCGATGGTGCAGAGCGCCAAGGCACATCTGCTCATGGTTGCCCAATAGACAGGTGTAACCCTGTCTCATCACCAGGTCCACTACTTGGGCACTGGCCGGTCCCCGGTCAATCAGATCTCCGAGAAAGTAAACCTGGTCAGTGGAGCGTAGTTGGAGAAGCTCCAGGAGGGCAATCAATCCCTGATAATGCCCGTGAACATCGCCAATCACAAAACGGCGTGGCTGCTCAGTCAGTGGGCGCTCTCCTAACTGATGGCTGCTGAGTGCGTTCATGAACCTGCCTCGGCGGCATACGTAGCTGGACGGATTCGATTGCCAATGCCCCACTGGTTAGAGGTCTACCCTGGCAACGACAGACCCACCTAGAACAACCTTGACTTTAGACTGCCCTTAAACAAGGTCTGCCCCCTCAGTGATCGGACAAGATTCCAGATCTTTGGGTTGGAAAGGTTGCGAATCTATTACCTTAGCGGAGATCACTCCATCGAGAAGCAAAAGCAGGTCCATGCGCAGCCAAGAGTCCGTACCTTAGAGACAGTACCGGCCTACCCAATCCTCAGCGAGTATTGCCCTCGTGCATGGCTTTTTGAATCTCGACAAACCTGCTGGCTTGACCTCCCATGACTGTGTGGCGCGGATACGACGCCTATTTAAGACGCGCCAAGTCGGCCACGGTGGCACTCTGGACCCCGCAGCAACCGGCGTGTTACCTGTTGCTGTAGGCCGTGCCACCCGGCTGCTGCGCTTTCTGCCGTCAGACAAGGCCTATCGGGCGACGATCTGTTTGGGAGTGTCCACAACCACCGATGATCTCACAGGCGAAGCCATGCCTTGTCCCAGCGCCAACCATTTGTCTCTGGCGCTGGTCGAGGCGGCGCTGGCAGGCTTTTGCGGGCCGCTGGAGCAGGTTCCCCCGGCCTACAGTGCGGTTCAGGTGCAGGGCAAGCGATTGTATGACTTGGCTCGCGCAGGTCAGTTGGTTGAGGCGAGTCCACGCTCGGTAGTGGTCCACCAGATTACGGTCCTGGACTGGCGGGCCGGAGAATTGCCAGAACTTGACCTGGAGATTATCTGCGGACCGGGAACCTACATCCGAGCGATTGCTCGCGATCTGGGCTGCAGCCTGGGAACTGGCGGGGCGCTAGCCCAGCTGAGGCGCACTCATAGTAGCGGGTTTGGCCTCGCTGAAAGCCTGACTTTTGAACAGCTAGAGTTGCAGCTCCCCGTTGGTGAGGTTGTGCTGCCCCCCGAGCAAGCCCTGGAACATCTGGCTCGCATCAACCTGGAGCCAGAGGCTGCCCGACGCTGGTCCTGGGGACAGATGATCAGCGTGGCGGAGCGTCCTGCCCAGGGCAAGGAAAACTGGATGGATGGATGGGTGCGAGTCCATCGCTGGCCGGACGCGCACTTCCTTGGAGTAGGGGAAATTCAGGCTGGGCAACTCAGGCCGGTTGTGGTCATTCCCGAAGCTTAGACGCGGTGAGAGACTGAGCGCAGCAACGCAGGAATTGGCCCCGCCTCTTCAGCATCAAACTCCAGAGTGGTCTCTGCCAGGCCTAGATAGCCCGACTCGCTAAAGGAGAGCAGCATGCGAGCGAGCGCTGGCCAGATTTCGGCCTCAAACTCCCAGTCTTTTTCAAAATCTGAGCGTCCTGCAATCGAGCGCAGTGCCCAGAAGAAGCTGTTACGCACAACCGAGCCCTGCCGCTTGTAGCGGGGGATATCCTCATGGTGCAAAATCAACACATCGTTGTCGATCCGGGCGCGCAAGCGCTCACCCCCAGGCCTTCTCAAGCTTTATGGACTGGCCGACGTTGTCCCTGAACCGCCCGGCATTTGTAGATTATCCAAGCCGCTGACCACTTGGACGGACTCGATCTTGTCGCCCTGCTGAATGCGGTCTACAACCTCCATGCCCTGCGTGACATAGCCGAAAACCGCGTAGCCGCCGTCGAGAAAACTGAGGTCGTCCAGAGCAAAGTAGAACTGGCAGGAGGCTGAATTAGGCTCCTGCGAACGTGCCATGGCCACAGCCCCTCGCGTGTGGCGCAGAGCAGGTCCCGGGCCACTACTGGGGTTGAGCACCTGACCGTAAACCACCGGAGAGTCACTGCCAGTCTCAGGCCCTGCGGGGCGGATTTCTAAAGGGATGTAACGAGTCTGAGAGATGGCAGGGTCGGTATAGCTACCTGTGCCATTGCCGTTGGGGTCGCCGCCCTGAACCACGAAGGGAGTCGGGTCCTTGACCACGCGGTGGAAACTCAGGCCGTTGTAGAAGCCCTTGTTGACTAGATCTACGAAATTGCCGGCGGTGATTGGAGCCTCGCTGCCCTCTACCTCAATCACGATCGAGCCCCCGCCCACTGTCATGTCAATGGTTGCCTTGCCGTTCAGGCAGGGTAGGGTCGCAGCATACTGAGCGGTCGGCTGTGAGGAGCAGGCTAAACCGGTTGCTGCGACGCCGGAAGGAGCTGGGTTGCTAGCGCTAGGCGCACCGGGAGAGAGCACGACACTGGGAGTCGCCTCCGGCTGCGACGAAGTCAGCTGCGTTCCTTGACAGGCCCCCAGGGGTAAGGAGAGGAAGAACAGCAGCGCGGCCAGCCGCCAGAATCGAGCGAAGTGATGTGTCACAATTCAAGTCCTGAAGTCGATTGCCCAACAGCGGGCCTACAAGCCTTCTAAAGGTACGCTCAAAAACCGAGCCAATTCAGCTCCTTGATCTTCGATCTCAGAGAGTGCGAGTGGCTGACCAACACGGGTCAGCGGAACTTGACCCCTACCACGGATTTTTAGGTACAGCGCTCGGCGCGGATTAATCCCTTCACGGATGTCCACGCGAATCGCCTGTACGTCTGAAAGCGGGTAGCGCAGCTCAACCTTGCGATCCTTGCCGGGAAAGCCCCAACGAAAGATGCGTGCCTCGCCTGCATCCTGATCGAACTCGTTGTAGCCGCCACCCAAGTCCCAGGAGATAACTAGCCACAAATAGCTGGCCAGCAGCAGACCTGCGGTGCCATAGAGTCCCATGACTAGTCCCTGGGGGACGAAGATCAGCTGAGTCGGATCGGTGAACGGCAGCAGGTTGACGTGTAGGTAGCTAGAGAGGCCAGAGAGGAAAAAGCCGCTTGCTCCCAGGCTAATCACACTCGCCCAGAGGTAGTTGCTGGGCCGGCGAGAGCCGAGCACGGCGTAGTGCAGCCGACGACCACTGCTGGTAGGAGCCATTTGCACGGGCGGTACATCCTGAACGCGCTTTACATTTCAATTTTGCCAGTATACGTGCAAGTAGTCGGCAGGGGCGGCTTGTGTCGGGCAATACAGCAGCTCCCTGGCTGAGGACTTTGCTGAGAGAGATGTCAAACTGCTTGATATTTCGTAAAAATTCCGTTATCAGTATTAAACATGGACGATTCGCCAGTTCTCACAGAGGGCTATTTGCAATCATGACTGCAACCTTAGAACGTCGCCAGAGCGGAAACGCGTGGCAGCAGTTCTGCGAGTGGATTACCTCCACCGAAAACCGGCTGTACATCGGCTGGTTCGGCGTGGTGATGATCCCCACCCTGCTGGCCGCGACCGCCTGC
>JANNOU010000112.1:0-9452 GCA_031399305.1 Leptolyngbya sp. SOY_34_metabat_272
CGGAGTACCTCCCCTGCGCAGTCACCATTGGTGATCTGAAGCATGCCTGACTCGCTCCTAGATTGGAAGTGGAGTCTACAGGATGAAAATAGTACAAGTGTTCTATTTCGTCAAGGACTTCAGGAGACTTTGTTCCCTACCGACCGAATTGAATCTGGAACAGCGCGCTGAGGCAGCTAGCTCGCGCCGAACTTTTCCTGTTTTTGAGATTGGAATCGCTTTATCGAAACTACATCTAAATTCAATGATTGCTTGATTAAGTTGACGCCTTAAAAAATATTGGTTAGTCTGAACTTGAGATTTTTTCAATTCATAGCTTTATGCATGCGTCTGGACGCAGCCATGAGTGAAAAGCCGATTCTATCGATCGTAACTCCCACGCGGGGGAACTTCTCAGCCTACTGGTTAGAACAACTGCTGCGCGTTGAAGGAGCAGTTGAGTTCATTCTGGTTTACCCGCCCGGCGTTCCCACTAAAGCGATCAGCGATTCCAGGGTCAAAACCTTGACCAGCCCCTACAAAGGCGAGATGATGCAGCGATTTGTGGCGCTGCTCAACGCCTCCGGCGACTACCTGCTGGCGTTGGATGATGACGACTTTGTGCATCCAGAAGTAGTCAAACTTGCCGCTGCCTACTTCCAACGGTTTCCTCAAAGCTGGATTCTGCGGCTCAAAAAAGACAATATCGACTTCAAGAACGAGGACAAAATCAAGCAAGACTGGGGCGCAATCCCCGACCTCGAGCAGTTGGCAATCTGCAAAAAGACATCCGAAAATCCTTATCCCTATCAAGATGGCAACTATCTAGGATTATTGGAAGTTCCAGTCGCGCCTTTAGACAAAAGCTTCAATCTCCTCTATGCAGTTTGGCCCCTGGTTGGTCGCAAAGACAATGAGGGTTACCACTTCGAGAATTTCAACAACATTGTTTGGCAGAACGACCTGGTGCAAAAAGCTCTGCCCGATCTCTCGCAGGCAACCCATCTAATGGGGGCCTTAACCTGGCTTCCCTCAACAGGGTTTGATCGGCTGTTAGGCTTGTTTGTGCAGGCTAAATTCTTCGAGAAAGATCGAATCATCGGCCACTGGCTGCCCAATCCTGCACAAATTCGCTACATCGACAAAGACCCCTCCCTCAAGCCGCCGCGATTTCACGTGGTCTCCGATTTTCTGCTGGTCAAGTACTATCCTCAGTACGGCTATCTCTGGAATCTTTTCTTGAGCAAGTTATACGGTGTACCCAGAACGGTGGGCAAATTGGCGAAGTTGAAACTGTCGAAGTCCTAGCCAGCATGAGGCGAACTCCCAGCCCAGAACTGCCACCAGTTTTCTGGGCGTCCCTCGCCACCAGCAGCCTGCTGATCGGGATCAACCTGTTTCGGTGGTGGTTGATCGACCTCTTGTTTATTTTTGAGTTTTTGCTGGAACTGCTGGCGGGCGGTCTGTTCCTGGTCAGTCTCTTGGGGTCCTTGAGCTACTTCGTTTCGCGGCTCAGGAAACGAGGCCACCTGAAAGCCTTCCTGCCCCTGGGCCTGCAAGTGCTGACCCTGATCCTCGTCTGGTTGGTCCCGTTCACTGACTTGGCGGTAGACCTGGACTTCCAGCTGAATTTGCAGGCGCGTGAGCGCGTCGTGGCGCTGGTCAAAGCCGGTGCGCTCAGACCCAATGAGCACGACCTAGCCCGCCTAGCTCGCGAAGATCAGCATCTTTCCAAGGGGGGAGGCGAGATCAGGATTGAACGGGATGCTCAGGCGCTCATGGTTTTTTTCTTCACCTTTCGAGGCGTCACGGATAACTACTCTGGGTTTATTTACCGATCCAATCCTCAAGCCCCCCCGGTCACTGCCTTCGGCGGCGAGATCGTACAGATCCAAAAAATGCGGGATCACTGGTTCTGGGCCGCCTTCACCTAAGCGATTCAGAAGGGTTGCACCCACGCCTGGCTGCTGAGCAACGGTTGAAGTTCTTGCACGGCGGCGATCAAGGCTGGAACGGCTGCGGCAGGCCACCCGCCATCAGCGCGCCGCCCGGTTTGCAATTGCACAGACAGGTCAAACTGGTCTGGCAAACCCCGCGCCGACAGCCAGAGCAGTTCAGTTTCGGCTTCGCAGGTCAGGGTTTCCTCGTCCATCAGCTCGGCTTTCAGGCTTGCCAGGCTGTGGTTCAATTCCAGCAGCAGACGGCAGAAGTCCTGGAGTTCTTCAGCCGTTAGCTCCAGCGCCCAGACCTCGCCGCCGATGAGCCCCACAAACTGCCCCGCGTCGGGTGCCCAGCCCAGCCGCCAGCCGGGGCCTTCGGCGAGTTTGCGCTGGGTCATGCTCAGACCGCGACCGGCTCCGGCAGAGCCCCCTGCATCTTGCCGAGCCAGTCGATCAAGCTCTCCAGTTGCTTGTCTGCGGCCAGTGCCCCCAGGCCGCGTACCGTCACCTGACCGCGCTGGTAGACAAAGCGGGCGCTCAGGTGGCTGGGCAAATTGGCTTTGAGCAGATTCCAGGCAGGTTCCTCCATCGGCGTTTCCAGGACCACGTGCTGCTTGCCGCCATCAGCAGCGGTGCCCGGTCGGATGCGCGAGAAACCCAGTTGCTTGGCAGTCAGCTTGAGTTCCATCACGCGCAGCAGCTGGTTGGCCGCCGCGGGCAGTGGGCCGTAGCGGTCGATCCAGTCGGCAGCAATTTGGGCCAAGTCGCGGCTGTGCGCCACGGTCGCCACGGTGCGGTAGGCGCTCATCTTCTGGTCGAGGTCGGGGATGTAGTCGACGGGGATGAACGCGGTCAGTGACAGGTCGATCTGCGTGTCGTCCACCTTGGGGATCTCCTGGCCGCGGATCTCGTTGAGGCACTCCTGGAGCATCTCCATATACAAATCGAAGCCGATGGCGTCCATATGCCCCGACTGCTCCGCCCCCAGCAGATTGCCCACGCCCCGAATTTCCATGTCGCGCACCGCCAGCTGGTAGCCCGAGCCGAGCTGGGTAAACTCCTGAATTGCCCGCAGCCGCGCTCGAGCGGCATCCGAGAGGCTGCCCTCTTTGGGGTAGAACAGCCAGGCATGGGCCTGGATACCGGCCCGGCCCACACGGCCCCGCAACTGATAGAGCTGGCCGAGTCCGAAGCGCTGAGCGTCTTCGATCAAAATCGTGTTGACGCGGGGGATGTCTAGGCCCGACTCAATGATCGTGGTGCACAGTAGGATGTCGGCGTCGCCGTTATTGAAGGTGAGCATGGTCGCCTCCAGCTCACCCTCCTGCATTTGGCCGTGGGCGATCACCAGACGCACGCCGGGCAACACCTCGCGCAGCTTGCCGGCGGTTTCTTCAATGCCCTCAACACGCGAGACCACATAGAACACCTGCCCGCCCCGGTCGAGTTCCTGGCGTATAGCCGAGCGCACGCTCTCGGGGTTGTAGGACATCAGGTGGGTTTTAATCGGGCGGCGCGATGGCGGCGGCGTGGCAATCAGGCTCATCTCGCGCACCCCCGATAGGGCCATATATAAGGTGCGCGGGATCGGCGTGGCGGTGAGCGTGAGCACGTCCACCTGGGTTTTGAGCGACTTAATCTTCTCTTTCTGGTTAACACCGAAGCGCTGCTCTTCATCCACTACCAGCAGGCCCAGCTCGCGAAAGCCCACCCCCTTGCCCAACAGCTGATGGGTGCCAACCACAATATCCAGCTCGCCAGTCGCCAGTCGCTGCAAGATCTCCTTGCGTTCGTTGGCGCTGCGGAAGCGGTTGAGCAGCCCGATCTGGATCGGATAGGGGGCAAAGCGTTCACGCAGTGTATGGTAATGCTGCTGCGCCAGGATTGTGGTGGGGGCCAGCAACGCACATTGCTTGCCCGCCGTCACCGCCTTGAACACGGCCCGGATCGCCACCTCGGTTTTGCCAAAACCGACGTCACCGCAGACCAGGCGATCCATCGGGCGGGTGCTCTCCATGTCCTGCTTGACATCCTGGGTGGCCTTGAGCTGGTCTGGGGTCGGCTGGTAGGGGAACGACTCTTCCATCTCGCGCTGCCAGGGGGTGTCAGGGCTAAAGGCGTGGCCCTGCTGCTGGGCGCGTTGAGCATAGAGCTGGAGCAGGTCCACGGCGACTTTTTTGACCGCTTTTTTGACCTTGCTCTTGGTTTTTTCCCAGGTCTTGCCCGACATGCGATGCAGTTCGGGCTGGGTATCGCCGACTGTGCGATAGCGCGACAGGACGCCCACTTGGTCGGCGGCGACGCGCAACAGGCCGTCAGCGTACTGGATCACCAGGTATTCGCGCGTCTCGCGATTGACGCTCAGGCTCTCCAGCTTCAAGAACTTGCCGATGCCGTGGTTTTTGTGGACCACGTGGTCGCCGGGGCCGAGCTTGTTGGGATCGACCTGGCGCGAGGCGCTGCGACGGCGCTTGCGCACATAGCCCGGCGTCGCCAGACTGTGCTGCCCAAAAAACTCTCGGTCGGTGACCAGCACCAAACGGAAGCTGGGCAGGATAAAGCCCTCCAGCTCGGCCAGCCCCGAATACTTGAGTGCTACGGGGGTGTGCTGGGTGACCAGCTTGTCGATTGCCGGGAAATCGCGGGGGCTGGGCACGAACTGAGCTGGACAGTCGTGCTCTTGTAGCAGCGCCACCGCGCGTGACGGCTGAGCCGAGAGTAACCAGACCTGAAAGCTGCGATCCCGCTCATCGCGCAGAGTTCTGGCAAGCTGGCCGAATTGATGGGGCACGGCGGGCACCGGCCGACTGGCTAGGTTCAGGCCGCCGCTGCCCTCTTCGACTAGCTCGCTCAGGGTCAGATGGCTGAAGCTTTCGGCCTGGGCCAGGATCTCAGCGAACGGTCGGTGGATGCGGGGCAGGGGAGAGTCTCCGGCAACTTCCTGCCAGTGTTCTGCGGCATGCTCGAACCAGCGCTGGGCGTGGGCACGGCACTGCTCGACTTCGTCCAGCGCGATCAAACAATCGGCGCTCAGGTAGTCCAGCAGCGAGGCGGGGCGCTCGAAGGCCAGTCCTAGGAAACGACGGCTGCCCTCGGGGGCGATGCCCGCTTGCAGCTTCTCCTGGGCTTCTAAATTGAGGTGGGCACTCAGGTCCAAGGCCTGCAGACGCGGCACCAGCAGGGGACCGTAGCCGGTGGGGGTCAGGACCACAGCAGGCACCGGGTCGAGCGAGCGCTGGCTGGCCGGGTCGAATTCGCGGATCTTTTCTAGCTCGTCGCCGAACCACTCTAGGCGCACCGGCAGTTCCGACGACACGGGGAAGAGGTCTACGATGTCACCGCGACGGCTCCACTGGCCTTCGGTCTCGACCAGGGGCACACGCTCGTAGCCAAGCTTGCTGAGCTGTTCGCTGACCTGCACCAGGCTCTGGGTCATGCCCCGGCTGAGGGTCAGGCAATAGTCGCGGAAAACCTCGAGGGGTGGCAGGTGGGGCTGTAGGGCGCGGTCGGTGGCGACGATCGCCAGGGTTTTGTCCGGCTGGGGCGGGGCCACCAGCTCGGCCAGCACCTGCAGCTGGCCCCAGGTCATCTCGGCCTCAGGATCGAATGGCTCGTAGGGTGAGGACTCAGAGGTCGGGTACAGATGCACCGCGCCAAAGCCCATCGCTTCGAGCTGGGCGCACCAACGGCCCGCCTCTTCCAGGGTAGAGGTGACCACCAGCAACGGGCGGGACTGGGTTTGAGCAAGGGCTGCACTGACTAGGCCCTTGGGCAAGCGCGGCACGCCACGCAGGGCCAGGTGCCGCTGCCGCTCCAGGCGGCTGAGCAGTTCCGACAGCAGGGTGGAACGTGCGAGTGCACGAACGACAGGCGAGAACGGCATAGTCAGGACAGGGTCACAGCACTTCCGTTAACTTCACATATCTAAAGAAACATTGCAACGCGGCTACGGTTCGGAATCCCGTCCCTGGCGTGAATGCACCGGCTAGTGAATGCCTAGAACTTTGGGTAGCAGCGGTTCTACTGCCAGAAGCGCTGCGCCAGATAAAAGCTGGTGATCGTCTTGGCATCAATGAGTTCGCCTGCCAGGATCGCCGCTGCCATCGCCTGGGGCGTGAATAGTTCGACCGTGAGATCTTCGTCTTCGTCGAGAGCGGGGGCCGTCTCTAGCTTTTCTAAGTCCAGGGCGACAAAAGCGTAGATAATCTCATCGGAATAGCCGGGAGCCAGATAAAACTGGCCCAGGTTCTCCCAACGGTGGGCGCGATAACCAGTTTCTTCTTCGATTTCGCGGCGGATGGTTTCGGCAGGACTTTCGCCCGGTTCGACCGTGCCTGCGGGAAACTCTAACAGTCTAGCCTGCGTCGTAAACCGATACTGACGGACGCATACTAGCTTACCGTCCGCTGTAATTGGCACGGCTAGGGCACCGCCGGGATGTTGAATCCACTCCCAATCTCCCTCGGAGCGGTTGGGCAGACGCAGGTGGTCTACACGATAGCCAAACTTTCGGCCCTGGTACTGGAGGCGATTGCGCAAAAGCACATAAGGTTCGTTGACCGGCAATCCGGATCGGTCCTTGGCTGGCATACTGGCTTGTCACCCCCCGTCGCATGAAAACCGTTCAGATGTAGGCCAAACCATCACAAGCCTGGTCGCTCACGCCCCTTCAGGAGTGGACCAGGCTCGTAGATTTTAACCTCGGAACTCTTCGACCAACTTGCCCACTGCTTCCGGTGAGAAGTTACCGTCGAACTCCTTGTTGAGCAACTCGACGAAGTCGTCCGCCTCGACCTTGGGATTATCCTCAACCGCAGACTGTAGCCAGGTCCGCCGCTCACTGGTCAGGCGGCTGAACTGGTTATTACGGGTGCCCGCTTTGCCTTTGCTGAGCCCTTTGCTGAGCCCTTTGCCTGCCCCGTCTGTGGGCACAAAGCCTTTGGGGACGATCTTTTTAGCGGCCATGTAATCTGCCAACTGGTGTGGCGACAAGCCCAGATCCTCAAGCCCGTCCAGGACACTCTGAAGTTTGATGCCTTCCTCAATTCGACCCCCCTCCCGGTAATTGGGTGGGATGTTGATCTCGCTCTCAATCTGCTGAAGTTGCTCCTGGAGCTTGCGATACTGTTCCAGCTTGTCCTTGACGGTAGACTTGGTTGCCATGCAGGTAAAACCTCTCTCGGTAGTATTCCAAATATTATAAGAGTAGCAAAGCGATGTCGATGTTTAGGGTTGCTGTTTTTTTAATTTCTCGCACCAGCTGAGGGCGATCGGCGCAAAAGATAAACATCTGCGGCATGGCCTTAAAATTACAGGGCAACTGGACAACTCAACAGCAGCAGGTGCATAAATCCTGGTGACCGATCTAAACCTGCCAGCCCAGCTGCCTGAATTCACGGCTCCCCGCGTCTCTATTGTCATTCCCACGCTCAATGAAGCGGCGGGTCTAGCGCAGACCTTAAGTCAACTGTCTGTGCTGCACCCGGCGGCCTGGGAGATCTGGGTGGTGGATGCGCAGAGCGAAGATGCCACAGTGGCGATTGCCCAGGCGGCGGGGGTAAGGGTGTTGCCTGCCGCTCAGCGCGGACGCTCGGTGCAGATGAATCAGGGCGCAGCGGCGGCGACGGGCGAGATTTTATGCTTTTTGCACGCCGATACCTGGGTGCCGAGCGATCTGGTGGCTGTCCTGCGGCGGGTGTTGGCGGAGCCGGGCGTGGTTTGTGGCGGCTTCATTGCCCTGATCGCTGGGCCGGGGCAGACGCATTGGGCGGTGTCGCTGCACAACTATCTCAAGACCTTCTACGCGCCGTTGCTGTTTCGGCCCCATTTATTTTTCAGGGGTCTGCGGTTGCTGTTTGGCGATCAGGTGATCTTCTGTAGTCGGGCCGATTTTTGGGCCTGTGGCGGCTTTGACCCTGGTCTGCCAATTATGGAGGAGGCCGATTTGTGTCTCAAGCTGGTGCGGCGCGGGCGGATCCGCTTGGTGAACCGGGTGGTGCAGACTTCTGACCGTCGCATTGCCCGTTGGGGGGCGCTGAAGGCGACGGCGATCCATCTGGCGATTGGTTTTCTGTGGGGTTTTGGCGTGCCAGCTAGGCAGCTCAAGCGTTTCTACCAGGACTTGCGCTGATTGAGGCTCCAGTCGTAGGGCAAATAGGCGATCTGGGGAGCGTAGCGGATAAATTCGCCTGTCTCGCGGTAGGCGCGGATGTACTCCGGGATCGAGGGGGCGATTTTGAGGAAGTCGGCCCGGTACCACTGGAAAATTTTGCTGCAGCTCAGGGTGTGGGTGAGCGAGTCGTAGCGGACTTTCTCGGGGTTGTTAATAAAGCGGCGGCTGTCTTCATCGAGCTGGGCGTCTACCTGCTCGGGCCAGTAGGCTCCACGGCGCAGCAGCGGGCAGCCCAAGGAGGCGCAGACTAGGGCGAAGTGGGTGCGTGGGTCGGCGAACTGCTGCCGCAGGATGCCGTGTTCGATCTGGTTGAGGCTGAGCAGTCGGCGGGCGATGCGGTGGGCGGGGCGCACGAAGAACCACACGAAAGCGAGCCAGTTTGGCTGTCCTAGGATCTGGGGCTGGATGGAGTCGAGGGGGTAGCGCTGCAGCACGGTTGCAATGGTGCAGGCGTTGTAGATGTTTAGCCAGAAGGCGAGCTGCCGGGGTCGGTCGGCCTCGGCGCTCAGCTCTAGCTCGGCTAGGCCCGCTAACCAGGTGTTGAGGGCCTGAGGTTGTTCGGTTTGCCAGGCGTGGTAATCGACGCGGCCTTGGTCATCGACGTACCGGCGCAGGAGGGTATCCCAAGCAGAAAAGTCAATCATGTGACCATCTTGACCTCTAGCTTGGTTTTGCAGCCTCTATCTATCGGGGGTCAAGCTTTGGGCTTCAGCGAGTAGGGTTCGAGCTGAATGGGGTTGGTTGGAAGGGGAAGTTGGGAGGGGTGAGAGAACCCGGACTTGGGGGGCGTTTGCCCCCCAAACCCCCCACTGGGGGAGGCGCGCCTCCCCCAGACCCCCTGCGCAAGGAGTGAGTGATGGGCTGCCGTCGGTGCCACTTGGGTCCGAGCCTCGCTTGCTCATTCGTAAGTCTCAGAACCTCGCCCGAGAGGCTCAGAACCTCATTCACGAGCCTCAAAACCTGGCCCGAGAGCCTCAGAACCTCATTCATGAGCTTTGGAATCTGGCCTGAGAGTCTCAGAACCTCGCCCACGAGCCTCAGAACCTGGTTCGAGAGTATTTGAGCCCCAGGCCCGAGTATTTGAGCCTCAGGCCCGAGCCTCAGAACCTCGCCCACGAGGTTCTAAAGCGAATCCTGGGAATTCGAAGCTAAATGTCACCGGCCCAGAGTGTCACTCACTCCTTGCGCAGGGGGTCTGGGGGAGGCGCGCCTCCCCCAGTGGGCAGGGCTGATTCATTCGATAAGGCGACAGAGCAGAGTCAAATCATTGGCCAGCCAGCGCCAGGCTTGCGTCACCGACGCATAGCCCCCGCGGCGCAGCAGGTTGATGACGATACTGCGCACCACTGAGAAGTTGGCCG